>CAZMWG010000014.1:0-30902 GCA_964569925.1 uncultured Halobacteriales archaeon | reverse complement strand
GGGAAGACGAGGAGCAGGCGGCCGCGTTCATCGACGACCACGTCGACACGCCGGTCGCGGGGTTCATCGCCGGCCGGACCGCGCCGCCGGGCAAGCGGATGGGCCACGCCGGCGCCATCGTCTCGGGGTCGGGCACCGGCACCGCCGAGTCGAAGATCGCCGCGCTCGAGGACGCCGGCGTCCCCGTCGGGGACACCCCCGAGGAGGTCGCCGACCACGTCGAAGACATCCTGTAGGCGGGCCGAACGGTCACTCGGGGAGCGAGTAACTTCCGTCCCGACGCCGTCCGGCGGTCGGTGGACGAACGTCCGGCGATCCGGCCGGAATCGTGTGTTAGGTCTTCTCACGGCCGCTACCGCATGAACAGTCCGGTACGGATATATGGGGTGAGGTAGATGATCCGAACATGGTCTTCACCTGCCGGGACTGCAAGCGTACCTTCGGGACCGAACTCGAACTCGAACTCCACAAGGACACCTGCGACGCGGGACAGCTGTTCTGTGACGAGTGTGGCGAGCGGTTCGCCGAGCGGGCCGCCACGGAGGACGGCTGGCACTACCGCTGTCCGAACGACGACTGTGACGGCACCGGCATCGAGGACGACATCCACCGCGTATCGCGAGCCCGACCGACGGCACGACAGTAGCCACGGACCCCGACCCGGGCACGGCGGTCGGCGTCGACGCCCCGTCCGACCCCGAGTTCTCCCGGTCGGATCACCCCTCCCCGTCCGCCCCCGCCCGCCGGCGTGCCGCGGCCGCGATCCGGCGACACGCCCGTCGACAGACCGGCGCGTAGGCGGCGGCCACGGGCGGCACCTCGAAGACCACCCGCGAGCCGTCGCCGGCGGGTTCGGCCCGGTGGCCCGTCGCGGGCACCCCCGCCACCCGCCAGGTCCACCGGCGGTCCCGACAGGTCGTCACCTCGAAGCCCAGCCATCCCAGCGGCGTCCGTACCCGTCCGGTCGTCCCCTCGCGGACGTACCGCTCCGCCGAGTCGACCGCCCGGACCGACGGTCCCCACTCCGGCCACGTCTCCGTGTCCCGCAGGACGTCCCAGGCGACCCCGACCGGCGCGTCGACCTCGCGACCGATACAGAGCCGACGGCCGTCGGGCGTGCGCTGTAGGTCGATCACGACCGTCCGTGCGGTCGCGTTCTCGAAAACGATTCCGGCGGCGGGAGCTTCTTGCCGGTCCGCTCGAAACGGGCGGACGGATGATCCAGGCCCGGGACCTGCGCAAGGAGTACGGCGGCTTCGTCGCCGTGGAGGGGAGCACGTTCTCGGTCGACCGGGGGGAGGTGTTCGGCGTCGTCGGCCCGAACGGCGCCGGCAAGACCACGACGCTGAAGATGCTGTCGGGTCTGCTGGAGCCGACCGGCGGCGAGGCCACCGTCGCCGGCTACGACGCCGGCGAGACCGAGATGCGCCGCCGGCTGGGCTTTCTCCCCGAGGAGTCGCCGCTGTACGAGGAGATGACGCCGATCTCCTATCTCCGCTTCTTCGCGGACCTCTACGGCGTCGACCGCGAGGTCGCCGACGAGCGGCTCCACGACACGCTCGACGAACTGCAACTCGACCACCGCGAGCGCCAGTTGGGGGACATGTCCAAGGGGATGAAACGGAAGGTGGCGATCGCCCGCTCGCTGATCAACGACCCCGACGTGTTGATCTACGACGAGCCCGCGTCGGGGCTGGACCCGCTGACGACGAACTACGTCATCGAGTTCACCGAGCGGCTGGCCGAGGCGGGCAAGACCATCGTCTTCTCCGCGCACAACCTCTTCCACGTGGAGTCGATCTGTGACCGCGTGGCGATCATGAACGAGGGATCGATCGTCGCCCGCGGGGACCTCGCCACGCTCCGCGAGGAACACGGCGACCGGCGCTACCACGTCCACACCACCGTGGAGGTGCCCGACGCGGTCCGGGAGAACGGCACCTGGGTCCGGACCGTCCGGTCGATGGACGCGGTCGAGGCGACCCGCGAGGCCGCCGCCGGACGCGGCGGCGAGGTGGTCGACATCCGCACCGAGGAGTCGAGTCTCGAGGAGGTCTTCCTCAACGTCGCCGAGTCGGGTGGGGCGCGGTGAACCCCTCGACGGTCCTGCGGATCGCCCGCTGGGAGGTCACCAAGAACGCCGGCGGCGTGGACCGGCGGGCGCTGGCCGCGATGGCCGTCGTCGTCCTGGCGATGGGGGGCGTGGGCGTCCTCGCGACCGCCGGCGCCGGCGGGCCGAGCCTCGACGAGGGGATCTACCGCGTCGGCATCGAGGAGTCCAGTCCCTACTACCCCGCCGCGACCAACGACTCCACGTTCGCCGTCGTCGAGGGCGGGGACGCCGACGACGTCGACCTGGCGGTCCGGGGGACGACGGTCACGCCGACCGCCGAGTCGGAGAAGGCCCTGGCCGCGCTCGCGGAGTTCCGTGGCGCCGTGGGGCGGCACAACGAACGGCTGATGGCCCGGGAGGCCGCGACCGGCAACCGGACCGCCGCCTACCCCGTCTCGGTGACGCTGCGCTACGCCGAGCGCGACGGCGGCGGCCTCGGCGGGTTCGAGGCCGGCGAGGGTGGCTCCGGCGGCGCGACGGCCGGCGGTTCCGGCGACACGGCGACCGACGACGACGGTGGCGGCTCCGACGGCGGGACGGCCGACGCGGGCGGCGGGGCGGCCGCGGGCGGCAGCGGCGGCGGGAGCGGCCCCGCCGCGGGCACCGGCGAACTGGTCGAGGGGGTCGGTTCGGGGCTGACCGGCGGGACGACACAGGGCCGGCCGGGGGACATCTCGCCGCCGTTCCCCTTCGAGTCGCTCGTGCTGGCCTTCCTGTTCGTCGTCCCGCTGAACTTCGTCATCCAGGCGTACGGGTCGACGATGCTGAGCGAGCGGCTCAACCGGCGGGGGGAGTTGCTGCTGGTGGCGCCCGTCTCCCGCGGGGAGATCATCGCCGGCAAGACGCTGCCGTACTTCGCCGCGGCGATGGGCGTCGTGACCCTGATCACCGCCGCCCTGCGGCTCTCGGGGCTGGCCCCCGGCGGCGGCCCTCTGGCCGTGCTGGCGGTGGCGCCGCTGGCTCTGCTCTTCCTGTCGGCGACGTTCTGTGGCGCGATGTTCGCCCGGTCGTTCAAGGAACTCACCTTCGTGACGGTGACGGTGACCGTGTCGCTGACGAGTTACGCCTTCGTGCCCGCGATCTTCACGGACGTGACCCCGATCGCGCTGATATCGCCGCTGACCCTCGTCGTCCGTGACCTGGGCGCCGAGGCCGTCCCGGCGACCGACGCCCTCTTCTCGGTGACGCCGCCGGCGCTGACCGCGCTCGTGTTGTTCGGGCTCGGCGCGGGGCTGTACCGCGAGGAGGACATGTTCGCCCAGCGGGCGCTGCCGCTGAAGGCCCTGGACGCGCTGGCCGGCCGGCTCTCCCGGCCCCGGAGCGCGCTGACGATGAGCGTGCTCCTGTTGCCGCTGGTGCTGGTGGCCGAACTGGGCGCGATCGCCCTGCTGTTCGCGCTGGGCGAGATCTCGATCCCGCTCGTCCTGATCGCGGTGGTCGTCGTCGAGGAACTCGCCAAGAGCCTCCACCTCTACGCCGGCTACGAGCACTCGATCTACGACCGCTCGCTGCGGACCGGCCTGCTCGTCGGTGCGCTGTCGGGACTGGGCTTTTTCCTCGCCGAGAAGTTCCTCCTGATCGGCCGGCTGGCCGGCCTGGGCGAGGTGCCCACCGGCCGCGCGGCGCTGCTGGGCGGGCTCGTCCCGGAGGGGGTGCCCGTGGCGCTGGTGGCGCTTCTCTTCCTCTTGGCGCCGCTCTTGTTGCACGTGGTCACCGCGACGGTCTCCTCGCTGGGCGCCCGCCGGGGTCGGCGGGCCTACGCCGTCGGGCTGGTCGCGGCGATGGCGATCCACTTCGCGTACAACTACACGGTCGTCACGGCGGTGAGCGGCCTTGTCTGACCGGCCGCCGCTCCTGACGATCGCCCGCCGGGAGCTGTCGGCGCTCTCCCGCGAGAAGACCATCGTGCTGGCGATCCTGATCCAGCTGTTCGTGGCCGCCTTCTCCTCCTTCCTGGTGGTCGGGCTCACCTCGCTGTACAGCCCCGGCTCGGTCGACGCGCAAGGCGTCGAGATCGGCGTCGCCGGCGAGGGCGACGACGCGCTCCTGGAGGCCGTGCGGGCCCAGGGCGGGGCCGAGCCGGTCCCCTACGAGTCGCCGGCGGCCGCCCGCGAGAGCTTCGCCGACGGCGAGATCCAGGCGGTGCTCGTCGGGAGCCGCGTGCCGGCGCCGGGCGGCGGGAACGGCGACGGCGACGGCGGCCGCGTGCTCGACGTCTCGGCGACGGTGCCCGACGGCTCCATCGAGACGACGCTGATCGTCGTCCAGGTCCGCGGGGCGCTCCAGGAGCTCGAACGGGCCGAACGTGACCGTCGGGGGGCCTTCCTGGAGCGCCCGCCGCTCCCGCTGCCCGACGACGTCGACGCTGGCCAGTACTACGGGTTCACCTACACCGTGCTCCTGCCGCTGTTGCTCTTCCTGCCGCCGTTCATCTCCGGGTCGGTCGCCGTCGACGCCGTCACCGAAGAGATAGAGGGCGGGACGCTCACCCTGCTGCGGGCCGCGCCGGTGAGTCTGACGGACGTGATCGACGGGAAGGCGCTGGCGATGGCGGCGCTGGCCCCCGCTCAGGCCACCCTCTGGATCCTGTTGCTGTCGTTCAACGGCATCGCCGTCGCCAACCCGGTTGCGCTCCTGGGGCTGGTCTCGGCCGTCGCCGTCGTCGTGGTCACCTTCGGCGTCGTCCTGGGGCTGCGCCTGGGCACCCGTCGCTCCGCTCAGCTCCTGTACTCCGTGCTGACGCTCGCGGTGTTCGGCGCCGCCGTCGTGTTGCCCGAACACCCCGCGACCACGGCCGCGAAGTTGGCCGTCGACTCCGCCACGGCGCTCACCCGGGCCCACGTCCTGGGTTATCTCGCCCTCGCCGCCGCGCTGTACCTGGGCACCCGTCGGTTCGTCGGGCGGCTGGATCTGGACGCGCTGGACGCCTGACGATCACCTTTTTGTTCCGTCCCGCCGCCCCGGGAGCCATGGAGTACACGACCCTGGGGTCGACCGGGATGGAGGTCAGCCGGATCTGTCTGGGCTGTATGAGCTTCGGCACCCCCGACTGGCGCGAGTGGGTGCTCGACGAGGACGACTCCCGCGAGGTGATCGAGCGGGCGATCGATCTGGGGGTGAACTTCTTCGACACCGCCAACATGTACTCGTTGGGCGAGTCCGAGCGGGTGCTCGGCGACGTGCTCGCCGACTACGGGCGCGACGAGCAGGTCGTCGCCACGAAGGGGTTCTTCCAGATGCGCGACGACCCCAACGCCGGGGGGCTCTCGCGGAAGGCGCTGGGCCAGGAACTGGACAACAGCCTGGACCGACTGGGGATGGAGACGATCGACCTCTACCAGATCCACCGCTGGGACTACGACACGCCGATCGAGACCACGCTCGCGACGCTGGACGACGCCGTCCATCGCGGGAAGATCCGCCACGCCGGGGCCTCCTCGATGTGGGCCCGCCAGTTCGCCCGCTCACAGCGGGTCAGCGAGCGCGAGGGGCTGGCCCGCTTCGAGACGATGCAGAACCACTACAACCTGGTCTACCGCGAGGAGGAGCGGGAGACCCTCCCGCTGTGTGACCGCGAGGACGTCGGCGTGATCCCCTGGAGCCCGCTGGCGCGTGGCTACCTCACCCGACCCCACGAGCAGATCGACGCGACCACCCGCGGGGAGACGGAGGAGCACATGTACGAACACCCCTACCGGGAGGGCGGCGGCCGCGAGATCAACGAGCGCGTCGAGGAGTTGGCCACGGAGTACGACGCCACGATGGCACAGGTCGCGCTGGCGTGGGTGCTGGACAAGGACCACGTCGACGCCCCCATCGTCGGGACATCGAGCGTCGAGCACTTAGAGGAGGCCGTCGAGGCCCTGGAGATCGACCTGTCGGCGTCGGACGTCGACTACCTGGAGGCGCCCTACGAGCCGGTCCCGGTCTCCGGCCACGAGTAGGCCCCGGACGGGGTGGCCGGAGGCGGACGCGCCCGGCCGCTCCCGTCGCTCACCAGGCCGCCTCCAGCACCCCGAGGATCGCCTCGCGGTCGGGGTCGACCGGCGCGGCGGCGAGGGTCCCGTCGGCGTGGATCGCCGCGGCGATCGGCGGCAGATCGGACCGTTCGACCCCCGACAGGTCGCGCAGCCGGTCGGGCAGACCCAGGTCGGCGGCCACCTCGGCGACGGCCTCGACCACGCCGGCGGCCAGTTCCTCGTCGGTCGCCCCCTCGACCCCGAGCCCCTCGGCCAGCAGCGCCCGGCGGCCGTCGACCTCGCCGAAGAGGTACTCGAGGACGTGGGGCGCGAGGACGCCGTGGGCCACCCCCTGGTGGACGTCGTAGCCGTGGGAGAAGCCGTGGCCGAAGGCGTGGACGATCGAGAGCCTGCTGACCTCGCCCGTCGTGACGCCGTACTGCGCGAGGACGACCCCCGCGACGGCGTCGTAGCGGTCGTCGGGGTCGGGGTCGTCGGCGGACAGCGCCCCGAAGCCCGAGCGCGTCAGCGACAGCGCCCGGAGCGCGGTCGCGTCGGTGATCGGCGTGGCGTGGGGCGAGTACGGCGACTCGACGGCCTTGTCGAAGCCGTTCATCGCGGAGGCACACAGCACCGACCGCGGCGTCGTCGCCACGAGCGCGGTGTCCGCGACCAGCGCGGCCGGCATCGGACGGCGGTCGCTCGCGCTCCCCGTCGGCGGGTCGTCGCGATCCGACCCCGGTTCCAGCGTCAGCGTGATCCCGGCGACCGGCGAGAGGTCGGCGCCCGCCGGCGTCGTCGGGACGGCGACCACGGGCGTCGGTTCGCCGCCGTCGGCGACCGTCACCCGCCCGCTCTCGACGGCCGCCCCGGGGTCCTCGTGGCTCAGGAGCACGGTGGCGACCGTCGCGACGTCGAGGCTGCTGCCGCCGCCCAGACCGACCAGGGCGTCGTGTCCCTCGGCCCGGACCCGCCGGGCGGCCGCGAGCGCCGTTCCCAGGCGTTTCTCGGGGGTCGTCTCCGCGAACAGGCCGGCGAACCGGTCGCCCAGGCCCGCCCGGACCGGGTCGACGACGGCCGGGGTCGCGCCGACGGTCTCGCCGGCGACCACGAGCGCGTCGTCGAGCCCGCGCGCGGCCAGCAACTCGCCGAGGTCGGCGGCCGTCCCGTCGCCACAGCGGATCTCCGCGGGGTGGTAGTCGAAGGCGAAGCGACGCGACGCGTCGGCGGGTCGTGACACACAGGACGACCGGGCGGCGAGGGCGTAACTCCGCCGTCGGCGACGCCTGTAGTGCTTACGTTAGCAACGGCGACTGGTGTGTGGAGGAAGACCGCCCGGGAGGCCCCAGCCGGCTCGACTCGGGGAGCGCAGCCGGCCGGGAGTTTCAGGGCCGTCTCACCGACCCTGGCGCCGCTATCAGCTAACTAAACACGATCACGACGCGCCTACAGCCTCGATCGACTACTCGCTCCCGGCCTCGGCCGCCGGATCGTAGGCCTCGGCCAGGCCGTCCAGGGCCTCGTGATGTTCCGTCGTGTGGGGGGCGGTCAGCGGCGACACCGACACCTGTCCGTCGACGACGGCCCGGCGGTCGGTCCCCTCGGGGTCGGGGATGTCGCCGTCGGCCATCCGCTCCCAGATGCGGTCGTTCAGGCTGACGATCCCGTCGTCGCGCACCGCCTCCATGTCGTAGTTGTGCGACGGGCGGGTGACGGTCATCCCGGCCGGCCCCCACTCGGCGACGGGGGCGTTGACGTTGAGGTAGTCACACTGGTCGAACACGCCCGCCGCGGGGGCGTGCTCCGCGAGGAAGCGGGCGGCGCCCGCGGCCGACGCGTAGCTCTCGTACTCGGCGCCGACGTCGGTGTACGCGACGTCCTCCCGGACGGGGATGTACAGCGAGACGGCGATCGCGGGGACGTCGAAGAAGGTGGCCTCGACGGCCGCGCTGACCGTCCCCGACCGACCGAGCACGTACGCACCCAGGTTGGCGCCGCGGTTGATGCCGGCGACGACCAGGTCGACGTCGGGCACCAGCGCCTCCAGGCCGGCGACGACACAGTCCGCGGGGGTCCCCTGCACGGCGTAGCCCATCTCGTGTTCCTCGACGGGCACCTCGCTGGACATCGCCCGCCCGACCGCGCTCTGGTCGTCGGCCGGAGCGACCGCCGTCACGTCGGCGACGTCCGCGAGTTCGTCGTACAGCGCCCGGAAGCCGACGCTGTCGATCCCGTCGTCGTTGGTCAGGAGGATGACCGGCTCCTCGTCCATGGACCACCTGGCGCCGAAACCCTCAAAAGAACACCGGAACCGTCGGCGCCGCGGGTCCGCCGGCCACGGGGCGTCGCCGCGACGGTCACCGCGCGGGGTCGACCACCGTCTCGCCGTCCACGACCACGTTGTAGGCGCCCTCGTCGTCGTTCCAGAGGACGAGGGCGTTCTCGATCGAGAGGGGGGCGCCGTAGTCGGCCCGCCGGAGGGCGGCGTTGAGCGCCGACTCCTCGGTCAGCACGGCGAAGTGGTCGACCCGCTGGCTCCCGTCGCCGATCAGGTACAGCGGGCGGTCGCCGTCCGCGAGGTCGCGGCTCAGCTTCACCGCAAGCAGGTTCACCCGGTCGGCGACGTGGTCCTCGGCCTCGGCCATCGGGGCGTACCGCGAGCGGTCCCCCCGGGCGGCCACCGCGGCCTCCCCGTCGAGACCGAGAAGCGAGTGGGCGTACTGGACGTCGACGTTGACGAACTCCCCGTCGCCGGCGCCGGCGCCGTCGAGGCGCTCCTGGACCGACGGGACGGCGACGTCCGGCCGGACGTCGAACGACCAGGAGTCACTCGCCGGCGCCAGCCCGGGCCAGAGCCGCACCGTCGGGGCGTACACCGTCGCGGGGCCGTCGTCGGCGACGGCGCGCTCGACCCGCCGGAGCCCGATCGCCGTGTTGCGGTCGGCCGGCGCGATCAGCGCCGCCGTCCCCGTCTCCGCCAGCGCGTCCAGGTACCGCGAGAGGGTCTCGGCCGGATCGTCCAGTTCGCTCAGCACGTTCGCGAACAGCAGCAGGTCGTAGTCGTCGTCGGGCTCGAACGCCTCCGCCCGCGAGCGGTGAACCGTCACGTGGGCGTTTCGCCCCGGCTCGACGACGTGCTCGAAGACGTCCGCGGCGGCGCTGGGCTCGATGGCGTCGTACTCCACCAGGACGTCGTCGGACAGGAGGTCGAGCAGCGCCAGCGCCGGGCCGCCGACCCCCGCGCCGACGTCGAGCACGCGCAGGTGTCCGGGGAGCCGGTCGGCCGCCGCGAGCGCCGCGAGCACGTACGTCCCCTCGGCGTACGTCGTCGGGAGGTGGTAGGTCGCGTACCCAAGCGCCGTCAGTTCGTCGTAGCGGACGTCGTTCCCGCGGAGGTAGCGGTCCTTTATCTCGCGGACCCGCTCGCGGAGCCGGTCGCCGCTCTCCCCGCGGTGCCAGTCGGGACCGTAGGTCTCGACCAGCAGCTCCGCGACGCGCTCGGCGTGGCGGGCGGGGAGGGCGTCGACGGTCCCGTCGAAGTCGACGGTCACCGGAGCCTCGTCCGGCGGCTCGAAGGCGCCGTCCCCGCGCTCGACCAGCCCCAGGTCCGCCGCGGACTCCCGGAGCACCTGCCGGACCGCGGCCGGGTGGGGCTGTCCGTCGACGTACTCGTAGATCTCGTCGGGGTCGATGGGCCGCACCTCGCGGAGGTACTTGGCGTTCTCCCGGACGGCCTCGCGCTGCTCGGCGTTCATGTCGAGTCGGCCCCGGCGTCCCCGGTCCGGGGCCGATCGGCCCCGTCGGCGGCGCCGAACGGGCCCGCGCCGGCCCGCTCGTACAGTCGGGCGAACCGCTCCGGGTCGGCGTCCGCTATCTCGCGGGCGGCCGCGGCGACGTCGTCGGCGCCGTCGAAGGCGGCCTGTACGTCCGCGTACACGCGGGGCTCGCCGCCGGTCACCTCGGCGACCAGTTCCGACAGCCCCGCCGAGATCGGCGTGTGGAACGGCTCCGGGACGTCCTCGGCGGCCAGCGCGAACGCCAGCACGGCGGCGTGGGTGCGGGCCTGGACGGTCCGCATCGCGTCGTCGTGCTCGGCGGCGGTGGTCCGGTAGATCCGGTTGTCGCGGTCGGCCAGGCGGTCGAGGACGGCCCGGACGCCCGGCCCGTCCTCGTCGACGACGGCGGCGACGGTGCCGGGGGCGTTCGAGGGGGCGAAGAGCGGGTGGAGGCTCGCCCGCTCCGCGTCCGGGGCGGCCTCGCGGGCCGCGGCCAGCGGCTCGGCCATCACCCCGGCGACGTCGAACACCGCCCGCTCGGCGCGCCCGGCGTAGGTCCCGAGCGCCTCGGCGGCCGCCGGGAGCGGCACCGCGACACAGACGGCCTCGAAGGTCTCCGTCGTGTCGGGGCCGACCGCCCGGCCGCCGGTCGCCTCGGCGGCCGCCGCCGCGGCGTCGGGGTCCACGTCGAGGAAGGCGACCTCGTCCGCGACCGCGTCGGCGAACCACCGGCCCATCGCGCCGGCGCCGACCACGAGAAACTCCATCGCCCCGCGGTAGCGCGGCGCCGGGCAAAAGCGGTTCGATCGGCCGGGTCGGTCACGTGAGTCCGGACGGTCGATCCGGGTCCCGACGGCCGGTCGATCACGCGCCCGAACGGCGTCCAGACGGACGACGAACCCCGCGGCGACGGGCGTCGAAACGCGGCACCGAACGCTTATGCCGGGGGCCGCTCACCTCGGAGTCATGAAACGCGTCCGTTTCAGGGACTCCGCCGGCAACGTGAGGGGTGGCCGGTGGACCGTCGAGGACGGCGAGCCGCGGGTGACGGCCGCCGCCGGCCCGTACGGCCGGATCGCCTTCGGCGACGAGACGTACGCCCCCGAGGAGGTGGACGTCCTGCCGCCCTGCGAGCCGACGAAGGTGGTGTGTGTGGGTCGGAACTACCACAGCCACGCCGACGAGCGCGACGAGGACGTCCCGGACCGGCCGCTGCTCTTTCTGAAGCCGCCCAACGCCGTCGCGAGCCACGGCGGCACGCTCACGCTCCCGGAGGGGAAGGAACGCATCGACTACGAGGCCGAACTCGGGGTGGTGATCGGCGAGCAGTGCAAGCACGTCGGCGCCGCCGGCGCGATGGACGTCGTCGCGGGGTTCACCTGTGTCAACGACGTCTCCAACCGCGACGACCAGAACCGCGAGCAGAACTGGGTGCGGGGGAAGGCGTTCGACAACGCCTGTCCGCTGGGGCCGCTGGTGGCGACGCCGGAACACGTCCCGGCGGACGCGAGCGTCGAACTGCGGCTCAACGGCGAGCGACGTCAGTCCGGGAGCCGCGACGCGATGATCTTCGACGTGCCGACGCTGATCGAGGAGATAACGACCTACATGACCCTGGAACCGGGCGACGTGATCGCCACCGGCACGCCCGAGGGCGTCGGTCCGCTGTCGGACGGCGACACCGTCGAGGTGGACATAGAGGGCGTGGGCACGTTGCGCAACCGGATCCGAATTCCCTGAGCGGCCGCTCCGGCGCGGGACCGTCTCGGCGCCCGCGACGGTCGACCGGTGTTTATGATCCACGACCGCGTACCGTCGAGCATGACACGACGCGAACGGCTCGCGGTCGGCGGCGCCCTGGTGGCGCTGTCCGCCGCCGCGAGCGTCCTGGCGGCGCCGCGGCTCCCGGCGACGCTCGCGACACAGTTCTCGGCCGGCGGCGCGGTCGTCGGGACGATGCCCAAGGCCGCGGGACTCGCGTTGCTCCCCGCACTCGCGGCCGCCCTGCTGGCGCTGTTCGAGGCGCTCCCGCGGATCGACCCGCTGGGCGAGAACGTCGCGGCGCTGGGCTCGTACTACGACCTCCTGGTCCTGACGGTGGTCGGTCTGCCGGCGTACGTCCACCTGCTGATCGTCGGCGTCAACCTCGGCTACGACGTGGGCCTCGCGCGTGCGCTCGCCCCCGTGCCGGCGCTGCTCTACTACGTCGTCGGCGTCGTCACGGAGCGGGTCGAGCCCAACTGGTTCGTCGGCGTCCGCACGCCCTGGACGCTGAGCGACGAGCGCGTCTGGGTGCGTACCCACGAGCGGTCGGGCCCGCTGTTCAAGATCGCGGGCGTCCTCGCGCTGGGCGGCGCCGTCCTGCCGGCGTACTTCGTCGTCTTCGCCGTCGGCCCCGCGGTCCCGGTGGCGGCCTACGCGACGGTCTTCTCCTATCTCGACTACCGCCGGCTGAACGCCGACGGTGCCCGGGACGGGCGCTGACCGCGCGGACGGCTCACGTCGCGGAACGTTTCCCGCCCGTCCGGTCGTCCGCCGCTCGCGGAAGGGAAAGGCGTAAGTTTAGGTTCGCCTAACCCGGCGTCGATGGATCGGACCCCCGAAGAGCGGGTCGACGTCTGCGTGGTCGGCGCCGGACCCGCGGGGAGTCTCGTCGCGGACCGCCTGGCGCGGGCGGGCCACGAGGTCGTGGTGCTAGAGGCCGGGCCGCGGTTCGACGCCGACCGCGAGGACCGCGAGCGGCGTATGGAGCGGGCGATCCGGCCCGGCGGCGGCGACGCCTGGCCCGAGGACCCCGAGCGGGACGCCTTCGGGGCGACCGGCGACCGGTTCTACCCGCTGAACGTCGCCCGCGTGAAGGGTGTCGGCGGGTCGACGCTGCACTGGCAGGGGATGGTGATGCGGCTCCACGAGAGCGACTTCGACGCCTCGCTCCCCAACGACGACCCGGCGTGGCCGATCGGCTACGACGACCTCCGGCCGTACTACGCCGCCGCCGAGGAGGCGATGGGGGTGGCCGGCGCCGACGACAACCCGTTCGCACCGCCCCGGGAGGAGCCGTTCCCGATGGCGGCCTTCGAGCCGTCCTACTCCGACTCGCTTTTCGCCCCGGCCTGTGAGCGCCTTGGGATCACGACTCACTCGGTGGGCAACGCGCGCAACTCCGAGCCCTACGACGGGCGGAGCCCCTGTGTCGGCTACGGCACCTGCCAGCCGGTTTGTCCCTCCGGCGCGAAGTACGACGCGACGGTCCACGCCGACGCCGCGAGCGAGGCGGGCACCCGGATCGTCGACCGCGTCCCGGTCCGCCGGCTGGAGACCGACGGAGGCGGTCGGGTGGAGGCCGCCCGCTACACGACCCCCGACGGGACCGAACACCGCCAGCGGGCCCGGGCGTTCGTGCTGGCGGCCGGCGGCGTCGAGATCCCGCGACTACTCCTGCTGTCGCGCTCGCCGGACCACCCCGACGGGCTGGCCAACTCCTCGGGCGCCGTCGGGCGGTACTTCATGGAACACCTGTTCGCCGGTGCCGGCGGCACCCTCGACGAGCCCACTCGGCAGAACCACGTGGGGTTCAACACCAGCGAGACCCACCAGTTCTACGACCGGCCCGGCCGACCCGTCGAGCGCGTCGGCGCGGACGGCGGCGGAGGCGACGACAGCGCCGACGGCGAAAGCGGGGGCGAGGGCGAGACCGTCGTCCCCGCGACGGAGGAGCCCCTCTCGCCGATGAAACTCGAGTTCCTCAACTACGCCGGCCCGTCGCCGGTGGAGACGGCGCTGTCGGCCGACGACTGGGGCGACGACCTGCTGGCGGACCTCCGGGAGGGGTACGGGTCGAGCGTCGCGATGGGCGGGCTGGTCGGCCAGCCCCCGCGGGCGGACAACCGGATCGCGCTCCACCCCGAAGAGACCGACGACTACGGGGACCCGGTGCCGGACGTCCGCTGGTCGTGGGGTGATCGGGTCCGGCGGACGCTCCGGCGCGCCAACCGCGTCCAGCACGCCGTGCTGGACGAACTGGGCGTCGACGTCGAGTGGACGGTCGGTCCGGACGCGACGGGGCCGGCCTACCACCACATGGGGACGACCCGGATGGGGACCGACCCCGACGAGAGCGTCGTCTCGCCGCGCCTGCGGACCCACGACGTGTCGAACCTCTGGATCGCCTCCTCCAGCGTCTTCCCCACCGCGGGCGCGATGAACCCGACGCTGACCATCGCGGCGCTGGCGCTACGGTGTGCCGACAGGCTGGACGAGCGGTTGTAGACGGTCGAGCGGACGGTCCCGTCGGGGCGGTTCGGGAGACGACGGGACCGCCGAGCCGGGACCCATCAGGCGTAGACGAGTCCGAGCAGCGCGCCGGCGTCCAGCAGGAGGAGAACGGCGACGGCGGCGGCGCCGTAGAGGAAAGGTTTCGCCTCGCGGGCGGGCTCGCGAATCTTCTGTCGGTCGAACCCGTCGGCGAGGCGGCCGGCACCGACCTCGACGAGGCCGGCCAGCGCGAACCACAGGACGATCATCCCGATCACCAGGTAGCCCCCGGTCGTGCCCAGTAGTCCGTCGACGCCGTAGCGGGTGCTGGCGAGGTGGGCGCCGGTGAGCAGGAGCAGCGTCGCGCTGGCCCGCGAGACGGTCCGCAGGCGGGAGACGACCGGCGACAGCGAGGCGGGACTCGCCGACCCGTCGGCGGCGGTCGGCAACACGGCCCAGGCGACGAACAGAACGCTCCCGGTCCAGAGCCCGGCGAACAGCAGGTGTACGGCGTAGACCCCGGCCAACACGGCTGACATGGGTGCCGGGTGGGTCGGCCCCGGTTTGAACGCTGTGGTACGGCGTCGCCGCCGGACCGAACCGGTCGCCGATCGGGAGGTCGGGAGGCCCGGCGACCGCGGCCGATCGAAAGGGAAAACCCCGAGCGAACCTCAGCGGGAGTATGGCAGTCGCAGAACGGGTGCGCTCGCGGGTCCGGGCCAGACCGCGGGTCGTCACCGGCGTCCTCTCCGTGCTCGGCTACGCGCTGGTCGCCGGCGCCTTCTCCGGCACGCTCCCGCTGCCGGAGTTCTCCCGGGAGACGGTCGTCCTCCTGGGTGACGCCATCGCCGTCGTCAACACGTTCGCCCTGGCGTCGATCCTCGCCGGCGTCTACTTCGTGCGGACCGGACGGATCCACGGACACCGCGCCGCGATGCTGACGGCGTTCACGCTGATCCTCGTCTTCCTGGTGATGTACCTCGCCAAGGTCGGCGGGGGGTTCGAGAAGGCGATCCTCGCCGAGGGTCCCGTCCGGATCGCGTACCTGGCGATGCTCGCCGTCCACATCCTGCTGTCGGCGCTGTCGGTGCCGGTGGTGCTCCACGCGGTCGTGCTCGGGCTCACCCACTCGCCGAGCGAACTGCGCGACAGCCTCCACCCCACCGTCGGCCGGATCGCCGCGACGGCGTGGTCGCTGAGCCTCGCGCTGGGCATCGTCACCTACCTCATGCTCAACCACGTCTACGGCTGGGTCCCCCGCGAGGCCGCCCTCCTACCGCTGGTCGCGGTCCCCCGTCCGTCGTGGGGTCCGTTCGGCCGGGAGTAGCGTCGAGCCTCTCGACCGATCGCCGCGGCCGTGGTCAGTCCGTCGTCGGGATGGCGGCGGCGCCGGCCAGGAGGAAGACCGCGGCGAGCACGAGCACGACGCCCAGTTCGCCGGCGGCGACCGTCCCGTCGACGGCGGTCCTGACCCCGCGGGAGAAGTAGGTCAGCGGCGAGAGCTCCGTCGGGAGCCAGGGGGGGAGCCGGTCGGGCGCGACGAACGTCTCCGAGAGGAAAAGCAGCGGAAGCGCCAGCGCGTTGCTGGCGGCGATGACGCCGTCCTGCGAGTCGGCGACCCGGCCGAGCAGAGCACCGACGCCACAGAACAGCGTCACGCCCAGCGCGACGAAGGCCACGAGCGCGAGCGCGGAGACGGGGGTCGGCGAGAGGGCGGCGCCGGTCACGAGCGCCATCAGCGCGAGCACGAGCGCCGCGGCGGCGCCGATCACGAGCACGTTCACGGCCGCCTGGGCGAGCAGCCACTCCCAGCGGCGCAGCGGGGTGGTGGCGAGCTTCTCGAACCGGTTGCCCGACCGGCCCCGGGCGACCTCGCTGCCGACGCGGGACAGCGGCGTGAACAGCACCACGACCGCGAGATACCCCGGGACGTAGTACGCCGGCGGGCGGGTGAACAGGCCGCCGCCGCCGGGCTCGGTGCTGATCAGCGCGCCGAAGATCACGACGATCAACAGCGGGAAGACGAACGTGAAAAAGACCGCCGTCCGGCGGCGGAGGAAGGCCAGCCTGGCGGCGCGGAACTGGCTCCCGACGCGGCCGATCCGGCTCATCGCTCCCCCCGGGCCGGATCCTCGGAGGGGTCGGCACTGGCGTCGCGCCCGCCGTCGGTCGTCGCCCCGACCGTCTCCCCGGCGCGGGACGACGCTCCGGTCCCGGCCGCCGACACGCCGTCGCGCCGGACCGGCTCGCCGGTCAGTTCGAGGTAGACGTCCTCCAGGTCGGGCTCGCTCCAGGCGAGTTCGTCGTAGTCGACGCCCGCCCGCTCCAGGGCCGCGGCCACCTCGCCGATCCCGGCGGGCGTCACGCCCCGCACGACGAGTCGACCGTCGACCACCCGGGTCGGCCGGCCGACGGCGGCCTCCACCCGCTCGGCCGTCGTGGCGTCGAGGCCGCCGTCGCCCTCGGTGTCGGCGACGCCGGTGACGGTCAGTCGAGGCTCGTCGCCGTGGGCGCGGATCAGCGCCTCGGGGTCGTCACACGCGACCAGTTCGCCGCCGGCGAGCAGTCCGACGCGGTCGGCCAGCTCGCGGGCCTCCGCCATGTAGTGGGTGGTCACGAGCACCGTGACGCCCCGCTCGGCGAGCCCGTCGAGCAGCGCCCACAGCGCCCGTCGGCCGGCGGGATCGATCCCGGTCGTGGGTTCGTCGAGCACGAGCAGGTCGGGGTCGCCGACCAGCGCCGTCGCCACGCAGGCCCGGCGGCGCTGGCCGCCGGAGAGGGTCTCGTAGTAGCCATCGGCGTCCTCGGCGAGCCCGACGTCCGCGAGCACGCTCCCGACGGCCCGGGGGTCGTCGAACAGGCCGGCGTAGTAGGCCACCAGTTCGCGGGCGGTCAGGCGGTCCGGCGGGTCGAACGACTGGGGAAGCAGCCCGATCCGGTCCCGGTCGACGTCGCGGGGGTCGGTCCCGAACAGCCGGACCGTCCCCTCGGCGTCGGTCGTGCCGGTCAGCGCACGGACGAGCGTGGTCTTGCCGGCCCCGTTCGGGCCGACCAGGGCGAACACCTCCCCGGGGGCCAGCTCCAGCGAGACGCCCGCGAGCGCGGTCGTCTCCCCGTAGGACCGCCGGAGGTCCGTGGCCTCGACTGCCGGCTCCATACCCGCTCTCGGCGAGGCGTGCCGAAAGACGCTTCGATCCTCGTGGGCTCGCTGCGGCGAGACGGCTCAGACCGCCTCCCGCACCGCCCGCGCCACGCCGTCGACGTCCATGTCGTCCGCCTCCTTGTCGTACACCGTTCGCCCGTCGACGGTCACCCGGAAGACGCCGTGGTCACCGGTCGTCAGGGTCAGGCTGTCTATCTCGCGCTCGCAGGCGTTGAGGATCGCCGCCGCGGTGTCCAGCGCCCGGCGTCTGAAGCCACACGGCACGCAGTACTCGACGTCCACCTCGGTCATGGCCCGGCGGACGGCGGCCGGACGGGAAAGACCGTCGACCCGGACGGCCGGCGCTCAGTCGTCGCCGAAGGCGTCGGCCAGCGCGGCGCCCAGCCGCCAGTCCGCGGCGTGGGCGCCGTACAGCAGACCGACCGAGACGAGCCAGGCGGCCGTCGACAGCGGGTAGTTCACCCCCAGGAGCGCGTTCGCCAGCCCGGCGCCGGCGCCGCCGACGCCGCCGACGACCGAGGCCAGCAGGCCGACCAGACAGGAGACACAGGAGGCAAAGCCCAGCAGACCGCCCGCGAGACCGCCGCCCGCGCCCAGGGCGACGGCGTACACCAGGTAGGCCAGCGTCCCGTAGCCCGCGACCTTCCAGGGGACCAGCGCGACCGTGGCGAGGGGCGTCGAGAGGGTCAGCGTCGGCGACCAGCCCGGGGTCGCCGACAGCGAGAGGTCGACGCCGAAGGTCGGCAGCGCCGGGTCGGGGACGATCACGCCGCCGAGCGTCCCGAGCAGCAGGAGGTAGCCGCCGGCGACCGCCGCCGCGCCGACCCGTCGCCGGCCGGGCACCGGCGGAAGATCCGTCCGGACGAGCACCCACAGCGCGACGTCGATCCAGAGGAAGGGCATCAGCGTCGGGAACCAGGCGTAGACGTCGCCCTGCCGGGTGGACAGCGAGACGCCCAGCAGGAGGAGTTCGGTGTTGACGAGCAGCCCGCCCCACAGGAGCGTCGGCCCGGAGGGACGCAGGCGCGCGGCGAGCGAGCGGATCCGGACCGAGAGCGGACGGGAGGGCGACGGTTCGGAGCCGGTCATCGGGTCAGACCGCGAGCGCGTCGATCACGACCGCGATCAGGAGCGTTCCCAGGTAGGCGTTGGAGGCGTGGAAGGCCCGGAAGGCGGCGTCGTCGGTGCGCTCGCGGTGAAGCCGGACGACCGCCCAGAGAAAGACGGCGCCCAGCAGGGCCGTGGTGGCGGCGTACAGCGTGCCCAGCGGCGAGAGCCACGCCAGCAGCGCCGTCGCGACGAGCGTCGCACCGAAGTAGTACAGCACGTGCTTGCGGGTCTCGGTCTCGCCCCGGACGACCGGCATCATCGGGAAGCCCCCGCGGGCGTAGTCCTCCTTGTAGGCCAGCGCCAGGTTGTAGAAGTGTGCGGGCGTCCAGCAGAAGACGACGGCGGCGAGCGCGACCCCGGGGAGGCCGAACGATCCCGAGACGGCGACCCAGCCGATCAGGGCGGGCAGCGCGCCGGCGGCGCCCCCGATGACCGTGTTCTGGACGGTGTTGGGCTTGAGGATCAGCGTGTAGACGACGCTGTAGAACAGGACGGCGGCGACGCCCAAGAGCGCCGTCAGGGGGTTGACGGCGAGGAAGGCCGCCACCGCGGCGAGCGCCAGCGCGAAGCCGAAGGCGACGGCGTTGCGGACCGGGATCTCGTGGGTCGCGATCGGGCGGTCCGAGGTGCGGTCCATCCGGCGGTCGACGTCACGCTCCAAGACGTGGTTGAACGTGCCGGAGGCGCCGATTGCGAGCACGCCCCCGCCCAGCGTGAGGACGACCGTCCGGGCGGCGAGTCCGGTGCCCGCGACGGCGGCGTTGAGCGCCATCCCGGCGCCGGCGACGAGACAGAGCAGCCACATCAGCCGGGGCTTGGTGAGCCGGAAGTATGCCAGGCCGGTCTCGAGGAGGCGGCGACGGGTCGAGAGGGTCGCCGCTCCGGCCCCCGCCTCGCCGCCCGCGTCCTCGACCGGGGCCGCCGCGGGTCCGGCACCGTCGGCGACCGACGGGGCTGTCCCGGCGACCGGGGTCTCGTCGTCGACGCCGGTCTCGGTCTCCAGGCGCCAGGCGAGCGCGGCCACTAACGCGGCGAAGATACCCAGGCCGGCGGCGAGGTGGGCGCCCGGGAGCCGTCCCGCGGCGCCGCCGGTGGCGACGACCGCGCCCAGCGCGACCTGGACGGGGTAGAGGACGAGCGCGAGCGCGAGCGCGGCCCGCACGCGGCGGCCGACGTCCGCGCGGAACGCCCACACCGTCGCCACGAGGACCACGAGCCCCGACAGCGCGGCCAGGAGCCGGTGGCCCCACGCGACGGCCACCCCGGGGTCCGCGAGCGAACCGCGACAGGCGGGCCACGTCGAACAGGCGCTCACGGCGTCCGTGACGGCGGCGGTGGCGCCCGCGACCACCAGCAGGTAGACCCCGAGCGCGCCCGCGCCCAGCAGCGTCGTGAACCGTGGCCGGGCCAGAGACATAGTAACACGTTCGCGAGGGCGCACTTAGACCATGCGCTTCCCCGGCGCTGCGCGGACGGGCCCCGCGGGGGAACGACCCTCCCGTCCCGTGATACGGCGGGAGTCCGGGTCGGGTCGCCCCCCGGAGACGGCCGAGTGCGGCCGGGAGCCAGCAGGTATTTGTAGGGCCTGTACTAACCCCCGGCTATGAACCGGACTCGCGCCGGACTGGCCGCCCTCACCGGGGCGGCCTTCCTGGCCGTCCTCGTAGAGCCGGCCGCCGCGCAGGCTGGCCCCTCGACGACACGGGACGCGATCTGGGGCCTCAACCTCAACCTGCTGTACGTCGCGATCCCGGTCACGGTGCTGGTGGAGGGGATCCTGATCTACACCGTCTGGCGGTTCAAGGACAACGACGAGCCGCTGCCGACGATGGAGAACCGCCGGCTGGAGATCACCTGGACGGTCGCGACCGCCATCGTCCTGCTGTTCGTCGGGGTCGCCTCCTACAGTGTGCTCGCCCAGCCCGACGTCACCTCCAGCGCCGGGCCGGAACTGGGCGACGACGAGACCACCGAGGTGGAGGTCGTCGCCACAACCTACCAGTGGAGCTTCAACTACAACGACACCGGGAGCGGCGAAGAGCGGGTGAGTACCAGCGGCGAGATCTACCTGCCGGCCAACCGGACGGTGCATTTAGACGTCACCTCCAACCGCTGGCTGCACTCGTTCCACGTGCCCGACCTGGGGCTGAAGCAGGACGCGCTGCCGGGCCAGCACAACACGCTGCAGACCACCATCACCCAGCCCGGCGACTACCAGCTGTACTGTGCGGAGTACTGTGGCGTCGGCCACTCCCAGATGCTGGGGACGGTCCACGTGCTCCCCCAGGAGGAGTACGACGCCTGGGTCGCGAACCAGACCGGGCAGTAGACCCCCGATGCGCTTTTTCGAGGACGTCTCCGTCGGCGACACGGTCGAGGGCGGCGTCTACCGGATGGACGAGGACGGCATCGTCGGGTTCGCCGAGGAGTTCGACCCCCAGCCGATCCACACGGACCGCGAGACGGCGGCCGGCTCCCCCTTCGGCGGCCTGATCGCCAGCGGTTGGCACACCTGTGCCGCGACGATGCGGGTGTTGATCGAGGGACCGCTGGCGGACCACGCCCTGGTCGGCGCGACCGGCGTCGACGACCTGCGCTTTCTGGACCCGGTCCGGCCGGGCGACGAACTGTCGGCGACCGTCGAGGTGGTCGACCGGGAAGTGTGGGACGAGGACCGCGGCCACGTCACCTCGCGGGTGACCACCACCCGCGGCGACGGGACCGCCGTGCTGTCGATGCGGCCGAGCATCCTCTACCGGCGCCGCGGCGACGACTGACCGGGGCCGTCTCAGTCGTCCGCGGCGGCGGGCGGAGAACCGGCCGCGACCGCCTCGACGACCTCCCCCGGACGGACCGTCTCCGCGCGTCCCGTCACGCGTCTCTGCCCCTTCTCGTCGACGCCGTCGCTCCCGGCGTCCTCCGTGCCCGTGTTCCCGTCGCCCACGACCACGAGCCGGTCCGCCCCGCGGGCCAGTTTCCGGAGCGGGTCGGGCGGCTCGGGGCCCGCGAGCACCGTCACGTCCGCCGCGGCGATCCACTCCGCGGCCTCGCTGCGGGCGTCGGCGCCGGGCGCCGACAGCGGCGGGACGCCGACGGCGGACACCCCGAGGTCGCGGGCGACCGACAGCGCGACGTCGCCCGCGGCGAGCGGGCCGGCGGTGACCGCGTGGCCGGCGGCGAAACAGTCCGCGACGGCGCGCGCCGCCGGCCGGCCGGCCCCGAGCACGTGGACGCGACGGCCGCCCTCGCCCGCCGCGGGCGCGACCTCGGGGAGCGGGGTCACGGTCGGACTGCCGGTCACGGAGTGGTCCGTGACGACGCCCCGGACGCCGAACGCCGACCGGACGCCCTCGGCGTCCAACACGGCGTCGGGCGTCCCGCGGGCGAGGACGGCGCCGTCCGAGAGGAGCACGAGCCGATCGCAGTAGCGGGCGGCGGCCTCCAGGTCGTGGATCGCGGCGAGCACGGCCCGGCCGTCGTCGGCCAGGTCGCGGGCCAGCCCGAGCGTGCGGGCGGCGTGGTTGACGTCGAGGCTCGCGGTGGGTTCGTCGAGCACCAGCGCCGGGGCGTCCTGGGCGAGCGCGCGGGCGACGTAGACGCGCCGGCGCTCGCCGCCGCTGATCTCGGTCAGCCGGCGGTCCCGGAGCACGGCGGTGTCGGTCCGCTCCAGGGCCCGGTCGACGTGTTCGCGCCCGTCGGGGTCGCCCGACAGGCGCGACCGGTGGGGGGTCCGTCCCATCGCGACGACGTCCTCGACGGTGAACGCGAAGCGGGCGCCGGTGTCCTGGGGGACCGTGGCGACGAGCCGGCTGGCGGCCCGCGAGGGGAGGTCGGGGATCCGCTCGCCGTCGACGACGACGCGGCCGCCGTCGGGGTCGAGCGCGCCGTTGATCGCCCGGAGCAGGGTGGTCTTGCCGGCGCCGTTCGGACCGACCAGCCCGACAAAGGCCCCGCGGTCGACCGACAGCGAGACCCCCGAGAGCACCGACGTCTCCCCGAGCGAGACCCGGAGGTCGGCGACCTCGATCACAGCGCGTGCACCTCCCGGCGGACGAGCAGGTAGAGGAAGAAGGGGGCGCCCACGGCGGCCGTGACGACCCCGACGGGCACCTCCGCCGGCCCCGAGCGGGCGACCGTGTCGGCCGCGACGAGGAAGGTGGCGCCGGCGAGCGCACTGGTCGGGAGCAGGATCCGGTGGTTCGGGCCGACCACGAGTCGCATCGCGTGGGGGACGATCAGGCCGACGAAGCCGACGACCCCCGCGACGGCCACCGCGGCGCCGGTGACGACGCTGGCGACCGCGAGCAACAGTCGCTTGGTCCGCTCGACGGCGATCCCGACCGCGTGGGCGTCGGCCTCGCCCATCAGCAGGGCGTCCAGGTCCCGGGCGTAGGCGTACAGCACCGCGAAGGCCAGGAGGGCCAGCGGGAGACTCAGTTCCACCTCCGCCCAGGCGCTGTTGCGGAGGTGGCCGGTGAGCCAGAAGACCGCGCTCTCCAGGCCGCGGCCGGCGGTGACCAGCATGTAGGAGATCACGGCGCCCAAAAACGTCTGGATCGCGACGCCCGCGAGCAGGAGGGTGGCGACCGGCGTCTCGCCGTTCCGGGTGGCGACGGCGTAGACCAGGAAGGCCGTGAGGATCGCCCCGGCGAAGGCGGCGACCTGCAGCGGGAGCGAGACCCCGAGGACGATCGTGGCGACGGCTCCGACCGCCGCGCCGGAGGAGACCCCGATGATCGAGGGGTCGGCCAGCGGGTTGCGGAAGAAGCCCTGCATCACCGTCCCGGCCGCGGCGAGCGCGAACCCGACGACGGCGCCCGTCGCGATCCGCGGGAGCCGGACCCGGCGGACGATCGTCTCGGCGGTCGTCGGGACGGCGAACGAGACGGGGTGGACGTACGAGACGTCGGGCGTCGGGACCGGGACGGCGACGCCGGCGGCCCCGACCCGGACCACCTCGACCGAGAGCCCCGCCGGGACGCCGACGGCGTTGAGCGTGGCCTTCGCGACGACGACCGGTCCGATCGAGGCGGGACCCACCGTCGCGCTGGCGAGCACCGCCGCGGCCAGCGCGGCCGTCAGCCCCCCGACCCAGGCGACGGGGCGCGTCCGTGACACGGGCTCAAGCTCGTTTGGGTTAGACAAATACTTGTTGCACTACGCCACACGCAGGGACGGGATGACGGAGTTCGAGCGAGCGACCGTCGCGGTCGCGCTGGCGGTCGCGGCGGCGGGGCTGGCGGTCGGCCCGGCCGTCGCGGGCGCGGGCGCCGCCGCGGACGCGAGCGCGACGACACAGCAGGAGTGTGCGTTTCCGGTGACGGTGACCGACGCCACCGGGAGCGAGGTGACCGTCGAGGAGCGTCCCGAGCGGATCGTGGTCCTCCAGCCCAGCGACGCACAGGTCGCCTGGGAGGTCGGGATCGAGGACCGCGTCGTCGGCTACCCGGGGCCGCGGTACACCGCCTACCTGAACGACACGGCGGGGACGGCGACGATCACCAACGACGACGGCAGCGTGAACGTCGAGCGGGTGGTCGGCTTAGAGCCCGACCTGGTGGTGGCGGCCGACGTCACCCCCGACGAGACGGTGTCCGCGCTGCGCCGGTCCGGGCTGACGGTGTACAACTTCGACGGGGCGGACTCGATCGAGGAGATCGTCGCCCACGTCAACGAGACGGGACGGGTCGCCGGCGCCTGCGAGGGGGCCGCCGCGGCGGCCCGCGAGACGACCGAGCGGGTCGACGCCATCGAGCGGGCGGTCGCGAACCGCGACCGGCCGCGGGTGCTGTACTACTTCTTCCAGTACACGACCGGCAACGGCACCCACATCCACGACGTGATCGAGACCGCCGGCGGGCGGAACCTGGCCGCGGCGGCGAACGTCACCGGCTACCGGCCGGTCAACGCGGAGACCGTGGCCGTGCGCGACCCCGAGTGGATTGTCCGGCCGACGGGGTCGGAGTTCCCGAGCGGGGCGCCGTACGACGGCACGACCGCCTACCGACAGAACAACACGCTGACCCTGGACCGCGACCTCATAAACCAGCCCGGACCGCGGGTCGTCGAGCCGCTGTCGAGGCTGGCGCGGGCCTTCCACCCCGAGGCCTTCGCCGACGGCGAGCCGGTGACGCCGACGCCGACCGGCACGGTCACCGCGGCCGAGCCGACCCCGGCGCCGAGCGAGACGACGACCGGGACCCTGACCGACGTGTCGACGCCGACCCCGACGCCGACCGGGGAGGCGGGGTCGACGCCGACGCCCACCGAGGGGGCCGGTCCCGGCTTCGGCGCCGGCGCCGTCGTCGCGGCGGCGCTCCTGGCCGGCGGACTGCTCGCCCGGCGGGCGTCCTGAGCCGGTCGGCCGACGGCGACGACCTCTCTCCCGGACCGCTCCCGTCACGCTCTTGCCCGCGGGCGGGCACGGACCGGTATGGTGGAGAACGTCATCTGGCCGGCCTTCCTCGACGCCGACCTGAGCCGGAGCGAGGGCCGGCGGGTCTCGCTGGACCTCGCGGTGTCCGAGCCGACGGTCGACGAGATCGCACAGGCCGTCGGACAGGTGGGCTACGACGCGGTGGTCGAACGCGACAAGACCTACCCCCGCGAGTACGAGCCCCGCGGACGGGTGCTGGTGAAAAACGCCGACGACGCCTCGAAGAGCGACCTGTTGAACGCCGTCGCGGCCTACCTGGGGGCGCTCCGGGAGTGAGACGCGTCGGCGTCGTCGAGCGGGCCGCCCAGGGACTCGCCGTCCTCCGGTCGGTCGACGAGGAGTCCCCCCGGATCGGCACCCGGGTCCTCACGGAGGAGTTGACCGAGGTCGGGGAACTCGTGGACGTCTTCGGCCCGGTCGAGCGGCCGTACCTCGCCGTCTCACCCGACGACGGCGTCCGGCTGGCGTCGCTGGTGGGCCGGCCGCTGTACGCCCGGGAGTAACGAAACCCTCAATCCGCTCGCCCCGGACCGGCCGGTATGGACGACCGTCGTCGGGCCGCGCTGGGAGTGACGCTCGTGTTCGGCATCTTCCTGGCGGTCCAACTCGCCGCCCTGGCGCTGGTGGAGCCGTTCCGCAGTGCCGGCTACCAGCCCGTCGAGAATCCACAGGACCCCACGAACAGCCTCGCGTACGTCCTCGCCATCCTGGTGATGACGGGCGTGATGTTGCTGGCCTTCCGGTACGGCGTCGAACAGTTCATCAGGCTGCTGATCGTCGGTTCCGGCGTCTGGATCGGCCTCTACGTCTTCGGGGTGATCGTCCCGGACCTCTACTCCGTCGGCGGGGTGAACGTCCTCGCCGCCGGGCTGGCGCTGTCGCTGGGCGTCGGCCTGCTCGTCCACCCGGAATGGTACGTGATCGACGCCGCCGGGGTGGTGATGGGCGGGGGCGCCGCCGGGCTGTTCGGGATCACGTTCGGGGTCCTCCCGGCCCTCGTACTGTTGACCGTGCTCGCGGTCTACGACGCCATCAGCGTCTACGGCACCGAACACATGCTGACGCTGGCCTCCGGGGTGATGGACCTGAAGGTGCCCGTGGTGCTGGTGATCCCGATGTCGGCCGGCTACTCGTTCCTTGACACGGACGACGCCGGGGCCCCGGCCGAGGCCGCGAAGAGCGACGGCGGCGGGGTGGACGACGCGCCCGACGCGGCGACCGACGGGGCCGGCGAGGGCGGGCCGTCCGACGACGGAGCGACGGACGCGGACGAGGAGGCGACCGGGGCCGACGAGGGCCCCCTCGACAGGGACGCGCTGTTCGTCGGGCTGGGCGACGCCGTGATCCCGACCGTGTTAGTCGCCAGCGCGGCCTTCTTCCTGCCGGCCTCGATCCCGACGATCGGGGGGGTCCCGGTGCCGGCCGTGACCGCGATGGTCGGGACCTTCGCCGGGCTGGCGGCGCTGCTGTGGATGGTGCTGAAGGGACGTGCCCACGCGGGGCTGCCGCTGCTGAACGGCGGGACCATCGCGGGCTACCTGGTCGGCGCGCTGGCCGCCGGGATGTCGCTCGTCGAGGCGCTGGCGATCGGCGGCTACCTCTGAGCGCCGGCGTGGGAGCGACCTCCGGCGTCGCCGCCGATCAGAACGCGTCGCTGGCGGGGGCGAAGGCGACCTCCTCGCCCAGCCCCCGATCGCGGGCCCGCTCGTACAGCATGTGTCCCGCGGCGACGGTCTCGATGGCCGTCCCGCCGCTGTCGAACAGCGTGATCTCGTCCGGGTCGGTCCGGCCGGGCGCCTCGCCGGCGACCACCTCTCCCAGTTCGGCGTGGACGTGGTCCTCGTCGATCGCCCCCGCCTCCAGCGCGGCGATGTAGGCGCCGGCGTCGCGGTCCACGCGGGCCCGCAGGTCCGGGACGTACGTCGACCGTGCGACCGTCGTCGCGTCGACCTCGCGCTTCCCGGGGTCGTAGTTGCCCATCGCGGTGACGTGGGTGCCCGGCTCCAGCAGGTCGCCGTCGAACACCGGCTCGGCGGCGTCGGTGGCGGTGACGACGACGTCGGCCCCCTCGACGGCCGCCGCGGGCGTCGCGACCGCCGCCACCGTCGGGTCGAGTTCCTCGTTCGTCGTCGCCGCGAACGACTCCCGGTGGTCTTTCGTCGGCGAGTAGACCTCGACGCGCTCCACGTCCCGGACGACCGTCGCGGCCCGGAGCTGGCCCCGGGCCTGCGGGCCCGAGCCGAACACCGCGAGGTCCGTCGCGTCCTCGCGGGCGAGCGCGTCGATCCCGACGCCGCCGACGGCGCCGGTCTTGTGGGGGTTCATGCTCGCGCCGTCGAGCAGGGCCAGCGGCGCGCCGCTCTCGGCGTCGAAGATCGGGAGCGCGAAGTGGGCGTCCCCGCCGCCGAAGCCCGCGGCGTAGGTGTACCCGCCCATCGCGCCGGTGTCGGGGAGGATCGCCAGGTAGCCGGTCAACATCCCCGGGGGGTCGCCGCCGACCAGCGTCGTCCGGGGCTCGGCCGGCGCACCCTCGCCGCGCTGACGGTAGCCGTTCCGGACCGCCTCGACGTACTCCGCGGCGGTCGCCAGCCCGTCGAGGTCGTCGCTGTGCAGGAAGCGTGCGGTCGAGTCCATGACCTCCGGTTCGAGAGCGAGGAGTAAAGACGTCGGCGTCGCCGTCAGTCGGCGTTCCCGGGGAACTCCCCGGTCGGCGACGCAGTGTCGGTGGGCGCGCGGACGAACATCGCGTGGCCCGTCAGGGCGGCGGCGACGACGGAGGCCGCCAGGACGGCCGCCGTCGGCTCCAGGCCGGCGAGGACGAGAGCGCCCGTGACGCCGGCGAGGGCCAGCGGGATCAGCCCGAGGACGAGGTCGTAGTACTGTGCCATGGGCGTACTGGCGTGTATGAAAGTGTGTGTCATAAAGCTTCCCCGTATTTCAGAGATGACGTTCATCGTAGGCACAAAGTGGGCACAGCGTAGGCACTGAAAACGGTACGAGAATATCTCCGTAACTTATCGATGGCTGCGGGTCGGGAACGTCGGCGTCGAATCCCGCCGTCGGCACGTCGGGCCTCCGTCGGCGGATCTCACGGGGCGAGTGGCCGAGCGGGACGATCGTCCCGGCCCGTGCGAGACCGAATCGGTGCACGCGTTCCGATCGGTGCCCGGGCGAGTCGATCCACGGTCCTGGTGGCCCGCCCCTTCGGTGGTATCTCTCCGGCTACCGCGGTCAGGCCGTCCCTACCTCGACCGTCTCGTGTCGGCGAAACCACAGCGACCGGGCGCCGACCGGTCGTCCGCTCGCCCGGTCGAGTAGGCGCCGCCTCCACCGACCCGGCTGTCCCCGTCGGACGCCCCGTCGCGCTCGCGGCCGCCAGCCCCGGCGCCGTCGGTCGGATTCTCTCGTGTGATAACTCCGTACCGGTCGGCTACCGGTCGACGGCGGCGCTTTCTCTCTCGTGATAATGGAAGGCGTGCGCTTATGTGTAAGCACGCCGTACCGTTGATCGGAGGGGCGGACCACACGGGTACCGACCCACACGACAATGAGCACGAACGCCACGGACGACGGAACCGGAGCCTCGCAGGACGACTCGGGGCGGTACGCGGAGATTACCATCGGCGACGACGACTTCGTGATCTACGATCGCGAGAACCACCAGGCGTGGATCCAGTCGACACTCGCTCTGGACGTCGGCGCGTTGCGCTGAGTCGGACGGCCGTGGCGGCGAGCCGCCGCCTCCGGGCCGTCGCGCCGCCACCTCGTCACCGGGACGGCGCGCGGATCGCGGGTCGAAGCCGACTCCACCCACTCTTCTACTCTCGGGCCGGCGACAGCCGGCCGGCGAGAAGTCGCCAGCCGACGAGCGACGCGCCCCCGACCAGCGTGGCCACGACCGCGAACGTGAGCGCGGGCCCGCCGGGGACCGCGGCCGTCGCCCGGAGCCCCTGGACGATCACGACCGCCGGGACCCACGCGGCCAGCGTCCGGACGGCGGTCGCCCGGCGCGACCGCGACGCGGTCGCGTAGAGCCCGAGCGCCGGGGCGACGACGAGCCACCCCGCCAGGAAGGTGCCGTACGTCGTCGCCGCCCGCGCGGGCTGTGCGACGGTGCCGTGTTCGATCGAACCCAGCAGGACGAACAGTCCGATCACCGCCGCGTCGCCGACCGCCAGCAGTGCGGTCCGCCGCGAGAGCGCGAGCCGTCCGCCCGTGGCCGTCTCGGTCATGCGAGCCCGTCGGGACCGGAGCGTCTTGGCTCTTTCAGACCACGCCCGCGACGACGTAGGTGAACCCGCGCTCGACGACCGTCGGGACGAGCCCCGCCCGCGCCACCCGCTCGGCCAGTTCGGCGGGGCGGTCGAACCGCGAGTCCATCCCGACGGCGTGTTCGGCGGCGGCCAGGAGCCACCCCCGGACCGTCGCCGGGTCGAACTCCACGATCACGAGCACCCCGCCGGGCGCGAGGACACGGGCGGCCTCGGCGAGCGCCCCGTCGCGGTCCCCGACGTGGTGGAGCGCGTCGACGATCAGGACCGCGTCGACGCTGTCGTCCACGAGGGGCAGCGCCGCGGCGTCGCCCCTGACGGCGGCCAGCCCGCGCCGTCGCGCCCGGCGGGTCATCCCCGCCGCCGCGTCGACGACCAGCCGCTCGGGGACGTCGAGCGCCCGGATCGCCCGGCCGGGCCCGCCCGCGACGTCCACGACACGCTCGATCGGCCGGTCGGCGTGGGCGAGGCCGGCGAGGATCCGGTCGGCCCGCGCACGGGGGAGCAGCCGGTCGTAGATCGGCGCGACCCGATCGAAGGGCGTCACGTCGCCGTGCACGGCCCCTCGGAGGGTGTGACGGGGCTTAACTGTCCGTGTCGGATCGACCGATACCCCGAACGCTACCGGACCGGCGGCGTCGCTCGGACGGGACGACGGGCGGGGACGGAGAAGCGGAACGGGACGGTCAGTCGTCGGTACAGCAGCCGCCGGCCTTCTCGCCGAAGTCGACGGTCAGATCCTCGGATATCAGCTCGTCGAGCTCCTGGAGGCGCAGCTCCAGCTCGCTCTGGGCCTCGAGGTAGTCGCTCATCACGGGGATGTCGTGGAGCTCCTCCTGGGCCGACTGTAGCTCCCGGAGGTCCTCCTGGCCCGCCTGTCCGGTCTGGCGGGCCAGCATGAACTCCTCGCGGATCCGCTCGAACTCGGAGATCTTCTCCTGGGCGCGCTCGTCGGCCTCGACGGCGGCCTTGGCCTCGGCGAACCGCTCGTAGACCGGCAGCTCCGTGATCGCCTCGCCGAACTCCCGGGCGAGTTCGTCCACGCGGTCGTCCGCGGTCGCGGCGGCGGCCTCGAGGTCGGTGCTCATATCCGACGGTCGGGACTCGGAGTTCTTGAACCCACCGCTCCCGGGTCTCGGCGTCGGACGGCCCCGAGACCGGGCTCGGAACCCGGACGGCCGGGGCGTCCACTCCCGGAACGGACGGTTCCGGCCAGCCGTGCGGAAGCGCCCTCCTTTTACGCGCCGGGCCGTTACGGCGAGTGATGAGCCAGGAGCGGACCGAGGGCGACCTCCGCAACACGGGTCTCTCGCTCAAGCACGACCGCGAGTGGGACTACGAGTTGGACCGGATCGTCGACGCGGTCGAGGAGCGGGGCGCGGAGACCGTCGGCCTGCAGTTCCCCGAGGGGCTGAAGCGACGCGGCTCGGCCGTGGCGGACGACCTGCGGTCGGCGCTGCCCGACGACACCACCGTCATGCTGTCGGGCCAGCCCTGCTACGGGGCGTGTGATCTGGACACCTACCTGATGCGGCGGACGGACGTGTTCGTCCACTTCGGCCACTCGCCGATGAAGGAGTCGGACAAGATCGTCTACGTCCCGCTGTTCTCGAACGTCGAGGTGGAGCCGATCATGGAGCAGGCCCTCGAAGAGGAGATCGCACCCCCGGAGGAGGACCCGGACGTGGGGCTGGTGACGACCGCCCAGCACATGAACAAGTTCGAGGAGATGCGCGCGTGGCTCGAGACGCGGGGGTACGAGGTCCACACCCGACGGGGCGACGAGCGGCTGACCCACGAGGGGCAGGTGCTGGGCTGTA
>CAZMWG010000013.1:20841-31110 GCA_964569925.1 uncultured Halobacteriales archaeon | reverse complement strand
GACTGGTCGCGCGAGGTGACCACCTGCGACCCGGCGTACTACCGCTGGAACCAGTATCTCTTCCTGCGACTGCACGAGGCCGGCCTGGTCGACTACGACGCCGCGCCGGTCAACTGGTGTCCGGACTGCGAGACGGCGCTGGCCGACGCCCAGGTGGAGGCCCCCGACGGGACGGGCGAACCGGCACCGGGCGAGGGGGTCTGCTGGCGCTGTGGCACGGCCGTCGAGCGAGCCGAACTGGACCAGTGGTTTCTCCGGATCACCGACTACGCCGACCAACTCCACGCCGGCCTCGACGACCTCGACGGGTGGCCCGAGGGGGTCCGGGAGGCCCAGCGCGACTGGATCGGCCGCCGCGAGGGCGCCCGGGTCGCCTTCGAGGTGACCGTCTCGGACGGGGCCGACGGGACCGACGCGACCGTCGAGACCGGCACCGACGCCGCCATCGAGACCGGGACCGACGCGACCGTCGAGGCGTTCACGACACGGCTCGACACGCTCGCGGGGGTCACCTACCTGGCGGTCTCGCCGGGCCACGACCTGGCGGAGCGACTCGCCGTCGAGGACGAAGCCGTCGCGGCGTACCTCGCGGCACGCGAGGACGGCGAGCGCGGCGCCGGACCGATCCCGGCGGCCGACGCGGGTCCGGGGACCGGCGAGACTCTCGACGGGGCGGGGGACGACCACGAGTACGGGGGCGTGGCGACCGACGCCGTCGCGACCCACCCGCTGACCGGGGAACGGCTGCCGGTGTACGTCGCCGACTACGTGCTCGCGGACGTCGGCACCGGCGCGGTGATGGGGGTGCCGGCACACAACGAGCGCGACCACGCCTTCGCCGCCGCACAGGACCTTCCCGTCCGGCCCGCCGTGGCGCCGATCGGCGCCGACCCGGCGGACCTCGACTTCCCCTACACCGGCGAGGGGCGGCTGGTGGCGCCCGACGCGGTCGACCTCGGCGCCTACGCCGGCCTCGCGAGCGACGCGGCCCGCGAGCGACTGTTAGCGGAGTCGTTCGCGGAGTCCCACGTCGCCTACCGGCTCCGGGACTGGCTGATCTCCCGCCAGCGCTACTGGGGGACGCCGATCCCCGTCGTCCACTGCGAGGACTGTGGCGCGGTGCCGGTCCCCGCCGAGGACCTGCCGGTCGAGTTGCCGGAGTTCGTCGAGACGCGGGGCAACCCGCTTGACGCCGCCGAGGAGTGGAAGGCGACCGAGTGTCCCGAGTGTGGCGGCCCCGCGACCCGCGAGACGGACACGATGGACACGTTCGTCGACTCCTCGTGGTACTTCCTGCGCTACCTCTCGCCGGGGCTCGCCGACGCCCCGTTCGACCGCGAGCGGGCCGACGACTGGCTCCCGGTGGACGTCTACGTCGGCGGCGACGAGCACGCCGTGCTCCACCTGCTGTACACCCGCTTCCTGACGCGGGCGCTGGCCGACCTGGACCTGCTCGATCGACGGGAGCCCGTCGAGCGGCTGGTCACCCAGGGGACCGTGCTGTACGAGGGCCGGAAGATGTCCAAGTCCGAGGGCAACGCCATCGCGCCCCACGAGTACGGCGCGGAGACGACCCGGCTGTTCGTCCTCTCGGCGGCCCACCCCGGCCAGGACTTCGAGTGGACGGTCAAGGACGTCGGGACGGCCTACGACTTCCTCCAGACGGTGTACGGGCTGGTGACGGAGTTCGAGGACCTGGACCTGCGCCGCGAGTCGGCCTCCCACGACGCCTACTTAGAGCGGGAGATCGACCGGACGGTCGCCGCGGTGACCGACGAGTTCGACCGGTTTCGCTTCCACCGCGTGGTGAGCGAACTCCGGCGGTTCGTCCGACTGTTGCGGCGCTACCGGGACCACGACACCCCCTACGCCGGCGCGTACAGCCGCGGGCTGCGGGTGCTGTCGCTCCTGATCGCTCCGATCGCGCCCTACCTCGGCGAGGAACTGTGGGCCGTCCTGGACGGGGAGGGACTCGCTGCGACGGCCCGCTGGCCCGCGCCGCTGCAGTCGGTCCCCGACTACGGGCTGGAGCGGGCGCTGATCGAGGACACCCTGGCCGACGTCCGGGACATCACCGGCGTCGTGGACATCTCGGACCCCGAGGCGATCGAGATAGCGGTCGCGCCGGCCTGGAAACACCGCGCCTACGGGATCGCCCGCGACCTGGACCCCGACGCGGCGGTCGTCGGCGCGATCATGGACGACGAGACGGTGCGGGCGGCCGGCGACCCCGCCGCCGACTACGCGGCCGAACTGGCGGACCGGGGCGTGGGCTTGGAGCCCGTGCTGGCGTCCGAGCGGGAACTGGCCGTGCTCTCGGAGGCCGCCTGGCTGTTCGCCGAGGAGTTCGACGCCGACGTGACCGTCCGGCGGGCCGAGGACGACGACGTCGACGCGGCGATGGGCCGCCGCGCCGAACCCGGCAAGCCGGCGATCCACGTCCGGTAGCTCCGGCGGCGCCGGCGGCACCCGCGAGCCGTCGACCGATACGGCTTCCTCGACGCCCGAGACGCGCATACGGATCGAACGCGGCGAAGCGACCGATCTCCCGCCGATCGAGGACGCTCGGTGGGTTTTTGACGGGGGGACGCGGACGACCCGACGATGAACGTGGACCTCGTGCTCGCGCCCGTCGACGACAGCGAACGGGCCGAGCGCGCCGCCGAGTACGCCGTCGCCGTCGCGGCCGCCTACGACGCCGACCTCCACCTGCTGTTCGTGCTCGACGAGACGCTGCTGGCCGACATCGACGCCGGCGAGGTGTCCGCCGAGACGGTCGCGGCCGACCACCGAGCGTTCGCCGGGACGGTCCGCCGACTGCTGAACGACCGCGGTCACGACGCCGACCTGGGGACCTCCAGCGCGGCGGGGTTCTCGACGAGCCGGCTGCGACAGTCCCCCGGCAGCACCATCCTCGACGCGGCCGAGGAGTTGGGGGCTGAGTTCCTGGTGTTGCCCCGCGAGCCGGGCAGCGAGGACCGCGACCAGGCGATCGGCCGCGCCGCGCTGTACGTCATCGAGTACGCCAGCCAGCCCGTGCTGTCGGTGTGAGTCAGGTCGCCAGCCGGATCGACATCTCTAATTCGAAGCCCTCGGAGCCGGTGGTCTCGAAACCCGTCGAGCGGTACAGCGAGATGGCGGGCTCGTTCCAGTGTTCGACGGTGAGCCAGACGCGGTCGATCCCCTCGCTCGCGCCGGCGCCCAGCAGCGTCCGCAACAGGACCGTCCCGATGCCGGCGCCCTGGTAGTCGTTCAGCACGAAGATGGCGAGCTCGGACTCGTCCCCGTTCTCGGGCACCAGCGTCGCGTGGCCGACGGCGCGCTCGCCGTGGCGGGCGGCGGCGTTGACACACTCCTCGCCGAGCACGGCGTCGAGCCACTCGCGGATCGCCGGCTCGCCGACCGGCGGGATCCCCTGGGCGCGGTCGGCGGGGTCGAACGAGCGGTACATCTCCACCAGCGACTCCCGGTCGGCCTCGTCCGCTCGCTCGATCACGACCTCGCGGCCCTCCGCGTCGACGAACGACTCCGGCGGCTCCGGGAACGGCCCCGCCGGCTCGTCGGGGTACTCGCGGATCATCTGATCAGCGTCACCGGCAGTTGTGCGTTCAACAGGACGAACTCGGCGACCGGCCCCATCTTGATCTTCCCGAGCGGACTGCGCTCGCCCGCCCCCAGCACGATCCGGTCGAACCCCTCCGCCTCCGCGAGCGCCACCAGTTCGCTGCCGGGGTCACCCTCGATCCGGCGGACCTCCGGCCCGGGATCGACCTCGGCCCCGGACTCGGCGATCCGCTCCCGGACGGCGGTCTCGACGGCCCCGACCCCCTCCTCGCCCCCGTCGAAGACCGCCACGGTCAGCTCGTCGCCGGCCGCCGCGGCCCGGACGAGCGTCTCGTCGAGCGCCTCGTAGGACAGTTCGCTGCCCCCCACGCCGAGCAGGACGCGCATACGGACCGGCAGGACGCGCCGCCTCAAAAAGCCGCCGGCGCGGCCCGGCCCCTGGTCGAACCGGCCGGCGACCCGGCCCACGAGTCGGGGAACCGCAACCCTCAGGACCGCGGGCCGAGGAGGGGTCGCCATGCAACTGGGCGTCGTCGGACTCGGGCGGATGGGACGGATCGTCGTCGACCGGACGCTCGCGGCCGGTCACGACGTGGTCGCGTTCGACGTGGACGAGGCGGCCGTCGCGGACGCGGCCGACGCCGGCGTCGAGCCGGCCGGGTCGATCCCCGACCTCGCCGAAGCGCTCGGCGAGGACAAGCGGATCTGGCTGATGGTGCCCGCGGGCGACCCGGTCGACGCCGCGCTGGACGAACTCGACGGGCTCGTCGACGGCGAGGACGTGATCGTCGACGGGGGAAACTCCCACTTCGAGGACTCGGTCCGGCGCGCCGAGGCGACCGACGCCGCCTACCTCGACTGTGGCACCTCGGGCGGCCCCGCCGGCGCCGAGGTGGGCTTCTCGCTGATGATCGGCGGGCCGGCGTGGGCCTACGAGGCCCTGGCGCCCGTGTTCGACGCCGTCGCGACGGGGCCCGAGGGCCACGAGCGGATGGGGCCCGCCGGCGCGGGCCACTACGTGAAGATGGTCCACAACGGGGTCGAGTACGCGCTGATGCAGGCCTACGGCGAGGGGTTCGAGCTGCTCGCCGAGGGTCGGTACGACCTCGATCTCGAGGACGTCGCGCGCACCTGGACCAACGGCGCCGTGATCCGGTCGTGGCTGCTGGAGCTGTGCGAGGAGGCGTTCCGCGAGGAGGGCTCGGACCTCGGGGACGTGGCCGACCGCGTCGAGGGCGGGTCGACGGGCACCTGGACCGTACAGGAGGCCCTGGCGCGGGAGGTGCCGACGCCGCTGATCTACACGGCGCTGGCCGAGCGGTTCGGCTCGCGGTCGACCGGCGACGGTCCCGGCCGGTTCGCGCGTCGGCTGGCCAGCCGGCTGCGCTACGGGTTCGGCCGCCACGACGTGCCCCGACGGTCCACCGGCGACGGGGCGTAGACGGCGGGGAGCAGACGACGGAGTGGAGCCGTCGGGGTGGGCCGCCGGACCGGGCCGTGGGGACGACCGGCCCGGCTAGCCGACCCCGATCATCGTCACGCCGACGACGGCGAGGCCGGCGGCGATCAGCCGCACGCGCATCTCCTCCTCGTTCAACAGGACGCCACCCAGCACCACCGCCAGCACGGCCGAGGCGTTGACGACCGGCGAGGCCAGGCTGGCCGGCAGTTCGGAAAAGGAGAGGATGACGGCGTGTTCGGCGACGGCCAGCAGCAGGCCCACCCCGAGAAAGCGGCCGGCGTCGGCCCGGATCCCGTCGGGGAGCCGCCGGGCCGCCAGCGGCGCCAGCGCGGCGCCGACCCCCGCGAACAGCGCCAGGTTGACCGTCGCCGGCGGGACGGCGAGCTCCTGGGTGAGCGCGCGCTTGCCGACGTCGGTGACGCCGAAGGCGGCGGCGCTGAGCAGGGCGAGCTGTGCCGGCCGGGAGCGCGCGGCGCGGACGAACGGCGCCAGCAGCGCGCCCGGGGTGTAGTTGGCGACGTAGACGGCGCCGGTGGCGACGGCGACGCCGGCGGCCTGCAGCGGCGCGAGCCGCTCGTCGAGCACCAGGAACTCCACCGGGACGACGAAGACGGGGACGAGCTTGCTGATCGGGGCGACGTAGGAGACCTCGCCGACGGCGATCGCCCGGAACGAGGTCAGGACGGCGACGACGGTGCCGACGACCACCAGCGCGAGCACGCCCAGCCGGGTGCCGTCGGCGACCGGCAGGTAGGCGCCGTCGACCGAGACGGCGGCGATCGGGAGGTACCACAGCAGCGAACAGCCGTACGTGAGCGAGACGTACACGGTCGCCGGGTAGGCGTCGAAGTACCGCTTGATGAGAAAGAGGTACACCCCGAGCAGGACCGCGGCGACGACCGCGTAACCCAGTCCGACGTCGGCTCCCGGCACCGGGCGAGCGGTAGCCGGCCGGGAAGGTAAGACTGTCGTGTACGGGTCGGGGAATCACCGCGCGGGACCGAGGTTCGGGCGGCCGCGCCGGAGCGTGGGACTCCGGGTCGGCCGAGCCGTGGCCCTCTCGCAAGCAACAGTTAGATATACCCGCCTTCCATAGCCGCCGCCATGGTCGAGCCTGTGAGTATCGTCGCCGGGGCGGCGCTGACCCTGGTGGCGGTCGTCATCCACTACACCTCGGGGACCGGCTGGGAGCCCACGGAGGACATCTCCCAGGAGGTGCTGGAGCGACGCGCGGAGTCGGTTCCGGAGACCGACTTCCCGGAGCCGTACAACCGGTCGATCGGCGGTGGCGCCGCCGGGGCGGCGATCCCGGCCGGCGAGGCGGAGGGGGAACTCGCGGAGGCCGACGAGGAGGAGGAAGACGAGGGGTTCGACCCCGCCGCCATCGCCGAGGAGGACATCGAGTACTACGAGGTGGAGTACCTCAAGGAGGGTGAGACGATCGAGGTCGCCAACAACGAGACGATCCTCGACGCCGCCGAGGACGAGGGGTGGGACCTGCCCTACGCCTGCCGGCAGGGCCAGTGTGTCTCCTGTGCCGGTCAGATCCAGGAGGGCAACTCGCTGGACTACGTCCGGCACAGCAACAACGAGGCGCTGTTCGAGGACGACCTGGACGACGGCTACTGTCTGACCTGCGTGGCCTACCCGACCGCGGAGTTCTCGATCGAGTCCGGCGAGCAGCCCTAACCGTCAGGTCTAAACCGGGGCGGCGCGCTACCTTGTTCCGAGGGCGGCTAGTTCAGCGGACAGAACGCCTGGTTCCGGACCAGATGGTCGGGGGTTCAAATCCCTCGCCGCCCGTGCAACGAGACCGCGAGCGCCGCGAGCGGTCGAGTGAACCGACAGCGAGGGATTTGAGGTAGACCACGAGGGAGCGGAGCGACCGAAGTGGACGTGGTTCGACCCTCTCGCCGTCCGTGTGACGGACCGCCGAGCGTCCGCCCGTCTTATGTCGATCCGGGCACACACATGCCCATGAGCGACTCGGAGGGTTCGCTCGACGACCTGCGGGAGGGCGTCGACGAACCCGTGCGGTACCTGGCGGCGCGGTACGGTCGTGACCACCTGCCGGAGTTGGCGCTGGGTGGGGTCACGACGGTCCTGGGTGCGGCGCTGTTCTCGGTGCCGGCGTACGTGCTCGGCGTGGCGCTGGACGCGCTGTTCGTCGCGGAGGAAAACGCCCGGCCCTACCGACTGCCGCTGGTCCCCGACGGCTGGATCCCGGGCTCCAGGGTCGGCCAGTACCGGTTCACGGTGGCGCTGGTCGTCGTCGCCTTCCTGCTGGCCGCGGTGGCGGCGTACGTCCGCGGGTGGGCACTCAACCGCGTCGCCCAGGACGTCCAACACGAGGTCCGGACCGACACCTACGACGCGATGCAGACCCAGCGGCTGGGCTTCTTCGACGACAGCCAGACCGGCGAGGTGATGTCGGTGCTGAACAACGACGTCAACCAACTGGAGTCCTTTCTCTCCGAGGACCTCCAGGAGGGGGTCCGGATCGTCGTGGTCGCGCTGGTGATCGGCGCGCTGACGGTCTCCCTGCACTGGCAGTTGGCGCTGGTGACCCTGGCGATGGTACCGATGCTGGGCTACGCCTCCTACCGGTTCCAGGACGCCATCGAGCCGAAGTACGGCGAGGTGCGCTCGTCGGTGGGTCGGCTCAACGCCCGCCTGGAGAACAACATCGGCGGGATCACGGTGATCAAGGCGTTCGGGCGGGAGCGCTACGAGTCGGGCCGGGTCGGCGAGGCCTCCGACGACTACCGCTCGGCCAACTGGGACGCCATCACGACGCGGATCCGCTTCTTCCCGGCGCTGACGGTGATCACCGCCGTCGGCTACGGCGCCACGTTCGCGCTCGGGGGGTACCTGTTCCTCTTCGGCTCGCTCGGCCCGTTCACGCTGGCGGTCTCGGCCGGCACCCTGGTGACGTTCCTCGCGTACAGCCGTCGGCTGATGTACCCGATGCGGGGCTTCGGCCGGGTGTTGAACGACTACCAGTACGCCCGCGCCGCCGCCGAGCGGATCGTCGGCCTCCTGCGGGACCCCGACCGGATCGACGACCGCGAGGACGGGATCGAACTCGACGACGTCGCGGGCGCCGTCGACTACGAGACCGTCACGTTCGGCTACGGGGCCGCCGACGGCGGTGGTGGCGGCGACTCCGGGAGCGAGGCGGAGGGCGATCCCGACCCGGTGATCGACGACGTGTCGCTGTCGGTCGCGGCCGGCGAGACGGTCGGGCTGGTCGGGCCGACCGGCGCCGGCAAGACGACGCTGACGAAGCTGTTGATGCGGCTGTACGACCCCGACGAGGGTGTCGTGTGGCTGGACGGTCACGACCTGCGCGACCTCAGCCTGCGGAGCCTCCGCTCGCACCTGGGCTACGTCTCACAGGAGCCGTTCATGTTCGGCGGGAGCGTCCGGGAGAACGTCGCCTACGGTCGGCCCGAGGTCGAGGAGACGGAACTGGAGACGGCGCTCCGGAAGGCCGGCGCCTGGGAGTTCGTCCGTGAACTGCCCGACGGCCTCGACACGCAGATCGGCGAGCGGGGGGTGAAGCTGTCGGGCGGCCAGCGCCAGCGCCTCGCCATCGCGCGGGCGATCCTGGAGGACCCTGCCCTGCTGGTCCTCGACGAGGCCACCAGCCACGTGGACAACGAGACGGAGGCGGTCGTCCAGCGCAACGTCTCGGAGATGGTCGCCGAGCGGACCACCTTCGTCGTCGCCCACCGGCTCTCGACGGTCCGGGACGCCGACCGGATCGTCGTGCTGGAGGAGGGACGGATCGTCGAGACCGGGAGCCACGAGGACCTGCTCGCGGCCGACGGCCTGTACGCCGACCTCTGGCGGGTGCAGGTCGGCGAGATAGAGGAGCTACCGGACGGGTTCGTCCGGGGGGACCTCGCCGCCGACGACTGACCGACGACGACGGGGCGGTCGCCGCGACGGTCCCGTCACCGAAGCTATTACTCCCGTCGGTCCAACCGTCGAGGGATGCCATCGTACGACGTCGTCGTCGCCGGGGGCGGACCCGGGGGACTGGGCTTCGCCCGCGAACTCGGCCGCCGGTCGGAGCTGTCGGTCGCGGTCCTGGAGCGCAACGGACGGCTCGCGGACAACGACAAGTCCACCGGCGGGACGTTCGCCGAGGTGATCGAGCGCTACGACGTGCCCGACGACGTCGTGATGAGCGCCGGCTCGGACATCGTCTTCGAGGGGCCGACCGCCCGTGCGCACACGGGCATCGACAACTACGTGCTCGACTTCCCGGCCTTCCTCGAACACCTGGGCGCCGAGGCCGAGCGCGCGGGCGTCGAGGTCCACACCGACACCCCGGTCGTGGAACCGATCGTCGAGGACGGGGCGGTCGCCGGCGTGCGCGCCCGCCACGACGGCGCCCTCGAGCCGTTCCGGGCAAACGTGACCGTCGACGCGACGGGCCCGGCCGGGGTGTTGACGACCGACCTGGAGATGTGGGACCGCGAGGCCGCCCAGCGGGGGGTCGCGAAGGAGTACGAGGTCGAGGGGAGCTACGAGGGGGCGATGCTGTTCCGGTTCGACCACGAGTACGCCCCCGGTGGGTACGCCTGGACGTTCCCGGGCGGCGACGGGGTGTTCAAGATCGGCGTCTGCCGGATCGACGACGTCTACGAGCGCCGGCGACCGGACGACGACCGGACGATCGACGACTACGTCCGGCGGTGGATCGACGCCGACGACCGCTGGACGGCCGACTCGGTCCGGGCGGTCCACGCCGGGGAGGCGCTGTCGGACAACTCGATCAATCGGCGGGCCGACGACGGCGTGGTGGCGGTCGGCGACGCGGTCTCGAGCATCAACCCGCTGTTCGGCGAGGGGATCCGGCCGGCCCTGGAGTCCGCGGAGATGGCGGTCGACGCCGTCGCCGACGCGCTGCGGGCCGGCGACCCCTCCCGCGAGCGGCTGGCGGCCTACGAGCGGCGGTGGAACGACCGGAAGGGGTCGAAGTGGAAGACCCAGCGGGTGATCGCGGAACTGCTGTACGACTTCGACGCGGGCCAGCAGGACGGGTTCGTGCGCAACGTCGGCCGGCTCTCCGAGGAGCAGGCCGCCGCGATGCGCCGCTACGAACTGTCCGTGCGGGACCTGCTCTCGATCTACCCGCCGCGGCTGGGCGACCTGCGGAAGGCGCCGACGGTGCTGCGACACGTGGTGTGACCGGGCCGGGCCGACCGCCGCCGGAGTCGACGATCCCCTCG
>CAZMWG010000013.1:15741-20741 GCA_964569925.1 uncultured Halobacteriales archaeon | reverse complement strand
CGCCGGAGTCGACGATCCCCTCGCCGCCGGCGGGACGGTCACCCGGTGAAGACGTACGTCTCCAGCAGGGTGAACGCGATCGGGAGCAACACCGACGACGCCAGCCGCGTGATGATCGACACCGACAGCGGGTAGAGGCTCACCGAGCGGTACTCGTGGAAGTCCTCGCGGAGGGTCTGGATCCGGAGCTGTGTCTCCAGGTCCGGCAGCTCCCCGTCGGCGGAGTCGGCGGGGAGCGCCCGTTCGAGCTCGCGGATCCGCTCGCGCTTCTCCCGGAGGACCCGGTCGCGAACCGCCTGTGCGCGGCGGTTGACGTACACCGTCGGGTAGGCGAAGGTGGCGACGATGAACGCGACGTAGCCGCCGACGGCCAGAAAGACCAGCGAGCGGCGGTTCCCCGCGGCGGCGATGGCGAAGGCCAGCGGCAGCGCGAACGAGCCGATCGAGTTCAGAAGCGTCGCCCGGATCGAGAAGTAGCCGATCGTCCCCAGTCCGCCGAGACCGTCGGGGTGGAGCGGGTCGATCGTCAGCTCCAGGTCCCCCACCGCACGGACACACAGCACCGTCGTCAGCGCGCCGTGCAGACCGACGCCGGTGATCGTCGACCACCAGACGGCGAACAGCAGGTAGACGAGGAAGGCCGGATCGAGCGGGCCGGCGACGCCGAGGTCGGCGAAGAAGCCGAAGTTCGCGAGCAGCGCCGCCAGGATCAGCACGGTCCAGGGGACGACGACGAACGGCCACCGGGTCGCGAAGAACCGCTCGAACCGGTCGACGGTCGAGACGAGCGCCGCCCGGTCGACGACCACCTCCCCGACCTCGTCGACGAACGTCGGGAACACCCGCTCGTCGTAGTGACGGATCAACACCGGACCGACGGCGGCGATGCCGGCCGCCAGAAGCTGTGGGACCACGACCGACCCCCCGAGGGGACCGTCCGCGAGCAGGAAGAACAGCCCGGTCAACAGGTACGGCACGGGACCGAACAGCACGAGCGCCGCCGGGACCGTCCCCAGCGGGACGGCGGCGCCGGCGCGTTCGACCAGCCGCGTGATCGCCATCGAGTGCCCCGAGTAGCTCTCCGCTCCCGACATCCGGTCCGATGTCTCCCGCCAGGGGTGAAAAGTCGCTCGGAGCCCGGTTTCAAGATCCCTGACGGCACAGGGGTCAGACTCTTGATCGGGAACGGTCGTGTCGGCTACCACGACCCGGTATGGGAGGCGGCGTCACGGTCGACCGGTCGGAGGAGCCGCTGTGGACGGCGATGGACCGACCCGAGCGGGTGGCCGGCTCGCTGCCCGAGGTCGTCGCCCTCCTCGGCCACGAGGAGCCCGCCGTCCGGGTGAACGCCGCCTGGTCGATCGGCTACGTCGTCCAGGCCCACCCGCCGACAGTCCGGGCGGTGGTGGGGCTGCTGGTGCCGTACCTCACGGAGCCCGCCTACCGCCGCGGCGTCGCCCGCGTGCTCGCGTACGTCGCCGAGCGGTTCCGCGCCGAGACCCGCGCCGCCGCCGACGTCGCGGAGGACGACGAGCGTGCGCCCGTCTCGCCGTTCCTCTCGCGGCTTGCCGACGACCCGAGCGAGGTCGACCCCCACGAGGTGTTCGTGCTCGACGCGCTCGCCGAGCGACGGGAGACGCCCGACGACGACCGCGACCCCGACGACCCCGCCCCGCTCCGCCGGTCGGCCGACCCGTTCCGTGATCGCCCGCGCGGCCGCGACCGCCGGCGGGGTCGCGAGCCGAACGACCGCGGGGGCGACCGCCGAGACGGCGGTCCCGCTGAGAAGCGAAACGACGACCCGGACGCCGCCGGCGCCGGGTCCGCGACCGCCGCGGACGCCACCGCTCCCGGCGATCCGGGAGGAGAGTTCGGCGGCGACGACACGAGCGACGCGACCGGGCCGGGCGGCGCGGGCGGTTCGCCGGGCGACGACGGGGAGCCGCTCCCCCGGGACCGGGCGGCCGTCTCGGCGGTCGCGAACGCCGCTCCGTTCGAGGACCTCCGGCTCCTCGCGGTCGTCGCGGCCCACGACCACGCGGCGACCTACGAGACGCTTGCGCACACGGGAGCGGCCGGCGGGTGGTCGCGCTGAAGCTCTTCGATGCCGACGAGACCCTCGCCGGGCGGCTGACCGACGCCGTCGAGCGGTGGCAGCGGCTCGACGACCTCCCGGCGGTCCTGCCGGTGTACGCCGCCGACCGCGAACCCCGTCCGTGGGTCGTCACGGCCTACGCCGACGGCGGGGATCCGACCGACCGGGACCTCGGCGGGCTCGACGAGCGGGTCGCCCTCGCCCGGGAACTGATCGGCGTCGTCGCCGACGCCCACGGGCACGGGGTCGTCCACACCGGGCTGAAGCCCTCGAACGTCCTGTTCGACGAGGACCTCGCCGGCGACGGACGGCCGCGGGTCGGCTCCTGTTTGGCACCGGCGGCCTCCTGGTGGCCTGTTACGGCGTCGCGATCGGCTTCGGCGAGCGGTCGGCCGCCCCGTTGCGGGGGACCGCCGTCGGCGGCCCGCTGGGGTTTCTGGTCCCCGGACTGGGATCGGCCGGGCTCGCCGCCGCCCTCTCGCTCGCGCCGTTCGCGGGGCTCGCCCCCGCCGTCGCCGCCGAACTCGTCGACGTCGTCCTCGTGACCCTGGCCGCCTTCCTCCTGCTGGCCGCCGTCCGTCTCCACGACCTGTCGGCGAGCCTCCGGTGACCCGGACGGCCCCGACCCGGGGCCACGACGAGCGGCCACGATCACGGACCGCGGACCCGTCGTCACGACGGGAAATCGCGAAAAGTATGTCTCACGGCGTGAGGCCGTCTCGATCTCCGACTTTCGGCTGGCCTAAAGATCGACGGCTTCAAGTGTTTTTAGGCGAGCCGAAAACACGTGATGCGACGGACGCGACGCGAACTGCTGGGTGGATCGGCGCTGGCCCTCGCGGGGCTGGCCGGCTGTAGCGGTCCGGGCGGCGACGCCACGGAGACCGAGACCGGGACGGAGACCGACGCGAGCACGGCGACCGGCGGGGACGGCGACTCCGGGGACGGCTCGGAGGGGTCCGACGGGGGGACGGCTCCGCCGGACCCGCTGGTCGCGACGGCCGCCGAGTGGACGGCGATGCGTGCCCGGGTCCGGGACGCCCTCTCGATGGGGCTGGCCGGCGAGGCCGGCGCCGGCGCCTCGGTCGCGGGCGACGTCTTCGCGCGCTTCGAGAACGCCGGCGGCGAGTACGGCGCCCACGAGGGACTGGAACGGACCGACGAGGCCGCCTACGAGGCCTTCGAGGAGGCCCTGGGCGAGATGCGGACGGCCGGGCTGGCGGCCGGCGACGTCGGTCGGGCCCGCGAGGAGGCGGGGATCGCGACCGACCGGCTGGCGAGCGCGACCCGGGCGGCCGTGGGCGAGGACGTCGCGGGCGCGTTCGACCTGTTCGTCCTCGGTGCCACGGCGACCGACGCGGCCGACCTGGCGACCGTCGGGAACGTCGAGGGCGCCGGCGCGGTCGCCGAGGCGCTGCTCTCGACGTTCGAGGAAGCCGCGGTCCACGACGCCCTGGAGACGGCCGACGCTGAGAGCTACGAGGCCTTCGAGGGCGCCCTCGAGGGGATCGTCTCCGCGGCCGGATCGGGCGACGCGGGGACCGTCGAGTCGGAGGCGACCGCGGCGTTCGACGCCGCCGTGGCGGGCGCCTACGCGCTGGCCGAGGACGAGCACGCGGCGGGCGCGGGTCACGTCGCCGCGCTCCAGGCCCGGGGCTGGGACGCCGCGGCCCTGGCCGGCGCGGGCGGCCCGTCGACGGCCTTCGCCCACGCCGCCGCCCTGACCGTCTACCGCGCCCGGGTCCGCGACGCGGCGTGGCTCGCGGCCCGCGGCGAGACCGACCGCGCCGCGACCGCGGTCTCGGACACCTTCGCACACTTCGAGGGCGCCCGCGCCCACGAGGCCCTGGAAGAGGCCGACGGCGAGGCCTACGAGGGGTTCGAGGCCGGGCTGGACTCGTTGTCGACCGCGATCGAGGACGGCGACGCCGCCGGGATCGACGACGCGGTGGCGACCGTCGACGAGAACCTGATCGCCGGGATATCGGCGCTGGCCGGCGACCGGGCGCCGTTGCTGGAGGCGGCGTTCTTCCGGACCCGCTTCGCCGACGCCCGGGAGCTGTACCGGCTCGGCGCGACCGACGTCGCCGCCGCGACGGCCCGGGACCTGTTCGAGCGGTTCGAGGCCGACGAACTGGGGATCCACGAGGCCGTGGAGTCCACGAGCGAGCAGTTGTACGCCGCCTTCGAGGAGGAGCACCTGAGCGGGCTGATCGAGGCCTTCGAGAGCGCGGACGACTCGGGGGTGGCGACCCACTACGAGGGGGTCACCGCGACGCTCGCCGACTACGCCACACAGGCCGGCACGACCGCGACGGTGAGCGCCGGCGAGGCGGCCTACGTCGCCGCCCGCGGGTTCGACGCCGCGGCGGTCGCCGCGCTGGGCGAGGACGGCCGGGCGGCCGCGGTCGCACAGGCCACCTTCGAGCACTTCGAGGCCGGCGCCGGCGGCTACCACGAGGCCCTGGAGGCGGCCGACGCGGAGACCTACGAGGCCTTCGAGGCCGCGCTGGGGTCGATCCGGAGCGCCGCGGAGGGCGGCGAGGACGCCTACCCGCCGGCGAAGACGTTCAACGGCGAGGTCGTGGCCTCCGCGTACGCGGTCGTGGAGTCGGCAGGCGGTTCGAACGGCGAGGCGGCGGCCGGCGTGGTCGCCGACGCCTTCGCCCGCTTCGAGAACGCTCGCGTCCACGAGCTCTTAGAGGAGGCAGACCACAACGCCTACGAGACCTTCGAGGCGCAACTCGACGCCTACTCGACGGCGCTGAGCGAGGGCGGCGACGTCGCGGCGGCGGCCGACGGGTTCGCGCGCGCCGCGACGTACGCCCAGTTCGCGCTGGTCGACGCCGCCGAGGAGTTCCCGTACACGCTGCGGCTGGGCGGTCCCGGCGCGGCCGGCGGCGAG
>CAZMWG010000013.1:0-15641 GCA_964569925.1 uncultured Halobacteriales archaeon | reverse complement strand
CGAGGAGTTCCCGTACACGCTGCGGCTGGGCGGTCCCGGCGCGGCCGGCGGCGAGTCGAGCCTGCAGGGCGGCCCGAACGTCGTCGAGGGCGTCCCCGAGGACGCCGACCACGTCGTCGAGATGAACGCCGTCGCCTTCGCCCCGACGGAGCTGACCGTCTCGCGGGGCGACACGGTCGCGTTCGCCCACGCCGCCGGCGAGGCACACAACGTCGTCGCCTACGAGGAGGAGATACCGGACGGCGCGGGGTTCTGGGCCAGCGGCGGCTTCGACTCCGAGTCCGCGGCCCGCGAGGGCTGGGAGAACGGCCGGGGCGCCGTTCAGTCCGGTCAGTCCTACGTCCACACCTTCGAGACGACGGGGACACACCGGTACTTCTGTACCCCCCACGAGGCCGCCGGCATGGTCGGCCGGGTGATCGTGGAGTGACCGGGCCGACGGGCGAGCGACGGCGCCGTCCCCGAGCCGCCGGCACGGACGGCCGGTCCCCGCGGGAGGTCAGTCGAGACCGGCGACGCCCTCGGATCGCGACGCCGACCGCGGAGGTGCTCGGAGCGTGGTCGGGGTGACCCTGGCGGGACTGCGGCGCCGGATCGAGGGGCTGGCCGACGAGGGCGGCCGGTTCCGGGTGGTGTGTGGTCGGACCGGCCGGCGGCCGGTGCCGGTCGACGGGAGACGGTTCGCCACCCGGGCGGCCGCGCGGGCCGGCGCCGACGCCGCCGGGCGGTACCGCCGGACGCTCAGGCGCTACGACCCGCGGCTCCCGACCCACGACCTGATCGTCCAGGAGGCGCCGACCGCCGACGGGTCCGGGAGCGACGTCGCCCTCCCGGCGGAGGACCGCCCGGCGGCCGACGCCGCCGGGCGGGACGGCCCGTCGATCGAGTTCTGTCACGGCGTGGCGGCCGCGACCTTCGAGGCGCTGTCGGCCGCGGGCCACGACGACGTCGAGCGAGCGGTGTTCGACCGGTACCTCGCGCTCGCGGAGCGGGTCGACGACCACGACGAACTGTGTCTCCGCCTGCTCTCCGGTCTGGCGGTCGAGACGGCGGCGGCCCTCGACCCGGCCGAGGGGGCGCGCCTGCTCGCTGCCGCGGCCGACCGGCTCGACGCCGTCGCCGACCGGCGGCCGGTGGCGGGCGCGCTGGGGCGGCTCCGTCGCCACGGGCTGGTCGAGTCGGCCGCCCGCTCCCCGGGGACGGTCGACCTCGACGCCGGCACCCGCTCGGTGGTCGTCTCGCTGTCGGGCTACGCGCTGTCGGCCCGCGACGGGCGCCTGCCGGTGCTCCCGCTGGTGGTCGAACTGTACCGCCGGGAGCCGGACCGGTCGCCCTCGACGGTCCGGGTCGACCCCGACGGCGACGGCTGGCGGCTGACGCTCGTGCTCGCCGACGAACCGGAACCCGCCGGGCTGGTCGCCGCGCCCGTCGGCGGCGGGACCTGACGAGTGGCGTCCCGCTCGCGCGGTCGACGGCGGCCCCCCGGGACGGTCGGCCGCGGCGGCCGTGACCGCAGCCCTCTTGTTTTAGCCCGACCTAAACCCTCTCGTCATGTCCGAGCAACACACAGACGACGCCGAGACGGAGAACGAGGACGAGGAGGAGCGGACGCTGATCCGGACCGGCCGGGACTTCGAGCGGGAGTACCGGCTGGACGCCGCCGAGGCCGGCGCCTTCCTCGTCGACCTGGGCGAACAGCTCCAGGAGGGCGACGAACTGACCATCGTCGCCGACGACTGGGAGCTGCCCTTCGCCTTCGGGGAACCGGCCGAACTGGAGATAGAGTTCGAGGGCGCCGGCGAGCCCGAACTGGAGATCGAACTGGAACTGCCCGGCCGGACCGACGAGACCGCCCCCGGCGTCGAGTGAGACGGCCGACCGGTCGCGCGCCGGCCGCTCCCCGGTGAGGGTACGGGACGTCGTGGACGGTCGTCTGCCGCGCCGACCGCGGGCTCAGTCGAACCGCTCGCGGACCTCTCCTTTCGTCTCCCGGACGATCCGTCGCTCCGCGCGGGACATCGCGCGGATCGCCTCGTCGGTGTACTCGACGTCGACGCCCGGGAGCATCGACCCCAGCCCGCCCAGGACGTCCGCGGGGTCGATCTCGACGGCGAACCGGAAGGCATCGCGGTTGTCGACCAGCGGCCCGGTGAACGGGAACGCCTCCTCGACGAGAGTCAGGGCCTCCCCGCGGTCGTAGGCCCCCCGGGCGGCGGCCCAGAACTCGTCCTCCGGGCGGTCGACGATCGGCGCGACGCCGTCGCCGAGCCGCTCGGCCCGGGCGACGATGTCGGATACGACCGCCGCCCGCCGGTCGTCGCTCACCCCGGACGCCAGCGCGTCGACGTAGCTGTCGTGGGCCAACAGTTCCTCCTCGAAGGCGCCGATCGGGCGGTCGTCGGCCGCGTAGTCGAGGATCACGTCGAACTGCGCGAGCGCCCGCTCGCGGTAGGTCGCCAGTTCGGGATCGACGACCCGCCGCTCCAGGGCCTCGGCCTCCTCGCGGAGCCGGTCGATCACCCGGCCGCCCGCGCCGAGACCGGTGCCCCGGAGCGCCCGGCCGACGCTGAACTCCTCGCGGGTCGCGTCGACGGTGTCGGCGAGAAACCGCTCGAACCCGTCGCGTGCTGCCGCTCTGCTCACGCTTCACCTTGCGCGGCGGCCGTCAAGTGCCTGCCGGCCGCCGTCCGGTCGCCCCCCCGTTTCGTGTGGAACCGCTCCCGCGCCGGACGACCGTCAGCCGTATGTCCACACCGCGTCAACGGCGAGGCGATGGACGGCGAGATCGAGCCGGCGGACCTCGAACAGCTAGACGGCGCGCGCGTCGTCGACATCCGCAACCCCGACAGCTACCGGCGAGCGCACATCCCCGACAGCGAGAACGTCCCGCTCGGGGAGCTGACCGGCCGCGTCGAGGAACTGGGAGACGCCGACCGGGTGGTGACGGTCTGTCCACACGGGAAGGCCAGCGTCAAGGCCGCCCGCCTGATCGCCGCCTACGAGGGGTTCGACGGCCGCGTCGAGAGCCTCCGGGGCGGGCTCGAAGCCTGGGACGGCCCGCTGGCCGGCGCGGCGGTCGACGGCGGGGACGGCGAGCACGCGGACGGCGGCGGCGCGGACGAGTGTCCCGAAGCTCCGTTCTGAGTCCGGCGTCGGACCGACGCGTCGCTCGAACGGTCCCGGTCTTCCGGTCCTCGGAGGGCGGCTCGGCGAGAGGGCCTCGTCAGAAGGGGCTCGGAGGGGGTAACTCGTCGTCACTGCCGCCCACGATCCCTTCGCCGGTGGCCGGCTTCGGGCTTTCGGCTCGCCGATCGCCCGTCCGGGGCGGTCGCCGACCCCGGGACGGTTTATCCGCCCTCGACACGTTCTCCCACCCGTAGCATGAGCGACACGTTCGAACTGGAGGCGCCCGAGCCGACCCGCGAGGACGTCCTCGAGATCGAGGACCCGCACTTCGGGCCGGAGACGGTGGCGCTGGTGACCGGCGCGGGGTCCGGGATCGGTCGCGCGACGGCGCTGGCGCTCGCGACCAACGGGGTCACGGTCGTCGGCGCGGACGTCGACCGCGAGGGACTGGACGACACCGAGTCGGCGGCCGAGACGTTCGACGCGCCCGGGACGGTCCGGGGGGTCGAGACCGACCTCACGGACGACGACGACGTGGCCGCGGTCGTGGACGCGGCCGCCGAGGCGGGGGACCTGCGGTTCGTCGCCAACGTGGCCGGGGTCCAGCACATCGCGAGCCTGACCGAGTTCCCGATGGAGAAGTACGACCTGCTGGAGTCGATCATGTTGCGGGCTCCCTTCCTGACGGCGAAGCTGGCGATGCCCCACGTCGAGGCGACCGACGACGGCGTCGGCGCTATCGGCAACATGTCCTCGGTCCACGGCCACCTCGCGACGGTGGACAAGCCCGCGTACATCACCGCCAAGCACGGGTTGACGGGACTCACGCGGGCGATCGCCGCCGAGGGCGGGGGCTCGCTGCGCGGGTTCTCGGTCAGCGTCGGCTACGTGCTGACGCCGCTGATGGTCGACCAGATCGCCGACACCGCGGCCGAGCGTGGCATCTCGGAGCGCGAGGTCGTCGAGGACGTCATGCTCGGTCAGGCCCGCAACAAGGAGATGATGACGCCGATGGAGGTGGCGAACCTGTTCGTCTTCGGCTTCTCCGGGCACGCGAGCCACCTCGACGGCGGCGACCTGCTGTTCGACGGCGGGTTCACCACCACCTACGAGTGATCCCGAGCCACGACCCGGCGCGGCCGGCCCGGCGGACCGCACTCGCCAGCACGTCGGCCCGCGAGTGCGGTTCGGTCGCCCGACCCGCGACGACCGCGGAGGCGAACCGATGAGCCACGACGAACACCCGAACGCCGAGGCGAGGTCCGACGTCGTCGAGCGGCGCGACGAGACGGCCCCCGGGGAGGGGCCGACGAACGTGGCGATCGCCTGCCAGGGCGGCGGGAGCCACACGGCGTTCACGGCGGGTGTGCTGACGAAGCTACTGGAGGAGTGGGACGAGGACCGCCGGCTGGTCGGGATCAGCGGCACCTCCGGCGGCGCGTTCAACGCGCTGGCGGTCTGGTACGGGCTGGTGACCGGCGACGAGGCGAAGGCGGTCGACCTGCTGGACAGGCTGTGGGCGGAACTGGCCGCCGACTCCTCCGCCGACCGGTGGCTCAACCGGACCGTCGTGGGCACACAGCGCCTGGAGTCGATGGGCTACCCGCTGCCCGGGTTCAGCCCCTACCAGCTACCGGGGTCGGCGCTGGGGACGCGCCGTATCCGGGAGGTGCTGGAGCGCAACGTCGACTTCGGGTCGGTCCCGGAGCTGTGTGGCCGGGACGCCCCGAAGCTGGTGGTCGGCACCGTCGACGTCAACGGCGGCGTCTTCGAGACGTTCGTCGACGAGGCGGTTGGCGTCGAGGCGGTGCTGGCGTCGGCGGCGGTGCCGACGCTGTTCGAGGCCGTCGAGATCGACGGCCACCTCCACTGGGACGGGCTGTTCTCGCAGAACCCGCCGATCAACGACCTGTTCGACTGCGTGCCCGGGCGCAAGCCCGACGAACTCTGGGTGATCCAGATCAACCCACAGGAGTACGAGGGTACCCCGTCCACCGTCGAGGAGATCGCCGACCGGCGCAACGAACTGTCGGGCAACATCTCGCTCAACCAGGAACTGCGGTTCGTCGAGCGGGTCAACGACTGGGTCCGCAACGGGGTGTTCCCGGGGTCGTTCGTCGAGACCACCGTCCGCCGGATCGAGATGGACCGTCGGTACGGCTACGCGACGAAACTCGACCGGTCGTCGGAGTTCATCGCGGAACTCCGGGCGTTCGGCCGAGAGCGCGGGGCCGCCTTCCTCTATCGGCTCCCCGACTGACCCGGGCGCGCTCAGCGGCCGGCGATCCGGTCACACCGGCGCGCCAGCCGGCGGTGTTCGGCGGCCAGATCACGGACGTCCTCGGCCGACAGCGGCCCCACCTCGGTCAGCACTGCGTCGACCGCCTCCGCGGGCGTCACGTCGAAGGTCGGGTTCGCCACCGCCAGGTCGGCGTCGCCGTCGTACACCACCCCGGGGTCGCGCTCCTCGCGGTCGACCGCGGCGTCCGGGGCGACCTTGTCGCGGGCGGCGACGACGAACACCCGACAGTCGGCCGGCGCCGAGAGCGCCCCGCCCCTGGTGCCGACCTTGTTGAGGACCCGGCCGTCGGGGAGGACCCGGTCGGCGCCGACGACCAGCGCGCCGATCCCGCGCCGGTCGAGTTCGCCGGCCAGGGCGGCGTCGGTGGTCAGCGTCACGGCCGCCCCCTCGGCCAGCGACTCCGCGACGCCGACCCCCTCGCGGCCGGGTCGGGACTCCGCGACCAGGACCGCCGCCGGCTCGCGCTCCCGGAGCGCCGCCAGGACGGTGCCCGACCGCGAGAGGGTGGCGACGGTCTCCGGGAGTTCCGCGGCGGCGACGCTCGCGGCCTCGCGGTCGGCGGCCAGCACCCGCTCGATCCCCCGATCGACCGCTCGCCGGACCGCCGTCGCCCCGGGCGGCGCGGGCGCCGCCCCCGTCCCGTCCTCGCCCGCGGCCGCCCCGGCCATGGCGCGGTTCACCCGGTTGGCGACGACGACCATCGACGGGCGAGCCTCGCGGAGCCGACGGGCCAGCGCCGCCAGCGCGGCCGGGTCGTCCCCGTCGCGCTCGGCGGTCTCGCCGTGCTCGTGTCGACCGGCCGCCGCCAGCGCGGCCTCGTCCCGCAGAGTCTCCAGGGCGCGCACCGAGAGGGAGGCGGAGCCGTGCTCGCGGTCGTCGGCCACGGTCGCGACGCGGGGTCGCACCCGGTCGTAGGCGGTCCAGAGTTCCGGGGTCGTCTCCCGCTCCAGGATCGTCGGCGCCGGCACCCACTCGACGGCGTCGAACCCGGCCGCCGACTCCACGGTCCGGGTCGTCGCGTCGAACAGGAACGGCTGGACGAGCCACCGGCGGTCGGCGGCGTCGTCTTCGACGGGGACGTCGTCGACGGGGAACGGCTCACCCGCGCGGACGAGCACGACGGCTTCGTCGCCGAGTCCGGTCGCCTCGCGGACCGCGGTCCGGGCGGCCGCCGCCGGCTCGCGGTCGCGGACGCGGTCACGGACCGCGTCCCACCGGCCGGTCTCGGGGCGGCGACCGAGGTGCAGCGCTCCACCCTCGCGGAGGAAGCAGATCACGACGGCGACGGTGTCCATGTCCGCGGTCGGCGTCCCGGCGACTAAACTCCGGGGACGACCCCGGGTGTGGCCCGGAACGGCGACCGCCGGGGGGCTTTTGTCCCCGGGTCGTGCACCCACGACACATGCAGGTGGCCGTCATCAGCGACACGCACGTTCCATCGCGCGCGCCGGCGATCCCGGAGGCGTTCCGTGAGCGGATCGCCGCGGCCGACCACGTCCTGCACGCGGGGGACTTCGACTCGAAGGGGGCGCTGGCCGACGTCCGTGACCTGGCCGCCGAACTGACCGCCGTCGCGGGCAACACCGACCCGACGGTCGGGCTCCCGACGGTCGCGACGGTCGAACTCGGCGGGGCGGAGTTCGTGGTCACGCACGGCGCCGGCTCGCGCCGGGGGTACCGCGACCGGGTGGCCGCGCTCGTCAGGGACACCGCGGCGACGGACGACCCGGTCGGGGTCGCCGGACACACCCACGAGGTGTTGGACACGACCCACGGCGGGGTGCGACTGCTCAACCCCGGCAGCGCCACCGGCGCGTCCCCCGCCTCCCGGACGACGATGTACGCCGTCACCGTCGCGGACGGGGAACTGTCGGTGGAGTTGCACGAACTCTAGGCGGTCCCGGAGCGTCGGTGGTCGGCCTCGGGGGGGTCTGCCGGGATGGCGCGGGCCGACAGGTCGGCGAGCGCCCGCCGGAGCGCCACGACCAGCGGCGTGGCCGCGAGGCCGACGACGACGCCGGCGGTCAGCAGGGGGTAACTCGACACGATCAGGGCGGCGGCGAAGAGGGCCGCGAGTCCGAGGCCGCCGGCGACCGACGTCCCCGCTTCGGGGTCGGTCCGGACCGTTCCGGTCCGGTCGAGGGTGGTTCGCTGCACGGTACACACGAGGGTCCGCGTCCCCTTAACGGTAATCTGAACGACATTTCTGTAAACGAGCTTTCCGAAAGCCGCTTCTGTAAGGGTTCTTATGGTTTTGCGGCGTCGGGCCGGGTTCGGGAGAGCGCCCACAGACAGGCGACGGTGCCGGCGAGCGCGAGGACCGCGCCCGCGGGGCGCAACAGGTCGGCGGGGAGGTCGGCGAGCGGCGACGGGGCGGCGGTACGGGCGAGCAGGAAGCGAAGCGCCAGCCCGACGATCACCAGCAGTCCGCCGACGGCGTAGTCCCGGCGGACGGCGGCCGTGGGGCTCCCGCCGGTGACCGCGAGGCCGGCGCGGAACAGAAGCAGTAGCCCGGCGGTCGTGCCCATCGCGTGCAGGACGATTATCCACAGCAGGCGTCCGTCCACGGCGATCGGTGGAGCCCCGACGGCAAAGAGGCGTCGGAGCCCCGCGGTCGCCGACCCGGGGCGGCCGGAGGCGAAGACGGCCGCGAGCGGCGCCCTTTTTGAAGGCCGGGTGTAGGAGTGGGTATGGAGGTGTTCGCGGTCGAGGGGCTGCCGGAGGTCCGGCCCGGCGACGACCTGGCGGCGATGATCGCCGAGCGGGTCGACCTGCGGTCCGACGACGTGGTGTGTGTCGCGAGCACCGTCGTCTCGAAGGCGGAGGGCCGTGCCGCCGACCTGGCGGAGTTCCCCCCGGGTGAGCGCGCCGAGGCGATCGCCGAGCGGATCGGCGCGGTCGCGGGCGAGCGCAAGGACCCCCGGTTCGCGCAGGCGGTGTTGGAGGAGAGCGAGGAGCTACTGCTCGGGGCGCCCTTCCTGCTCGCGGCCACCCGGTTCGGTCACGTCACGGTCAACGCCGGGATCGACCGGTCGAACGTCCCCGACGCCGACCTCCTGTTGTTGCCCGAGGACCCGACCGCGAGCGCCGAGCGGATCCGCGCCGGCCTCGACGGGCCGGCGGTGATCGTCACCGACACCTCCGGCCGGCCGTTCCGCACCGGCCAGCGCGGCGTGGCGATCGGCAACGCGGGGATCCCCGCCGCCCGTGACTGGCGGGGCGAACCCGACCGCGACGGCCGCGAACTGGGCGTCACCGTCCAGGCCGTGGTCGACGAACTGGCCGCCGCCGCCAACCTCGTCACCGGCGAGGGCGCCGGCGGCCGCCCGGTCGCCGTCGTGCGGGGCTTCGACTTCGGCGACCACGGGACCGACGACGCCCTCTTCCGTGACCGAGAGGGCGACTTAGTGCGACAGGCGCTGGCCGACTGGCGGTTCGAGGACTCACGATGACAGCGATAGAGCTCACCCCCGAACGACCGATCGACGAACTGACCGAACTGGCGATCGCCGCCGAGACCGCCGGCTTCGACACCGTGCTGGCCGCCGGCCACTACAACAACCGCGACCAGTTCCAGGCGCTGTCGGGCGTCGCCCGCGGGACCGACGAGATCCGTGTCGGCCCCGGCATCGCCAACCCCTACGAGACCCACCCGGTGACGCTCGCCTCCCGGGTGGCGACGCTGGACGAACTCTCCGGCGGCCGGGCGGTGTTCGGGCTCGGCCCGGGCGACGCCTCGACGCTGTCGAACCTCGGCATCGAACACGAGCGCCCGCTCCGGCGGGTGCTGGAGACGATGCGGGTGGCCCGTCGCCTGTTCGACGGCGAGCGGGTCGACCACGACGGCACCTTCCGGGCCGACGCCGCGCTCAACTACGACGCCGGCGAGATACCGGTCCACGTCGGCGCCCAGGGGCCACACATGACCCGGATGGCCGGCAAGTACGCCGACGGGATCCTCTACAACGGCTCACACCCGAAGGACCTGGCCTGGGCCCGCGAGCGGGTCGCGGAGGGGGTCGAGGACCGCGAGCGGGCCGACGACCCCACGCTGACGGCTTACGCGGCGGTGTCGGTCGCCGAGGACGCCGAGGCGGCCCGGGACGCCGCCCGGGTGCCGGTGGCCTTCGTCGCCGGCGGGGCGCCCGACCCGGTGCTCGCGCGTCACGGGATCGACCCCGACGCGGCCGCGACCGTCGGCGAACACGTCGCGGCCGGCGACTTCGGGGCCGCGGCCGGGGCCGTGACCGACGCGATGCTGGAGGCGTTCTGTGTCGCCGGGACGCCCGAGACCGTCGCCGACCGGGTCGACGCGCTGCTGGAACACGCCGACGAGGTGGCCTTCGCCTCGCCGCTGGGGCCCGACCCCGAGACGGCTATCCCTCTTCTGGGGGACGCGGCGGCTCGCGCGCGCCCGACGTGATCGGCTCCAGCAGCGCGCCGACGGTCAGATAGCCCAGCGCCCCCGTCGCCACGGCGACCAGCAGCGCCCCGATCGCGATCAGCGGGATCGAGAGCGGGTCGCCGAACACCGGCGCGAACCGCTCGGGCATCTCCAGCACGCTCCCGATCAGTTCGGCGAGCAGTCCCTGCATACCTCGACGTTCGTCCCGGGACACTTGGCTCTCCCGGTGGACCCTCGCTCCCGGTAGATCTAACCGTCCGCCGACGCCACCGGCGTCCATGGGGAACCGCTCGCTGGACGAGTTCGCCGACGCCGGGACCGACGGGGACGAGCCCGGTCCCGAGGACCCCGCCGGCGTCGACGACGGAGGCTCGGCGGACGGCGACGACCCGGCGGCCGACCGGCCGGAGGGTGACGAATTCGAGGGTGACGATCCGGTCGACGACGAACCCGAGGGAAGCGATCCGATCGACGACGACGGTCGGGAGACGGCCGACGGAACCGACGACGATCCGGCCGACGCCGGGGAGGGCACGACGGCACCCGCCCCCGCCGAGGACGCGGCGACGACGGCGGCGTGGTCGCCGTCGGGGGCGACCTGTGAGGTCTGTGGCGAGGCGGCCCGGCGGCGGTACCGCCACGGCGACGCCCTGGTGTGTGGCGATTGTAAGGAGTGGTAGGCCCGGCCGGTCTCGTGTGTCGATCACCAACAGCCAGCAGAGTTACAAACGATCGTTCCCATCTTTCGGGCACGACTGGAGTCGCGCCGGTGTGGTGCGGGCGGCCGCCCCTCTCGCGCCGCCGCGTCGTCGGAGATCCATGACAGACACGGACACATCACGAGGCGGACAGTCGGAGGGAGCGCTCCGGGAGGCGAGTCGGGTGGCGACACAGGTGATCGAGAACGCCGAGCAGGTGATCGTCGGCCACCACGACGAGATCGAACACATCATGACCGCGATGCTGAGCCGCGGTCACGTCCTGCTGGAGGACGTCCCGGGCGTCGGGAAGACGATGCTGGCCCGGGCGGTGGCGGCCTCCTTCGACGGGGAGTTCAAGCGGGTGCAGTTCACCCCCGACCTGCTGCCCAGCGACGTCACCGGCGTCAACGTGTACAACCAGGCGACCGAGACCTTCGAGTTCCAGCCCGGTCCGATCTTCGCCAACGTGGTGCTGGGCGACGAGATCAACCGCGCGCCGCCCAAGACCCAGTCGGCGCTGCTGGAGGCCATGGAGGAGACCCAGGTGACCGTCGACGGCACCACCCGCGACGTTCCCTCGCCGTTCACGGTGATCGCGACCCAGAACACGGTCGAACAGAACCGGACCTACGACCTGCCGATGGCCGAACTGGACCGGTTCATGAAGAAGCTCCACCTGGGCTACCCGGACCAGGACGAGGAGACGGAGATGCTCGACCGGGTGGTCGGCCACCACCCGATCGAGGAGATCGCGCCGGTGGTCACCTTGGAGGAGTTCGTCAGCGCCCAGGAGACCGTCGCCGACGTCACCGTCGAGGGGCCCGTCCGGGACTACGCGGCGCGGCTGGCCGGCTACACCCGCACGCACGCCCAGTTGGGCGTGAGCCCCCGCGGGACGATCGCCCTCCTGGCGGCCGCCCAGGCCCGGGCGGTGCTGGACGGCCGGGACTACGTCCTCCCGGACGACGTCCAGACGGAGGCGCCGGCGGTGTTGCCCCACCGCGTCCGCACCGACGACCCCGAGACGACCGGCGAGGACATCGTCCGGGCGGCGCTGGACGGTGTGGCGGTAGAATGAGGCCGACCCGCCGCGGCTACGCCGCGTTAGGGGTGGTGGGCTTCGCGGTGGTGGTGGTGCTGGTCTCGGGCCGTCGGGTCGCCGAGGGCCCCGGCCCGCTGAACGCGCTGGCCGGTCCCGTGCTGGTCGCGATGGCCGGCGCGGCGATCCAGGTGTACCGCGCCGGCGAGCCGACCGTCGAACGGTCGGAACCCGAGCGGGGGTTCCCCGGCGAGAGCCGCACGGTCGAACTGTCGGTCGCCGGCGGCGGCGTCGCCCGCGTCGCCGACCGACTCCCCGAGGGACTGTCCGGCGCCGACGAGCGGACGGTCTCGCTGCCCGGAGCGGTCACCTACGACCTCGCGTTCGAGGCCCGCGGGGTGTACACCATCGCCGAGACGGAGGTCCGGGTGCGTGACTACCTCGGACTGCTGGAGAGTCGCCACGTCGTCGACTCGACGACGGAGGTGGTCGTCTACCCGCCGGTGTACACGGTCACCGAGACCGACCCGTTCCTGCGGACGATCGGCACGGGCGCCGAGGAGCGCAGCGAGTTCGACCGGATCCGCGAGTACGTCCCCGGAGACGCCCTGCGGGACATCCACTGGAAGTCGAGCGCCAAACACGACGATCTGCTCGTCACGGAGTACACCGACCCCACCAGCGGCGAGGGGGTGGTCGTCGCCGCCGAGGCCGCCGAGGGCCACGCCGACGAGATGGCCGCCGCCGCCGCGACGGTCGTCGTCACCGCGCTCCGAGCCGGCCTCTCGGTCGAGTTGACGGTCCCGGACGGCTCGCTGCCGGAGGGGTACGGTGAGTCCCACCGCGCGCACGCGCTCGAACTGCTGGCCCGGACCGGCGCCGGATTCCTCCCCGACCGCGACCGTGACGACGCGGACGTGCTCGTCTCCGCGGACGCCGACGGCGTCTCGGTCCGGATCGGCCGGTCGCGCTACGGCATGGACGACCTGACCGCGACCCGTGACAACCCGCTGCTGGCGACGGGGGTGGCCAACGCGTGAGCACGAGCCCCGGCGCCGCCCTCGCCGCGATCCGGGGGCGACTCGGTGGTCTCGACACGGCTCGCACGCTGGCGCTGCTGGCGGTCGCGGGGTCGCTCGCCGCCCCGCTGACCGTGATGTTCGACTTCATCGACGTGGTGGGGCTGCCGACGAACTTCCTGGCGGTCGTCGTCGTCTCGATCCTGGCCGCGACGCTGCTCTCGCGGGTGTTGCGCCCGTGGATCGCCGTCGTCGTGAGCGCCGCGCTGCTGGCGGCCGGGCTGGGGTGGTATCTCACCCAACTGGTCGGCTCGCCCGACGTCGCGGCCCTGGTCGGCGACACCGTCTCGCTGTTCGCCGGTCGGTCGCTGTTGCGGATCAGCAACATCCGCGAGTGGGTGCTGGGCGTCTCGCCCGCGCCCGTCTTCCTGACGTGGTACTTCGCCGTCCGCCGGTGGTACGTACCGGCGGTGGTCGTCTCCGGGGCCACGCTCCTGTTCTTCGTGCTGACCGGCGACGCCACCGCGACCGAGACGCTGCTGGGCGTGGTCTCGGGCGCCGCGGCGGTCGGCATCGGCGACCTCGACCTGCGGGACGAGCCGCCCGTGGCCGTCGAGCCGCTGGTGGTGCTCGTGGCGGTGATGGTCGTCGTGCCGTCGGTGGTCTCGGTCGTGCCGACGGCTGCGGCGGTGACGGTCCCCTCCCTGGGCCTGGGCGGGGACGACTCCCTGGAGACGTCGCTGATGGACGTCCAGGGCGAGTTCCGGATCCAGGGGTCGATCACGCTCTCCCCCGAGACCCGCTTCTCCGTCGAGAGCACGGAGGAACGCTACTGGCGGGTGGCCGCGTACGACCGCTACACCGGCGGGGGGTGGGTACAGACCGGCGGGTCCAGCGACTACGGCGGGGGCGAGATGTTGCGCCCGCCCGGTTCGGCCCGGACGGTCCGGCAGACGTTCACCGCCGAGGCGGAGATCGACACCATGCCGGCCGCCTGGAAGCCGATCACCGTCGACGGCGTCGAGGACGTCGGGCTCCCGCCCAACGGCGGCCTCCAGCCCGGCGCCCCCTTCGAGGCCGGCGAGACCTACTCGGTCGAGAGCGCCGTCCCCAGCGCCACCCCGCGGGAACTCCAGAACGCCGGCACCAACTACTCCGAGCGGATCGCTTCCCGGTACACACAGCTGCCGGCCAGCACCCCCGACCGGGTCGTCGAGCGGACCGACCGGCTGACCGCCGAGGCCGAGACCCCCTACGAGACGGCGCTGGTCGTCGAACAGTGGCTCGAGAACAACCGCAACTACTCGCTGTCGGTCGACCGCCCGCAGGGCAACATCGCCGACGCCTTCCTCTTCGAGATGCGGCGGGGCTACTGCACCTACTACGCGACGACGATGACGACCATGCTGCGCAGCCAGGACATCCCCGCGCGGATGGTCGTCGGCTACACGCCCGGCCAGCGGGTCGGTCCCGACGACTGGGTGGTGCGAGGGTACAACTCCCACGCCTGGGTCGAGGTGTACTTCCCCGAGACGGGCTGGATCCGCTTCGACCCCACGCCCGCGGGGCCCCGCGAGACCGCCGAGGACGCCCGACTGGAGAACGCCCGCCAGAGCGACGCCACGGGCGTCGACACCGGCGAGAGCGTCGACGGCGAGTACACCCCGACGCCGACCCGGACCCCCGAGCCGCTGACGCCGGTCGGCAACACGACCGCCGGCGCCACGACCGCGATCCCCAACCCCCAGACGCCGCCCGGCGGCGCCATCACGGACATCGGGCTGGTCGACGGCACCGAGACCGCCACGGTCGGCGACCTGATCCCCGACCCGCCCTCGCGCCAGGAGTTGGCGCTGTGGGGGATCGCCGTCGCCGGGATGGCGCTGGCCGCCCGTCGCACCGGCGCCGCCCGCCGGGCCTACCGGTGGGTGTGGCTGCGCTACCAGCCCCGTTCGGACCCCGAGAGCGACGTCGAGCGGGCGTTCGACCGGCTGACCTACCACCTCGAGGAGAACAGCTACCGGACCCGCAAGCCCACCGACACCGTCCGGGAGTTCATGGACAAGCTCGACGCCGACGACCGGGCCCGCCGGGTCGCGGAGATCCGCGAGCGCGCCCGCCACGCCGGTCGGGTCACCCCCGAGGAGGCCGACGAGGCGGTCCGGCTGACCGACGAGATCGTCCGGTAACCCGCCGAGAACGCCCGATCGAGCGGCCGCGAGGCCCCTTCCCGACAGTGTTTAATAGGTCGATTTCGTACACGCCGACTGTAATGTCGGAAGTCTGCTCGACGTGCGGGCTCCCTGAGGAACTCTGCGTCTGCGAGGACGTCGCGAAGGAGTCCCAGGAGATCAACATCCGCATCGACGAGCGCCGCTACGGGAAGGAGGTAACGATCATCGAGGGCTTCGACCCCAGCGACGTGGACATGGACAGCCTGTCCTCGGACCTGAAGTCGAAGTTCGCCTGTGGGGGAACAGTCGAGGACGACATGATCGAACTCCAGGGCAACCACACCGGTCGCGTCGAGGACTTCCTCCGCGACAAGGGATTCAACGTCGCCTGACCACCTTCCCGGCCACCCGCACGACGAGCACCCCCGGCGTCGGGGCGGCGGCCCGCTCCACTCCCCGTTTCTGACCGCGACACCCTCGAGAGCGGCGGCTCTCAGCTCCAGACCACCGCCGCCGCGACCAGGATCAGCGCGACCACCACGAACAGGACCACGCCGAGGCCGGCCGCACCCAGCGATCCGGCGCTGCCCTGTCCCGCCGGCGGCGACGACCCGTCGGTCGTCGCCGGCATCTCGATCGCGGTCATCGTCGGCGTCGGGTCGGTGCCGGCGTCGTCACCGTCACCGCCGCCTCCGACGTCTCCCTCGTTCGGACCGTCGTCGAAGCCGTCGCTCGAACTGTCGCCGGAGTCGCTCGAGCTATCGTCGTCGGAGTCGCCGTCGTTCGAATCGCCGTCGCTCGAACTGTCGCCGGAGTCGTTCGAGTCGTCGTCCGAACTGCCGCCGGAGTCGTTCGAGCTATCGTCGTCCGAACTG
>CAZMWG010000012.1:24123-31211 GCA_964569925.1 uncultured Halobacteriales archaeon | reverse complement strand
GGCCTAACGCAGCGGCCTGCAGAGCCGCCCATCGCCGGTTCAAATCCGGCCCTTGGCTTTAATCCTAACAATCTAACGGCGGAGTAGCCACAGAGCCCGCCGTTGGCTCTCACGCTACACCCCGAAGCCGAAGACGACCGTCCGCCGGTACGGTCTTTGCCGTTCTACAGGCTGTCGGGGTCTCAGAGTTCATCTTTCGGTGTCCTCATTGTCCCGTATGACCCGCTGAAGACCCGGCCTTCGGCTTCAGCGCTCTTCGTTACAGCCCGAAACGAGCTCGGTAGAGTCGGCTCCGGCGTCCCTCTCGATCGGACGATACCGAACAGTCGTTCAGGGTCACCGAGAGAGGGTGTCGCAGGCGATCGTCCCGAGTGCCCTCCGATTCCGGACGGTTCCTCGGGAGGAGCCGGTGGACTCGGCGAGAACGGCCGGTCGGCCTCGTACTTATACACCGAGACACTCCTCTAGTTTCGTGACATGCACGCCTACGAACACGAGTTCGTCGACGCACAGGGCGGATACGACGAGTGGGGAGCGGCGGCCGTGGCGGACTTCGACGGCGACGGAGTGTCGGAGTTCGCGACCGGCGGGCGCGGCGGCGGGTTCCTCCACCTCTACGACCACGACGGGTCGTGGTGTCGTTACGAGGTCACCCACGCGGTGAGTCCGAACGTCGGCGCGGCCCCGGTCGACGTCGACGACGACGGGCGGCCGGAACTCGTGTTCGGCGAGTGGGAGACACAGGTGCTCGGCGAGTCCAGGGGTGGAAGGCCGGACACGTCCAGGTACCCCGGCGCGGAGGGGAAGCGACTGTTGTGGGCACCGATGGACCCCTCGCGGGCCGACTTCGGGGAGGTCTATCCCGTCGGGGGCGCGTTCGACGACCCACACGACGTGATCGGCGGCGATCTCGATCACGACGGGAACGACGAAGTGATCGTCCGGGAGAAGGACGGCCCGCTCTACGTGTACGACGTCCCGTCGGACCCGACCACCGAGTGGGAGGGCCGGCGACTGACGGGCGACCTCGACGGCGACGGGACCTTCCTGGCGGACCTCTCCGGGAGCGGGAGTCTCGACATCGTCACCAACCGAGGGTGGTACGAGAACGACGGCGACGGCGACTTCGACCGTCACGACATCCCCCTCCCCGGGGACTGGGACCACGAGACGCGGTTGACCGTCGGCGACGTCGACGACGACGGGGTCCCCGAAGTCGTCGTCACCGAGTCGGAGGTCGACCGGGCGGCCCGGATCGCCGTCCTCCACCACGACGGAACCGGCGGGAACTGGGAGCGGGAGATCGTCGTCGAGGGGTCCCGGGACCGTCGTGGCCTCCACTCCTTACAGATAGCCGATCTGGACGGCGACGGGCGAAACGAACTGTTCAGCGCCGAGATGGAGAACGGGAAGACCGACGGCCAACACACCACTCCGGACTGGTTCGTCCTCTCGTGTGTGGACGGGGAGTGGACCGAGGAGGTGATCTTCGACGCGAACCTCGGGGCACACGAGGCGAAGGTCGCCGACTTCGACGACGACGGCGACCTCGAAATCGTCGGCAAGATCTGGCACCCGAACCTCCCGAACGGAAACGGCACCGAGCACCACGTCAGTTGTCTCGATCCGATCACCTGAGGGGTGGCGCTCCCGACGACCGTCCCGAATCGATCAGTGTAGAGGGTCTCGTCGGCATCGCCTTCCGTCCGAGCCGTATCGTGAGTCGAGAACACGGCAGCGTCGAAGACACGACGGAGCATCCCCTGCCGAACAGCAGTCCTGCAGGACATCCACGGTGAAGTGGTAACACTCCGGGATGCTGAGACCTCCCCCCGAGATACGATACGGGAGGTCGAACTGGGACACCACACGGTGAAACGTCCGACGCGTGACGGACTTCACCGAAGTCTTTACCACCGGCTACACTCCCGAGTTACGTACCACATGTCGACGGCCGCCCGGATCGAACACCAGTTGGCCATCTACGGGGGGACCCTGGGAGCGGTGCTCGTGGTCCTGGGTCTGCTCTCGCTGGGGGCGGCCGGCTACGTCTACCTGAACCCGCCGGTCGAGCAGGTCCCGCCCGAGGAGACCGACGTCCAGCAGTTCGAGGCGTCCGTCGAGCACAGCGCGGTCGTGACCGGGGAGAGCCGCCTGTTCGAGCCGAACGAACTCCTGCGCGACCAGCCGGTGTACTTCATCAACGCCACCCCGTCCCTGCGGCTCTCGGCCGTCGCGGACCTCCCCGCCGACAGACCGGTGACCGTCAGCTACCGGCTGTTCGTCTCCCGGTCGGCGTCGTTCGAGGGCGACCGGTTCTGGGACCGACGGCGGGTGCTGGCCACGGACCGACGGACCGTCCGGGACGGGACCGCCCGGCTCAATACCTCCCTGCGGATGGACGAGCTCCGCGACGAGCGCGCGGCCATCCAGGAGGAACTGACCGAGGGGGAACTGTCCTCCGAGCTACGCCTCGAACTGGACTACGACTCGCCGGTGGGTGACGGCGAACGCTACGAGGGGACGCTGAACGCGTCGTCGCCGATCAGGTTCTCGGAGAGGGCCTACTGGCTGCCGGGTGACCTGACCGACGAGCAGACACGCCGTCAGCTCACCGAAGCGACCGTCCGGACGGGGTCGCCGGACACGACGCTGGTCGGCGGGCTCGGGATCGCGGGACTCGTCCTGATCGTCGGCGGCGCCGCCGTGGGACTCTGGAGCACCCGCGAGGCGGAGGTGTACGAGCTCGAACTGCGGGTGTACCACGCGCGGTACGAGGAGTGGATCTCCGAGGGGGAGTTCCCGACCGGGTCGGGCAACCAGTACGTCTACATCAACAGCTTGGAGGACCTGGTCGACGTGGCGATCGACACCGGCAAACGGGTGATCTACGATCCGGACATCGAGGTGTACAGCGTCGTCGACGGCGACATCGTCTACTACCACGCCGCCGAGCCGACGACGGTCACCTCCTGGCTGGAGTTCTCCTCTGAGTGAACCCCCGCCCGGGGCGAGAGAGACCGACGGCCGGGTCGTGACGCCGAGCGGTCAGTCGAGCCACCGTCTGAGCCGGATCGACAGCGGGACGTCTCGCTTCCCCCGTTCGATCCGGATCGGGTCAGTCCCGACGAGCACGACCGCGAGCGCCACGAACAGGGTACCCGCGACGGCGTTGATCGCCACCACCGGCAGCCACGGGTGGAGGCCGTGGAGGAAGACGATCACGCCGACCGGGAGGAAGGCCAGATAGCGGTGCTCGACGACGATCCGGTTGTACGCGCCGGTCTCGGCCGGCGCCTCGAGCGTGACGGTGACGCGCTGGACCCCGCCCCCGGGGACGAACAGCACGGACCGGTTGAGGCTCACCCCGTCGCTGGCGGGCTCGACGATCGACACCACCGGCACCTGGCCGTTGCTGGGCACGTTGTAGGTCACCGTCTCCGACCCCCCCTGCGGGATGACGCTCGGTCCGGGGGCGTCGGTCTCGGAACTGACGAACTGGAAGCTCTGTGTCCCGGCCGGCAGCGCCATGCTCAGCGTGAGGATCGCCACCAGCGCCACGAGCATCACGACCACGATCGTCCGGAAGTTCAACACGCCGGTCGAGCGGCGGGTCCGTCGCCTCGTGTCCCGGTCGCCCGACCCCTCGAACACCGCGGAGAGGAGGTAGGTGACGACCCCGAAGCCGACGAGGACGTAGGAGAGCCCCTGGGTCCCCAGGAGGGCACGGGTACCGAACAGGGCGGCCAGCCGCCGTTGTACCCAGCCGACGCTCCCGCCGACCCCCTCCACCACCGTCCCGACGAACGGCACCACCACCGGGCTCCCGCCGACGGTCAGCGCCGTCGCCGTGATCTGTGCGGACTGGACCGGCGGCTCGGAGCCGTCCTGGTCGGTCACGGGGTTCGCGTCACCTCTCGTGATGAACCCCCGTTCGGTCTCGCCGACGACCCGGTGGGTGACCAGACCGCCGTCGTTGATGTTGACGGCGTCGAACACGACGATGTCGCCCTCCTCGACGGGACCGGAGAGCGCCGACGGGACGGCGACGAACCCGTCGCCGGGCGACAGCGTCGGCGCCATGCTCCCGGTCTCGACGTAGGTAAGCCCGACCGGCTGGCCGAGCACCGCCCCGAGAACGGTCGAGAGGACGAGAACGAGCGCGAGAACCGACAGCGCTCGACCGAGCGCCCGGCGGACACTCACCACGGTGTCTCCCCCCGGGTCGGCCGGCGGCCTCCGGGGACGGACCCGCCGTTCACACCGCTCGAACTCGGGTCACACCCCCGTCGCGCGCGGACCGTCCCGACGCCGGGTGACGCGTCCATCGGACCCTCGTAGGACACGGGTCGGCTAAAGGACGACGGTCGATCCGGTCCGGAACGACGACTCAGTTCTGCGTGTGCGACCGGTCGGCGTCGGTCAGCAGTCCCTCGTCGCCGGCCGACCCGGCCCGCTCGCCGATCCGGAACCGGACGCTGTCGCGCCGGTCCGACCGGCCCCGCCCGTCCGTCGCCTCGACACGGAACCGGTAGCTCCCGGTCGGGTCCAGTTCGACGTCCGGCGGCAGGACGGCGGTCTCCGGGGTGACGACGTACTCGCCGCCGTCGTCGGGCTCGATCCGCTTCCGGACGACGACGTCGTCGTCGCCGTCCAGCAGCGTGACGGTCACGGTGTCGAGGTCGCCACGGCGGTCGATCACCCGGAGCCGGCCCAGCCCGACCCGGCCGTTCGAGGGATCGGCGAACGGCTCGTCCAGTTCGACCACCTCCGGACCGGGCGTGAACGCCGCCAGCAGCGCCCGCGGGGACAGCGACAGCCGCCGGTAGATCGTCCGCAGGCCGACGACGCCCAGCAGCGAGAGCCCGATCTGTGCCCCCATCCCGCGGAGGTTCGTGAACTCGATCCGGACGTCGAGCACCGAGGCGGGACCGACTCCGATCGTCCGTCCGGCCGTCGCCGACGCGCCGTACTCGTCGACGACGCGCACCTCGACGCGGTGGTCGCCGTTCGGGAGGTCGTACGAGACCTCCTGCCCGGTGACCTGTCCGCCGTCCGGGAACGTCCACGTGACGGTGGTGTTGCCGACCGTGTCGTTCACGACCGCCCGCAAGGTGACGTTGCCGGTCGTCCCGTCACGGCCGACCACCTCCGCCCGGATCTCGGGCACGTCGTTGGCGATCACCTGCCGGGTCGTCGAGTTCCGCTGGCCCAGCGCGTCGGTGATCGTGAGGTTCACGTCGTATCGGCCGGGCTCCTCGAAGACGTAGCTCACCCGCCGTCCGTCCCGCTGCGCGCCGCCGGGGAAGCCCCACGTGTACTCGACGTTGGGCTCGACGAACGCCGCGAACGGCGAGAACCCGAAGGTGCGGGCCTCAAGCAGCGCCGTCTCCGCGTCGCGCTCGACGATCCGCGTGTCGAGCAGTTGCCACCCGGTCGCCGTGCGGTGACCGATGCTCGTGTTCTCGACGCTCGCGTCGCCGAGGTCCGTCCGGTCGATCCGGAGCCGGACCGTCGCCGGCCGGTTGCGCCTCGACTCCGGCACGTCGATGTCGACGGCGCCGGTCACCCGGATCGGCTCCGCCGTCCCGACCGAGGCCACGGTCGACCGGCCGCCCGACAGACCGACCCGCTCGTCCACCAGCGTGATCACCCGCTCACCCGAGCCGTTCGGGTTCCCGGCGGCGTCGATCACCGCCCGCGGACCGGTGACCTCGCCGGTCGCGTCGATCGCGTCGAGTTCCGACGCCGACAGCGGCGTCACCGTCGCGTCGATCGGCGTCCCGTCGTCGCCGACGACGGTCACGTCGGCGGCGGTCGCGTTCCCGCCGGTACCCGTCCCCGTCGAGCCCGATCCGGTCGCTCCGGCCCCGGACTCGGACGCGGTCGGCGCCGGCGTCGACGTTCCGGTCGGCGTCTCGTCGTCGGTCGGCGTGGCGGCGCCCCCGGGGTCGCCGGCGCCGGCTTCACCACCGCCGCCCGGGCCCGTCGTCGGCGTCGGGGTGGCTCCCGGCCGCTTCGGGGTGGGGGTGGGCGTCGCCCGGTCGATCCGGTCGTTGATCGTGATCGACGTCAGCAGGCGGTCGCCCGCCGCCGCGTCCCGCGTGTCCACCCGCATGTCGACCGTCAGCGTCTCGCCCGGCCCCAGTTCGGCGCCCGGCGGCGTGTCCGGCAGGGGAGCGCCCGTCTCGTTCCGGACGAGCGTGACCGCCCGCCCGCCGTCGTGGGTGATCCAGACGTCGACCGTCGCGTCCGTCCCGGTGTTCTCGACGGTGAGGAGGTCGTTGACCGCCGTCCGCGCGTTCACGTTGACCCCCGTATCGCTCACGTCGACCGAGAGGTTGCCGTCGGACCCCAGCGTCACGTACTCGCCGTTCGGACCGTCGCCCGGCCTGACGGTGAGGTTCGGCTCGCCGTTCGGGAACGGCCGGTCCGTCGGCTCTCCCGTGTCGTCTATCCCGGTGACCGCGCCGACCGAGACCAGCAGCGCGGCTCCGAGGACGACCGCGAGAACGGCCAACGGCAGGTGTCGTCTCATCCGGTCTCTCCGTTCGGTCGGGCGTCGTCGTCCACCGTCCCGAACCGGGACGCCACGGGTCGGTTCGGGTCCGCGATCGGATGTCGTCCCGGCACACGGACCGGACCGACCTAAAACTTCAACCGTCTATCACTTCGCTTCGAGCGCCGCGTCGCTCGCCGTCGCCCCGTCGGCGTCGATGATCACGCTCTGGAGCAACTCGCTGTCCTGCCCGATCGCCGTGGCGTCCGTCTGGCCCCGACCGTCGAGCACGTTCCCGTCGGCCGTGTCGACGTAGATGCCGATCTCGACGGACTCGCCGGGCTCCAGCGCGACGGTGGCGTCGCTCAGCGAGTAGACGGTCCCCCTGTTCACGCCGGCCTGGATCTGCCGGGGCTCCGGGTCGGCGCTATCAAGCTCGCTGTTTCTGACGCCGAAGCCGACCGCGCCGGCGTTCTGCCCGGTCTTGTCCAGCGAGACCCCGATCTCCTGGGTCCCCTGGTTGGTGATCTCGATCGCTCTATTGACCGACGTCGTCGCGTTGACGTTCACGTCGGGGATCGAGATCTCG
>CAZMWG010000012.1:0-24023 GCA_964569925.1 uncultured Halobacteriales archaeon | reverse complement strand
GACCGTCGCCGTCCGTTCCGCACTGACCGTCGTGAACGCGCCCGTGGCCGTCACGACGCCGACCGCCGCGAAGATCGCCACCAGCGCGAGGAGTTTGCCTTTGGGTGCCATGATCGTGTGTTTCGGTCCCCACGCCCGCCATCGGGGTGGGACTCGTACTTCGTCCGTACACACCCTACCCGCATTGTAAGACCGGTCTAACCCCCGGTTAGTCCCGGCTACCGGCGGGGCGATCACCGGTTAGGGCCGCCTAACGGCCGGATATCGGCCGTTTCGTCGTCAGATCCGTGCGGCTCGCTCACACCGGTCGCCCCCGACGGCCGGCCCGCGGTGACGGTCACGCTCCTCGACGGCGCCGACCCGTCGCCGCCCGCCCGGAACGTCACCCAACCCCTGACAGGTTCAGAAACTAATATACGAACCGCAACAGAACGACGGACGACTGGAGCAACATGCCGATCCCGACCCTGGTGGGTGTCTCGGGAGCCGGAACGGAGCCGACCGACGAGATCACCTCGGCGGACGTCTACGACCTGCTCGCGAACAAGCGCCGCCGGTACGCGATCCACTACCTCAAGCAGGTCGACGGACCCGTCAGCGCGCGGGAACTGGCCGAACAGGTGGCGGCCTGGGAGAACGACAAGCCGATCGACCGACTCGACTCCCAGGAGCGAAAGCGGGTGTACATCTCGCTGTACCAGTCTCACCTCTCGACGCTGGACGAGGCCGGCCTGGTCCACTACGACGAGGACACCAAGGAGGTGGAGCTGACCGACGCCACCGCCGACGCGGACGTCTACATCGAACTGGTGCCCAGCGGGGACATCCCCTGGAGCTACTTCTACCTGGGGCTGAGCGTCGCCGCCGCGGCGCTGCTCGCGCTGGTCTGGGCGGAGGTGGGCGTCCTGCGTGACGCCCCGATGTTGCCGGTCGCCGCGGCCATCGTCGCGCTGTACGGGGTCACGGCGGTCGCCCACACGATCTCCCGCGGCCGGGCGAAGCTCGGCGACGAGGGGCCACCACCGGAACTGCGCGGGAACTGAGCGGCTCGGCTCAGACCGCGTTCGGGTCGATCTCGACCGAGCCGTCCTCCCCGATCCAGACGACGACGTCGAACACCGACTCCAGCGTCCTGACCGTCTGTGCGTCGTGTGCTGTCGGGTCGAGGTGGTAGTGGCCGTCGACGCCGCTGCTGGAGAGATGAGAGGTGAGCGTGACCAGGAACTGGAAGAGCGTGCGCACGTCGACGTACTCCAGGTAGTCGGTCAGGGTGTACAGACAGAGCTTGCGGGGACGGTCGTCGTCCCAGTCGGCGAGCACGCGGCTGATCATGATCCCGAGCCGCGAGAGGTTCCGCGGGCTGGAGACCCGCCGGGTGACGACGGCGTCGCCGCCGGCGCCGACCACCTCGGACCGGCTCGACCCGCCGTCGCCGCCGACCTCGACGACGGAGATCTCGCCGCCGGGCCACCCGTCGGCCCGACAGACACGGACCCGCTGTTCGGAGGACGACCCGACGGTGACGATGGCGACGTTGCGCGGCCCCTCGCCGGCGGTCAGGACGTGTGAACAGGCCCGGTCGGAGACCGGGTCGCCCTCGGGAGACAACACCAGGAGCTGTGCCCCCTGGGCTGCACCGGCCAGCGCGGCCGACCGGTCCAGGCCCGTCGTGTCCTCGTCGCCGCCCGAATCCGGGGTCGACACCACCGAACCGGGCCCGCGCACGGCGTCCCGACCCTCGGTACTCCCGCCGGCTCCCGACTCGGGTTCGGACGACTCCGGCGACGGGACCGCCTCGTTCCAGTCCGGGGCGCCGGCGACGTCGGCCCCGGCCACCGGAGCGTCGTTCTCGGCCACCGGAGCGTCGTCCTCGCCCCGCGAGCGGCCGTCCCCGTAGCGGTGCCAGATGCGCCGTCGCCCCGAACCGTCTCCGCCGGCCTCCCGCTCCGTCGCGGGCTCGGCGCCGGCGACCGTCTCCCCGTCGCCGGTCGGCGCGTCGTCGTCCGGACCGTCCTCCCCGGTCGCGTCCGCCTCCGCGTCGCGGATCGGGACCGCCGGCGCGTTCTCGCCCGTTCCGGCATCCCGATCCGCGTCGTGGCCGTCGTCTCCGGGCTCGTCATCGTCGCCCCCGGACGCGGCCGCCTCGCCGTCCGCGGCGTCGCCGACCCACTCCCAGGGGTCCTCGGTCGTCTCGTCCTCGGCCGTCTCTCCCCCGGGTTCGTCGGTCCCGCTCCGACCCTCGTCGGCCGCCGTCCCTTCGGCGGGTCCGCCGACGTCGGCGGCGTCGGCCTCTGACGACTCCGGGTCGTCGTCTCCGTCGTCGGCACGCAGGCTCGCGAGAAAGGCCCCGAACCGCGTCCGTCCCGCCTCGCGGCCGTCACCCGTCATCGGTCGGCCCCCGGTCGTCGGCGTCGACGGCGGGCGGCCCGGTCTCGACCGTCGGTCCGCGTAGCGGGTTCCACCCGCCGGACCGCACCCCCGTCAGTTCCCGGTCACACCCCGGACAGCGCGGCTCGACCAGCATCGGGAGGTCGATCCGCTCGCCACAGGCCTCGCAGTCGCCGGCGGTGACGCCGGCGGCGGTCCCCGCCCGGAGCAGTTCCCCGAGGCGGTCGGCGTCGTCGGCCCGTCGCTCGACGCGGTCCATGTCGGCCCGGTAGGTCTCCACCCACTCGTCGACCCGCTCGTCCAGGTCGTCGATCCGCTCCTCGGCGTCGTCGAGCCGCTCGATCAGGTGCTCGAACAGCCCCTCGATGTCGTCGAACTCCCGCTCGACGCGCTCGTCCGCCGCCCGCTGGTCCTCCCGGAGTCCCGCCAGGTCGGCCTCGACGTCCGTGACCCGCTCGCGCAGCGCCGTCACGGCCTCCTCGTCGGGACCGGCGGCGTCCTCGACGGTCGCCTCCAACTGCTGGAGCCGGCCGCCGATCAACTGCAGGTCGTCGGCGACGTCCCCGATGTACCGCTCCTGGGCCGCCCGGAGCTCCGCCAGGTCGGCCGCCACAGCCTCGAGGTCCTCGGCCGTCTCGTCGGGCGTCCCCTCGTCGTCGGGGTCGCCGTCCCGGCGTCGCTCGCCCAACTGCCGTTCGAGCCCCTCCAGCACGTCACGGAGTTCGGCGATCTCCTCGACGCTCCGCTGGAGGGTCCCGATCCCCTGCTTGATGTCGGCCAGATCGCGCTCCAGGCCCGGCCCGTCGGCGCCGGGAGCGTCCTCGCCGGGGTCGAACTCACCCAACCGGCGATCCTCCGGCGTCGGCTCCGGCCCCCGGTCGAGGTCACCGACCGGTGACCGCCGGTCGCGGGCGTCGCTCCCCCCGGCGTCCAGTTCGTTCATCGCCCAGTACGAGGACAGCACCTCGCTGAGGAGGTCCTCCTCGTCGATCCCCCGCGACGCCGCCGTCTCCTCCAGCCACCGCGTGAACGTGTCCACGCCGGTACTCCTGTCATCCCCCTGAAATGGCTGGTCGGACATACGATGCTTGTGCCATATATACTGTCGGGTTGTATAAGTCTACTCACCGGTCACGGCCCGTTTATATCCGTTTCCTGATATCGGCGCCGACGGCGTCGCCACGATCCCGTCGTCCCGGCTCAGTACTCCGGAGGCGCGTAGACGTTCACCGTCTCCAGGGGCTGGTCGCCGGTGTTCGTGATCTCGTGGGTCTCGCCGGGTTCGATCAACACTAATCGTCCCGGCGCCAGGTCGTGGTCCTCGCCTTCGACGGTCGCCGTTCCGGTCCCCGAGACCACGTAGAGCCACTGGTCGCTGCGGGCGTGTGCGTTCTCGGGGCCGCCGGTCGACCGACCCGGAGCGAGGGTCATCGTCGCGGCCTGCGAGCGGTCCGTCCCGGCGACCACGTCGAAGAAGCCGCCGGCGTCGGTCGTGTCGACGAGGCGCATACCCCGGTTCCGGGCGCCCCCGGCAAGAGCCTTCGGCGCCCCGACTCGGCGGTGCTCAGATACGTAACTGCCGACCGGGAGAGTGCGGCATCGAAAGCCCTCGCGGGGTTGCGGTCCCGCGACTCGCTGCGCGCGCTTCGCGTGCTTGCGTCGTCGGACTTGTGCAACCCCGCTCGCCCTTTCGGTCCGCCAGGGTTCGGCTGTCGACCCGTCCGAACCGTGGTGGATGACAGGGCGAGACTCGGTCCGGGGGTCTGGGGCGGCATATCCGAACTGAGGAGATATCCGTCACAGAACCCCCGAATGCCGAGGGCTTTCCCTGCGCGGTGACCGATCCGCTCGATATCTCCTCCGGACACCGTATACTCCCCGATACTGTGTGCGTCCGGCGCCCGTTCAGACCCGCCGGTCGAGGAAGTCGGCGAGCAGACGGAACAGCCGGATCTTCTGGTCGATGTCCGAGGAGGCGTGGCCCTCCGCGCCCAGTTCGCGGTACTCGAAGTCGCCGTCCTCGCCGGCCTCGTACCCCAGTTCCTCCAGACGGTCCCGGAACAGTCGGGCCTGCGAGACCGGGACGCGTCGGTCGTTGACGCCGTGGACCATCAACAGTCCCGCGTCGAGTTCGTCGGCGTACTCGATGGGCGAACGTTCCCGGTAGAGGTCGGGGTTCTCCTCGGGCGTGCCGAGGTACTGCTCCATCAGCTCCGTCCGGTAGTGGGGCATCGTCGTCTCGTACATCTCCGTCAGGTCCGTGAGCCCGATCCAGGCGACCCCGGCGTCGTACAGCTCCGGGTACTGGACGAGCTGCCAGTAGGCGGAGTAGCCGCCGTAGGAGCCCCCGAAGACGGCGACACGGTCCTCGTCGATCCACTCGCGGTCGAGGACGTGTTCGGCGGCCGTCGCGACGTCGCCCTGCTCGGCGCCGCCCCAGTCGTCGTGCAGTTCACGGACGAACTCCCGGCCCCGGCCGGTCGAGCCCCGGTAGTTGACCTGGAGGACGCTGAACCCCTGCGAGACGAGAAACTGCGTGTAGAGGCCGAACGAGCGGCTGTCGGCCGCCCGCGGGCCGCCGTGGGGGTTGACAACGAGCGGCGAGGGCCGCTCGCCGGAGTCGTACAGCAGCGCCTCGATCTCCAGTTCGTCGCAGGGGTCGTGGTCGACGGCGGCCGCCGGCGTGTCGGGGACGCCGTCGGAGTCGACCGTGAGAAACTCCGCGTCGGCGAAGGAGTCGGGGTCGAGGTCGCCGTAGTCGGGCGCGATCAGCGTCTCGCGCTCGTCGGTCGCCAGGTCGTAGGCGGCGAGCGCCGGCCGGTCGGCCGGCGTCGAGTACGACAGCAGCACGCGGTCCTCGGCCAGGACGGGGTCGCTCGCGAACGAGGCGACGCCCTCGGGCACGTCCAGTTCGCGGCTCTCGCCGCTCTCGACGTCGTAGACGACCGGGATCTCCATGCACTCGCGGGTCCGGGTCGCGAGGAACCGCTCGCCGCCGGGGAGCACGGCCGCCGGCGTCTCCTCGAACTCGCCGTCGCCGTACCAGGTCACCTCGTCGGTCCCGAGGTCGTACAGTCCACACCGGCCGAGGTCGGCGGTGTTGTCCGCCACCAGCAGGCTGTCGCCGTCGGGCCCCCAGTCGACGGGGGTCGCCTCGGCGCCGGTGTCGCCGATCCCGAGGTTCCGGGCGTTCGAGCCGTCGATGGCCGCGACGTAGACGTCGCGGTTGTCGAAGTCGTCGCTCTCGTTGGTGGCGTAGGCGAACCGGTCGCCGTCGGGCGACGCCGTCGCGGTCCACACCGCGCGGTCGTAGTCGGTGAGCTTCGTCGTCTCGCCGCCGGCCAGGTCGTGACCGTAGACGTTCATCTGGCCGTCGCGGTTCCCGCCAAGCAGGAGTCGGTCGCCGCCGTCGACGGCGTCGTGGACGGCGACTTGGCTGTCCATCGCGACCACGCGCTCGGCGTCGCCGTCGCGGTCGATCGCGTGGACGTCGTTCTGCTCGTCGCCGTCGTCGTCGAGGTGGAAGAACACGCGCTCGCCGTCGGCGCTCCACTCGACGTGCCAGCGGGCGTTGCGGGGCACCTGCCCGTCGCTGATCCGTCGGCGCTCGCCGGTCTCGACGTCGATCAGGTACAGTTCGTTGCGCCCCGACTCGTCGTAGTACACCGCGACCTCGTCGCCGTCGGGCGACGCCGTCGCGTGGTGGAAGGTGGGGAGGCTCGCGAGGGCTTCCAGGCGGTCCGCCATACCGCACACTCCGTCCGGACCGAGGAGTGACTTTCGTGTTCGACCGAGGATCGGAAGGAGGAGAGTGCCGCCACGGGACGCCGACCGGGATCAGTCGGCGGTCTGTCCGTACTCGCCGGTGGCCGGGGCCGGCTCGCCCTCGACGAGCTTGTACAGCCCGTACAGCGCCAGCACCGCGATCCCGGCCAGCACGAGGCCGGTCCGGATCACGGGGTCGACGGCCGGGTACAGCGTGTTCACCACGTCGCCGGCCTCGTTGGTCACCTCGACCGGCGCCGCCCCGTAGGGCTGGCCCGCCAGTATCTCGACGATCCCGAGGACGACGATGCCGGTCGTCATCAGGGCGCCGCTCAGTGCCATGACCGCCTTGTCGATGGTGGTGCTCATGCGTGATCACCTCAGCCCAGCAGGTACCGCAGCTTCGGGTGTCGCTCGACCAGCGCGGTGCGCTCGACGATCGCGTCCAGCCCGTAGTAGCGGCCGGCGGCCAGCACGATCATCGTCACGAACAACAGCAGCCCCATCAGGTCGCTGTTGACGAGCCCGTGACCGAAGCCGGCGTTGCCGATCCAGAACAGGCTCATGAAAAGCACACCGCCGACCGACGCGAGCCGGGTCAGCAGGCCGGCGATCAGCGCCAGGCCGATCAGCGTCTCGAACAGGGGGACGCCGGGCTTGACGAGCCAGGCCAGGTTCTCCCCCATCCAGACCGGGATCGGACCCAGGGCCGTCCCGGTCATGCCACTCAGGTACGCCGGCCCGTAGCCGAAGGCCAGCCCGTCCTCGATCAGCTTCGTCACGCCGGCGTGGAAGAACCACCAACCGGTCGCCACCCGGAGGAAGGCGATCCAGTAGGTCGCCCACGCCCCGGAGGTCTCCAGGCTGAACTCGCCCGCCAGTGGGTTCGAGCTTCGGGTTGCCATCGTTTTACCTCACACGTGAACCTGTGAACTCCGGGGGGATATACCCGGACGCGAGTTCTCGATCGTCGGTACCCGTTCTCAGATTCTGGGGACGGGCCGACCGGTCACCCCCGATAGTCGGGGAGAAGTCCCTCCACCGTCCGGTCGACCGCGACCCGGATCGCCGCCAGCTCGTCGATCGTCCGGCGGTTGTACTCGCGCTTCGTGACGTCCGTGTGCTCGGCGACGACCGCGTGAGCGCGCTCGGAGAGCGCCGCGAGCCGCTCGGCCGTTCCCCGGTCGACCTCGTCGTACGACGGGAGCCGGAGCCGCGAGACGGCGGTCTTCGAGAGGCTCGCCTTCCCCGACCCCAGCTCCCGCAACGCGCGCTGGTAGGGCGCCGCGTTGAGCAGGGCACACAGGTAGTGGGCGGCTTCCCGACGCTCGCGCGGGACGAACATGCAGTGGTCGCCGGGCACCACCGGCCGCTCGCCCAGGTCCGGGTCCGTGACGGTGCCGGCCACCGCGAAGTGGGGCTTGAACCCCAGCCGACACCAGACGACCTTGTACGGCGCCCAGGTGTACTCGCCCAGCCCGAACGCGGAGTAGAAGGGGCCGTCGTCGAGCCACCCGGACTCCCTGTCCTCCAGGGCCTCTCGGCGCCGTTCGAGGTAGTCGTAGGTGTCTGGGTAGGTCTCCCGGAGCCACGCCTCGTTGTCCTCGCCGGCCCGCCGCGAGGGGACCAGCCGGAGGTCGTGGCCGAACAGGCCGAACTTCACCACGTGGCGCGAGGCCAGGTACGGGTAGACGAGGTCCTCGTCGACGGCCCCGAGTTCCTCGCGGTCGAGCCCGAACACGTCGCTCGCGTCGTCCTTGAGGCCGTGGCGGATCTCCGGTGTCGGCCCGCCCAGGGCCGCCCGCTCCATCCCCGCCCGGACCCACGCGCTCGCCGGGTCGTCCGGGTCGACCGGCACCAGTCCGCCGGTGCGACGCCCGGCCGTGGCTCGCAACCCCTCGCCGTCCGCGAAGGACACGCCGACGGGGTCCCGGCGGTCGTCCGCTCCGTCGCCCGCGTCGTCTCCCGAGCGGTCGTCGTCGCCGGAACTCCCGTCGCCGTCGGTCCAGACGGTCGTCGCCACCGGGAACGACTGCTCGCGGTCGGCGGCCAGCGCGTAGACGGCGGCGTCGGTCGCGACCCCCTCGAACGGCGACAGCGCCCCGAGGTCGTGGACGCGCCGGACCGAGAGCGACCGGTCGCCGATCCGGCCCCGTCGCAGCAGCCGACCCGCGGGGCCACGGAGTTGGTCGCGCTTGAGCACGACCGCGGCGTCCCCGCCCTCGGCGAGGTACCGGTCGACACACACCCCGACGAACGAGGCCGCCAGGTCGTCGTTGCCGTGGCCGAGCCGCGCGGCGGCCCCCCGGTGGGGGAACAGGTCGAGCCGGTCGACGTGGCGCTCGCGCCACCCCGCCCGCCGCCGCTCCGGCAGGTCGCTCCACGTGATCCACGGCGGGTTGCCGACGAGGTGGTCGACGGTCCAGTCGGGCGCTCCCCGCGGGAGGGAGGTCCGCGTCTCGCCGTCGGTCTCGCCCCCGTTTCCCTCGTCCGTACCGGGGTCGACGGGATCGGCGATCCCGAGCGCGTCGCCGTGGACGACCGGGAACGCGACGGTCGGGTCGTCGGCCGCCGCCAGCGCCGGCGCCAAGGCGAGGGCGTAGCTCAGTCGCGCCCCCCGGATCGCGAAGGGGTTGAGGTCGATCCCGCGGACCGCCCCCGTCGCCGCCGCGACGCGCTCGTCCGGCGCCCTGCCGGCTGCCTCGCGGACGCGGTCGACGGAGGCCGCGAGGAAGATGCCCGTGCCACACCCCGGGTCGAGGAACCGCTCGGCCGCCGCGTCCGTCACGGTCAGCGCGTCGACCGCGAGGTCGGCCACCCCGCGGGGGGTGTGGTGGTCGCCCAGCGCCCCGCGCAGGTCTCCCGGGACGACGTCCTCGTACAGCCGCCGGACGTCGACCGGGCCGGCGTCCTCGGGCAGCGCCGGCCGGCCCGCTCCCCCGCCGTCGTCCTCGTCACCCCCGCCCACCGCCCCGTGGACCGCGTCGAGGTCGATCGGTCCGCCGCCGGGCCCCGGCCCCGACCTCGCCGCCGCCGTCCCCCCGGGCGACTCCCACGCCGCCGGCTCGAAGCCGAGCCGCTCGGCCAGCCGCTCCAGCGCGTCCCGGACCGCGCGGTCGTAGTAACAGGCGTCGCGGAAGAACGCCGTCCGGGGCCGCTCGCGGTCGAGGTCGGCGGCCGCGAACGGCGCGCCGAGTGTCGAGTCGACGAACGCGGACCACGCGTCGAACGCCCGACCGATCGGTCCGTCGTCGTCGATCCGTGCCTCGACGCCGGCCGCGTACGACCGGTAGGGCTCGCTGTCCCGACCCTCGATCCGATCGGACGCGGGTTCGGACACGGCTCTACCCCCGCGCCGGCCCGGCTAAAAGACTCCGGCCGGGGCGTCGACGCCCCGGCCGGGTGAAAAATAAACGATTAAAACCCACCCTGTCGGATCTATCGGGTATGCAACGACGAGCCGCGGCGATATACTTCGTGTTCTTCCTCGTCGTCGGTGCCGGCGCGTACGCGTACATCGGCGTCGCCGAACAGACGAGTCAGCCGCAGTACTCGCTGTCCGGGCCGGTGGTCGAGGACGGGGGTTCGACCGAGTTGGGCGGGGTGACCCACGACGTGGCCGTCCGAAGCTTCGAGAGCGAGGTCAACGCGACGGTGGCCTGGACCAACGAGTCGGCGGTGTTCACGGCCGAACTCGACAACGGGTCGAGCGTGACCTACCGGAACGACTCCTACGTCGTCGACATCGAGAACGCCTCGGACGTGTCGTCGTTCACGCTGGTCGCCGAGCAGAACGTCTCACGGATCCTGATCGAGGACCCCGACGTGCGGTCCACCACGGCGACGGTCGACGACACCGAGGTGGTCGTGTACGCGAACGGGACGCTCGGTCCGCCCGTCTCCGAGTACCTTCCCGCGCCCTCGACCGAGGCGTTCGCCGTCGGCGAGGAGATAGCCTACGAGGGCAACGCGACGACCGTCACGTCCGTGACCCCGGAGACGGCGACGCTGCGCTGGACCGGTACGGCGGGCCGGTCGGTCGTGATGACCGAGGGGACCAACGCCACGCTGGGCGACGGCGACCAGTACTTCGCGCACTTCCCGGACGAGTCCTCGGTCCGGATCGTCTCCAGCGAGTCGTTCGGCGGGTACAACGAGACCGCACAGGCCCGTGACTACTTCGGGGAGCGCCGGGCCGGCCTGTGGGGGATCACCATCCTCTCGGGCTTCGCCGCCGTGATCCTGCTGGGTGCCGCCTACCTCCCGGTGCGCGGGTAGCGCGGCCCTCGGTCGCGTCGTCGGGGGTCGTGTCGTCGGGAGCCGGCCGGTTCAGCGCCGTCCGAGGAGCGCGACGCCGACGCCGAGCGCGGCCAGGAGGAGCGCCGCGCCGACCTGGACCGCCGCGGTCGCGAGGGTGATCTTCGTCGCCCAGGGCCCCCCGGCGACGGTAGCGACCCCGATCAACACCAGCAGCGCGCCGACCGCCAGACTCAGCGGTTCGAGCGGGTCCGAGGACCGCGACGTGTTCGCCATGTCTCGCCACGCGCGGTCCGCGTCCCTAAATCGCTCGGTTCCACGGCTCGGGTCCGCCGCGCCGTCCCGCGGTCGACGCGCCCGACCCCGTCGACCGGTCTTCGGGGCGCTCGTGGGCGATACGAGCGGGATACGGCGCCGCGTCGTGGCGTCACGACGCGGCGACACGAACGGACCGCGACGCGGGCCGCCACAAACCATTTGTACCGCGAACCGGTTAGAGATTCGGGAGAGAATCACATGTCCAGATCCGCGCTGGTCGGCAACGTCACCGCAATGTTCGAGGACGCGGGGTTCACGGTGAGCGACCGGTGTGCGATCCGGCCCAAGAGCTTCGACGTGGCGGCCCGGCGGGGGGAGGACGTCCTGCTGGTGAAGGTGCTCAGCAACATCGACGCGTTCGACGGCACCACGGGGGTGGAGATGCGGCGGCTGGGGACGTACCTGAACGCGACCCCGATCGTGGTCGGCCTGCGGACCCGCGACGAGGAACTGAAGCCCGGCGTCGTCTACTTCCGGCACGGCGTGCCGGTGCTGTCGCCGGACACCGCGCTCGACCTGTTCGTCGAGAGGGTGCCGCCGCTGATCTACGCGGCCCCGGGCGGGCTCTACGTCAACATCGACAGCGAGGTGCTGGAGGACGTCCGCGAGGACCGGGACTGGTCGCTGGGACAACTGGCGACCGAACTGGGCGTCTCCCGGCGCACCGTCTCGAAGTACGAGGACGGGATGGACGCCTCCGTCGAGGTCGCCGCGCAACTGGAGGACCTGTTCGACGCCCCGCTGACCTCGCCGGTGGAGGTGCTGGGCGGCGCCGACGACGTGGACGGCGAGGACGACGCCCCCGAGGAGCCCGAACCCGACCCGGAGCACGAGCCGATCGTCACCGTCTTCACTCAGATCGGCTTCGAGGTCCACCCCACCGACCGGGCGCCGTTCAAGACCGTCTCCGAGGACGAGGCCCGCCGCGAGCAGGTGTTGACCGGCCACTCCGAGTTCACCCGCACCGCCGAGAAGCGCGCCCGGATCATGTCCTCGGTCGGCGCGGTCACCCGCACCCGGTCGATCTACGTGGTCGACGAGCTCAAACGCGAGTCCGTCGACGGCACCGCCATCATCGAGGAGGAGGAGATGGCCGACATCCGGGCGGCCGACGAGCTCCGCGAGCTGATCCGCGAGCGCGCCGGGGAGCCGGCCGAGGTCGCGTAGCCGTCGCGGCGGTCAGGCCGCGCCGTACGTGTTCTCTAGGTACTCGACGATGTCGTCGGACTCGGGCATCCCCTCGACCCCGTTGTCGGGGTCGACGAGCACCGGGACGCCGGTCTGGCCCGAGACCTCCTGGACCTCCGTACGCTCGTCGTGCGAGCGCGGCACCATGTGAGACTCGTACTCCAGCCCGAGCTCGTCGAGCTTCTCCTTGACCTTCGCGCAGTACGGACAACCGGACAGTTCGTACAGTTCCAGGTTCGGCATCGAGGTTCGGTACGCGCTCGCCCCGTATCAGGGCCACGGTAGCGTGCACGAGCCGTGCAGGGTCGTACCGCTTCGCGGCCACTCCGTCGACGGGACGGCGGTCACTCCGCGGCCAGCAGGTCCGCCGCGGTCACCAGCGCGTCGAGTTCGAGGCCGTGCTCGGCGAGGTTCTCGCGGGCGCCCTCGCCGCGGTCCACGACGACGAGCACCCGGTCGACGACGGCGCCGGCCTCGCGCAGCGCCTCGGCGGCGTCGATCGCCGACCGCCCGGTGGTCGCGATGTCCTCGATGACGACCACCCGCTCGCCCTCGGCGAGGTCACCCTCGATCAGGTTCCCGGTGCCGTACTCCTTCTTCGACTTCCGGGCGACGACGTAGGGCGTCCCGGTCTCGACGCTGGTGACCGCCACCAGCGGCACCGCCCCCAGCGCGACGCCGGCGAGCTTGGCCCCCGCGTCGCCGGTCGCGGCCAGCCGCTCGGCGAACGCCGCCGCGATCAGCGAGAGCGCGTCGGGGTCGGTCTCGAAGACGTACTTGTCGACGTAGTAGTCGCTCGTCCCGCCGTGAGAGAGCTCGAACTCGCCGTAGCGGACGGCACCGGTCTCGGCCAGCGCGGCCACGAGCGCGTCGGTGTCGGGCATGCCACGGGATCGGACGCGGCCGGGTTAATAGCTCCCGGAACCCCGCCGCCGGGAGTCGACGACGGCCGCCGGCGTCCGGCCGATCGGCCGTTCGGGGAGCCGGTACCCATAAGCCGGTCGGCGCCGGACCCCCGCACGGATGCACGAGTTCGGCTCCAGCGGCGTCCGGGGTGTCGTCAACGAGGAACTGACGCCGGACGACGTCCTGGGGATCGCCCGCGCCGCCGGCTCCGTCTGGGACGCCGACCGGGCGGCGCTGGCCAGGGACACCCGTGCCACCGGACGGATGCTGGCGGACGCCGCCGGCGCCGGGCTCGCGGGGGTCGGACTCGACGTCGACCGGCTGGGCGTGGCCCCGACGCCGGCGCTGCAGGCCCACTGCGAGCGGGCCGGGGTCCCGGGGCTGATGGTGACGGCCTCGCACAACCCGCCGGAGTACAACGGCGTGAAGCTGATCGGCGCCGACGGGGTCGAACTCGACCGGTCGACGCTCGACCGGATCGAGGGGCGCCTGGCCACCGACCGGACCGCCCGGGTCGCCTGGGACGACGTCGGCGACACCGCCACGGTCGAGGGCGCCGCCGCCGACCATGCCGAGGCGGTGGCCGCGGCCGTCGACCGCGAGCGGATCGCCGCCGCGGACCTGACGGTCGTCGTCGACCCGGGTCACGGGGCGGGGGCCGCCGCCGGGCCGGACCTGCTGGGGGCGCTTGGCTGTACGGTCCACACGGTCAACGCCCAGCCCGACGGCCGGTTCCCGGGCCGGAACCCGGAGCCGGTGGCGGAGAACCTCGCCGACCTTCGCGCGCACGTCCGCGCGACGGACGCCGACCTGGGGATCGCCCACGACGGCGACGCCGACCGGGCGACGTTCGTCGACGAGACCGGCGCGTCGATCAACGGCGACGCGGCGCTGGCGGCGCTGGTCGACGCCGCCGTCGGGGCGGGCGACGCCGTCGTCTCGGCGGCCAACGCCACCCGACGACTGGTCGACGTGACCGAGGCCGCCGGGGCGAGACTGGAGCTGACCCCCATCGGGAGCACGAACATCGTCACCCGGGTCCAGGCGCTGCGGGCCGACGGGCAGCGGGTGCCGGTCGCCGGCGAGGGCAACGGCGGGGTCATCTTCCCGGACTACCGGGTCGCCCGCGACGGCGCCTACACCGCCGCGCGCTTCCTCGAACTGGTGGCCGACCGGCCCGCCAGCGAGGTCGTCGCGGAGTACGACGGCTACCACAACGTCCGGCGGGACGTCCGCTACGGCGACCCGGACCGGCGATCGGAGATGCTCGACGCCGTCGAGCGGGTCGCCCGCGACGCCGTCGCGGAACTGGACACCACGGACGGCTACCGGCTCGACTACGGCGACGGCTGGGTGCTGGCCCGCCCCTCCGGCACGGAGCCGGTGATCCGGATCTACGCCGAGGCCCGCTCGGAGAGCCGGGCCGAGGAACTGGCAGACGTCTTCGCCGGCGCGGTCCGGGATGACGGGGTCTGAGACGAAGGGGTCCGGGGTGACGGGGTACGGGGCCGTCGCGGTCCGGGACGACGGGGTCCGGGGTGACGCGGTCTGAAACGATGTAACCGGAGGCCGTCGCGGAGCGACGCCTGCTCTCACACCGCCCGGAACTCCGAGAGCGCCGCCGAGCACCGCTCGCGCTCGGCGCGGGCGGTCTCCAGTTCCCGCTCGACGGCCCCGCTGCGGAGGCGCTCGCGCTGTTCGTCGGTCAGCTCGGCCCGCGCGACCGCCGCCGTCCGGAGCCGCTCGTACTCCGCCCCACGGGTCAGCGCACGGACCTCCCGCAGCGCCGCCACGGGACCGTCGAGCCGGGCGACGGCCGCCGTCAGCTCCTCACAGCGCCACCGCAGTTCGTCGGCGGGCGGCGACGGCCACCCGATCGTCAGCGGCTCGGCGTCCAGCCGGCGGAGGTAGGTCCGCCGGCTGGCCACCCGCCGTTTCAGCTCGCGGGGGCCGTCGACGTAGTGTGAGAGCTTCGACGGAGAGTAGTCGGCGTACTCGAGCAACGTCGGGATCGACTCGGCGCCGGCCTCGTGGTCGCGGACGAACGCCAACAGCTCGTCGGGCGGGTCGCGAAACCCCACCAGCGGGAAGGGGGCCGTCGAGGCGACGTACTCCAGCACCTCGCGGGCGGGCCGGTCGTCGCGGAACGCCCGGAACCGCTCGCGGACGGCGTCGTTGTAGCGGTCGATCGGGTCGCGGAGCCGCTCGACGGGCGCGTCGAGGTCGGCGTCGCCCAGCCGGGCGACCCGCTCCAGCCGGTCGATCCGCTCGCGTAGCTCGTGGCGCCGTCGCTTCACGGCGTCCCGCGCGGCGCGGTAGCGGTCGGTGGCGTCCTCCCAGTTCTCGACGGGGGCCAGCCGCTCCTCCAGCCCGTCGATCCGCTCGCGGACCGCCGCGAAGTCCTCCTCCGTGAGCCGGCGCTGCTGGAGCAGGTCGTCGATCTCATCGAAGGTCTCCTCGCCCGGCAGGTCGCCCAGTTCCTCGACGAACGCGGCGATCTCCTCCTGGAACTCGATGAACGCGGCGAAGTCGCCGTCGCCGGTCGCACGGCCCTCGTACTCCGAGAGGAGGGCTCGGAGCTCGTCACAGCGCTCGCGCAGCCTCCGCAGGTCGGCCTCGCCGGCCGCGTCGAGCCGCTCGCGGGCGCGCTCGCGGTCCGCGGCGGCCGCGCGGAGCCGGTCGACCGGGTCCTCGCCCTCGCCGTCCACCGCGGAGTCCGCCTCCATCGTCAGTAGACGTCGTCGGGGTCGAAGACCCGCTCGCCGACGACCTCGCCGTCGAGCCGGCGGTGGAAACACGACTCGTAGCCGGTGTGACAGGCCCCGCCCTCCTGTTCGACCAGGTACAGCAGGGCGTCGCCGTCACAGTCGACGCGGACCTCCTCGACTGTCTGCGTGTGGCCGCTCGTCTCGCCCTTGTGCCACAGTTCGTCGCGGCTGCGCGAGTAGTAGTGGGCCTCCCCGGTCTCCCGGGTGCGCTCGACGGCCTCCCTGGTGACGTAGGCCAGCATCAACACCTCCCCCGACGAGGCCGACTGTGCCACCGCGGGGAGGTGGTCGGCGTCGTCGAACGCGAGATCCACTTCGGTCATGCCCGACGGGAGGCACGAGCCGCGGATAGGTCTTGTCCCCGTTCCCGGCGGCGTAGCGTTTATGACCGGATACCACTACGCCGGACACGCCTCCATGGCCGGTCCGGGTTCGGTCGAGGGGGTCTCCGACGCCGAACTCAAGCGGCGACTCCGGAGCGTCGACCTCGACGCGTTCGAGCAGTTCGTCGCCGACCTCTGGGGACGACAGGGGTGGGAGACCCGGGTCACCCGTCGGTCCCGGGACGAGAGCCTCGACGTGATGGCCGAGCGGACCGAGCCGTACACGCAACGGCACGCGATCCGGGCCAAACGCTACGCGGCGGACAACCCTGTCGGCGGCCCCGAGGTCGCGGAGTACTCGTCGCTGACCGACCAGTTCGACGCCGACGTCGCGGTCGTCGTCACGACGAGCGACTTCACGACCGACGCCCGGGAGCGAGCCGAGACCCCGGGGGTGAAGCCGGTCGACGGCGACGACCTCGTCTCGATCGTCCGGCGACAGGAGGCCGGCGACCTCCTCCGCGAGCACGCTCCCCTCGACGAGACGACGGAGTCCGCCGCCGAGTCCGACGACGCCGCGGAGCTGCTCGCGGGGGTGCCGGACGACCTGACGGACGAGGACCGGGACCGACTGCGCCGGTACGTCGGTGAGACCGACGAGCGGCCGTGGCGGGCCCCCGCGACCACGGCGTGTCCGTTCTGTGGCACGTCGATCCAAGCGAACCGGGCGGCCGTCGCCGACCACTGGCTCACGACTCCGGAGTGTACGCCGGAGCTCCCGGTCGCGGAACTGCTCGACCGGGCGAACCGACCCGGGATCGGGGAGACCGAGGTCGAGACGCTGCGTGCGTACCTCGAACCGCTGGAGCGACGCCCCTGGGAACAGCGGGGATCGCGGATCGAGTGTCCGTACTGCGACGCGCGGATCGTGGCCTCCCGGCGGGCGCCGGTGGACCACTGGCTCGACGCCGCCGACTGCTCGCCCGACTCGATGCCCACGGCGCGGGAGGGTCCGGACGTCCCGTCGACCGCCGGCGCGGGCGACGGCGGGGGGACGGGCGAGCGCGTGCGAGCGGGGCTCGGCGGCCTCGCGACCGCGACGGCGGGTGCCGCGAGACGGGCGCTCCGCGGCGCGGTCCTGCCCGGACTCCTGCTCGTGGGCGTGGCGTTACAGGCCAGCGTCGTCACGGGCGACCCCGGACTCGACTCCCCGCTGCGCGGCGGTCTCGGGTGGGTCGGCTTCGTGCTGTACCCCGACATGCGGCGGGTCGACCGGATCCGGAACGTCCGGTTCTACGACAGGACCCCTCCCGAGGATCAGCGACGCGGGATCCCGGTCCTGGCCGTTCTCGCCGCGGTGGCCGCCGTTCCGCTGGTCGGGCCGCTGATCACGCTCCCGGTGTTCTACGGCCCGGCGAAGCTGTACGCCGGCGTCCGAGGCCCGCTCGACCGCCTCACGCCGTGAGTCTCGGACCGTGACGGACCGTCGATCCGGAGTCCGCCGCCCCGGAGCGGTCTCTCGGCACGCTCCGTCGCCGGCGGCCGTACCCGGCTCGCCTCGCTCCCGGCGGAAAAATCACCCGGCCAGCGCCGGGAGGGCAGCACCGAGGGTATCGACCGCCGACGGGGCGGTCAGCCGGGAGATGACCGCCACGAGCACGTCGCCGTAGGTCAGCGAGACGACCAGGCCGACGAACAGCGGCACGAGGAAGGGGATCCCCGGCGAGAGCCACACCTCGTCCTCGGCGACCAGCACCTCCAGCCCGTCCCGGAGTCCCTCCGGGGTCGTCCCGTAGGCGGAGTGATCGATGTCCTCCAGGAAGGCCGCGGCGCCCCAGGGGTCGTCGTAGTCCGCGGGGCTCCCGTCACCGTCCCTCGCCTCGGCGGCCTCCGGTGGTTCGGCGTCGGAGACCGTCTCCGCGCCGCCGGACGCCGCGGCGTCGGTCCTCGCGGCGTCGTCGGCGTCGACGGCCGCTCTCCCGTCGTCCGTGCCGCCGTCGGCGGCGAGGGCGCCGTCGCCGGGCGGGTCGGGCTCCTCGGGGAGCGTCGCGGGGTCGCGAAGCCGGTCCGGTTCCTCGCGGAGGTCCGCCAGTTCCAGCCCGCGGTAGCGCAGGTACATCCGGAGGGCGTCGACGTCGAGGCCGGCGCGGGTGAAGCCGACGGGGGTCTCCAGCAGCCGACCGTGGGTCTCGGGGATCCGGTGCCAGGCGACCGGCTTGCCCAGGAACATCGGCAGTCCGATCCGTCCCCGGGCGAGGTTGGTGGCGGCGACCCCGAGCGGGTAGACGGCGCCGGCGAGCACCGTGTTCGAGAGGACGGTCAGCGAGAAGACGCCGACGACGGTCGCCACCAGGGGGAGCGCGACGTCGGGGAGGAAGTAGGTGGGGTAGACGGGGTAGAGGACGGCGATCACCATGAACGCCTTCGCGTCGGCGCCGCCGAACCCCCCGATCCACCAGAACCCGTAGGCCAGCGGGACGACGAACCCGACCGACAGCGCCACCCGCAGGAAGTACGCCCGGTTCCCGTCCGCGAGGGCGCCGGCGCCCTCGACCGCCAGGAGGAGGAGGCCAAGCGCCGCCAGCGGGTACCAGACCCGGTTGGGGACCCGCCGGGTACGGACGTCCCGCCAGGCGACCCAGGCGAAGGCCGGCAGGACCAGCAGACGGGCCAGATCCGGGAGCGTCGCGAACACTGCCGGGAGGTGTCCGGCGCCGCAGTTAGCACTGACGGTCGCGGCGGTGAGCGGGTGCTGGCGCAGTCGGAGACTCCGCCGACGGTCCGGGTCGGCGGCCGACGACCCGCCTCAGTAGTCCCCGAGCACGCCCAGCCTGCGGGCGCGGCGGGTGGCGACCTCGAAGACGGCGTAGCCCGCCAGGAGGTAGACGACGGCGACCGCGACCAGCACCGCCAGGTCGAGGGCGGGGAACTCCCAGAGGCGGGTGCCGTCGACCATCGCCCGCTGGAGGAGGGCGCTGCCCTGTGCCAGCGGGAGGAAGCGCGCCCAGCCCAGGTCGAACGCGGGCGCCGAGATCAGCCCGACGAAGCCGAACTGCAGCAGGTTGAGCCAGGAGCCGATCCGCTTGTACAGCACGGAGAGGCCGCCGGCGGCGAAGCCCAGTCCGAGCACGGAGGTGATCGACAGGCCCGCGAGCACGACCGTCGTGAGCACGTTCAACTCCAGGTCGGCGCCCGACAGCAGGAGCATCACGGCGAGGATCACCGCCGAGATCAGGAACGTCCGGACGACCTTGGCGACGCCCTTGGCGAAGGCCACCGGCGCGAAGCCGAAGGGGGTCATGAAGTGCCGCTCGAGGGTTCCCCACTGGACCTCGCTGCCGATGTCGTTGGAGATCGAACTGTAGGCCCCGACCGACAGGGTCCACAGGAAGTAGCCGACGATGAGCCCCGCCAGCGAGTCCGTGAGGGCCTGTCCCGCGACCGCGCGCCCGCCGTAGAACAGCAGGCCGAAGAACAACAGCGAGACGACGATCCCGCCGGCGGCGTTGGCGGGGTAGCGGACGAACAGCAGGTACTCGCGGTACAACACCGTCCGCGCGAGGTCCAGCCGGGTCGCGCGCCGCGGCCGGTCGACGGTCGCGCCCGTCCCGGACCGCGTCCGGGTGGTCGTCCCGGTTCCCGTGGCCGGGTCCGCTCCGGTTCCGACGTCCTCGACGACGCCGCCGTCGCTCTCGGCGGTCGGGCGGTTATCACCGGCTCCGACGTCGCCCTCGCCCCCCGACCCGTCGCTCACCGGCGGTCACCCCCGTCCCGTGTGTCCGGGCCGGCGGGCCCGTCCCCGCCGGTCATCTCCAGGAACGCGGTCTCCAGGTCCGGCGTGACGGTCTCGACGGCGTCGAGAGCCACGCCGTGCTCACGGAGCAGGTCCGTCAACTCGTAGAAGCCCGCGGAGTCGGTGGCGACCTCGACCCTGGTCCGGGCGCCGGTCCGCTCGACGGCGGTCACGTCGAACCGCCCGCGGACCGTCGACAGGACGGTCTCGTCGAGGTCGGGGCTGGTGATCCGGTAGCCCCGGGCGTCGAACCCGCGGAGGAGACCGTCGACGTCGTCGTCGGCGATCACCCGTCCCTCGCTCATCACGATCACGCGGTCACAGACGTCCTCGACGACGTCCATGTCGTGGCTGGAGAGCACCGCCGTCAGCCCACGGTCGGCGACGATGCGGCGCAGTTCCCGCCGCAGGGTGAGCGAACTCTCGACGTCGAGTCCCAGCGTCGGTTCGTCGAGGAAGACCACGTCCGCGTCGGTCGCGAGGACGCTCGCCAGCGACACCTTCTGTTTCATCCCCCGCGAGAGGTCACGGACGGGGGTGTCGGCCTGGTCGGCCAGTTCCAGCCGCTCCAGCAGTCGCTCGTGTCGGTCGGCGACCGCGTCCGGGGCGACCCCGCCGACCGTCGCGAAGTACCGCAGGTTCTCCCGGACCGTGAGCCGCCAGTAGTCGTTGCGGGCCCCCTCCAGCATCGCGTCGACGTGGCGGTAGGCCCGCCGTGGCTCGGCGTGGACGTCGATCCCGCCGATCCGCACCGTCCCGGCGTCGGGCAACACCATCCCCAGAATCGACTTGATCGTGGTGGTCTTGCCGGCCCCGTTGGGACCCAGCAGTCCGACCACCGAGCCCCGCTGGATCTCGAAGGAGACGTCGTCGACGGCCCGGACCGCGTCGTCGCCGCTCCCGAACGTCTTCTTCAGCCCCTCGACGGCGATGGCCGGCGTCGCGTCCGACCGGTCGTCGGCCCCGTCGACCCGTGTGGCGGACCCGTCCGATCGGTCGAGGACGGCCTCGCCGGACCCTGTCGTCATCGACCGTACGTAGGCGCCCGAGGGGCAAAAGCCCGCGCCCGCGGACGGTCCGGGGGCTCGCTCCCGTCGAGGGACCGGCTCTCGCCGGCCGCTCCCGGTCCCCGACCGCCGTCCCCGACGTGACGCGGCCGCTCGGGAAAGGCTCGGCTCCGCTCTCCCCGTGTCCGGACTTGCATCTCGTCGTGAAAGTAGATAATTTTAACACGTGGGAAAAGAAAACAGTCCACGGATGAGCAACGACGCGATGGGGACGCGCTACGCCGTCCTGGCTGGGGTGTTCGTCCTCCTGGTCGGGGGCGCCGGCGCGGCGGTCCTCCTGGGAGTCGTCCCCGGGGGCGGGGGCGGAGGCGGGGGAATGTCGCTGGACGCGGTGCCGATCGGATCGGACGTCGTGGTCCACGCCGACGGGGTGATCGTGGACGACCGACGACCGAACGGATCGCGAACCACGCCATCGACCGGTTCTCGACGGACGAGTCCGGGCCGTCGAGCTACGAGGAACTGCCGGCGAACGCCACCGCGGACGCCGAGTTCGGCGTCGACGACTTCGACCACGCCACCGTCTACGGGCGGATTCCCGACGCGGGTCTCGCGGTGGCCTCGGAGGACGCGTACCTCGGGGCCGTCGTCAGCACCGACGTCGGCGAGGAGACGTTCGTCTCGGCGCTCTCGAACTCCTCCTCGGAGGCCGACGCCGAGTACACCGTGACCGAGGGGTCGTACGCGGGACACACCCTCTACGTCTACGACGAGACGGACGCGGCCGACGTCGGGGCGGTGGAGTCCGACGATCCGCTGTACGTCGGCGTGGCGGACGGGAACCGGTACGCGATGGGATGGAGAGGGCCGTGAAGGCGTCGATCGGCGCGGTCGAGGGCGAGCGGTCGTCGCCGGGCGGACTCCTGCGCGAGCGGGTGACCGAGGAGGACGGCCACGTCGTCCTGGCGGCGGACCTCCGGGGGGAGGCGGCGACGCAGTCCGTGACCGACAGCGTCGGGGTCGCGCCGGCGGAGGTCGTCAGCTTCGCCTACTACACGGAGGGCGACGACACGATCGGGGCGCCGCTGACCGCCCGGATGAACGGCTCCGACGACGCGACGACGGCCGGGGAACGGATCGACGAACTGCTGGGGGTCGCCGGCATGGGCGTCGAGAACGAGAGCGTCCGCGCACAACTCGACGACGTCAACGTCACCACCGACGGGGCGACGATGTCGGTCCGCTACGAGTCCAGCGTCGCCGAGGTGAACGCCGTCGTCGACTACCTGTACGGCAGCCGCTACGCGCGACCGAGCGGGACCGTCTGAGCGAGCGCACCCTGCCGGCCGTCCCGTCGGCCCGCGGTGTGGTGGTATTAACAGACCGGCGCCCTTCGAGATCGGCATGCGAGCAGCGCGCTACCACGGGCCCGGCGACGTGCGGATCGACGAGGTACCGAAGCCGACCGTCGAGGAGCCGACCGACGCGATCGTGCGGGTGACCCACACGGCGGTCTGTGGCTCGGACCTCTGGTTCTACCGCGGGGAGTCCGACCGGGACGTCCCCTCGCGGGTCGGCCACGAGCCGATGGGGGTCGTCGAGGAGACCGGCGACGCCGTCCGGGGCGTCGGCGAGGGCGACCGGGTGCTCGCCCCGTTCGTCATCAGTTGCGGACAGTGTGAGTTCTGCCGCCGGGGGCTGCACACCTCCTGTGTGAACGGCGACGGCTGGGGCGGGGACAACGGCGGCGCACAGGGCGAGTACGTCCGCGCGCGCCACGCCGACGGCACCCTCGTGCGGGTGCCCGACCGGTACGCCGACGACGAGGACGTTCTGGAGTCGCTGGTCCCGCTGACCGACGTGATGGGCACCGGCCACCACGCCGCCGTCAGCGCCGGCGTCGGGGCCGGGGACACCTGTGTCGTCGTCGGCGACGGCGCCGTCGGTCTGTGCGGGGTGCTGGCCGCGCGACGGCTGGGAGCCTCCCGGATCGTCGCCGTCGGCCACCACGAGGACCGTCTGGACCTGGCCGCCGACTTCGGCGCCACGGAGACCGTCCACGGGAGCGACGACGAGGCCGTGATCGAGCGGGTGACCGAACTCACCTACGGCGGCGCCGAGCACGTCATGGAGTGTGTCGGCGCGGCGTCGGCGATGGAGACGGCCGTCCGGGTGTGTCGTCCGGGCGGCACCGTGGGCTACGTCGGCGTCCCCCACGGCATCGAGGCCGGCGGGATGCCGATGTTCGACTTCTTCGGCGACAACGTCGCGCTCCGGGGCGGGGTCGCGCCGGTGCGGGCCTACGCCGAGGAACTGATGGACGACGTCGTCGGCGGCCGACTGGACCCGGCGCCGGTGTTCACCGAGACGGTCGACCTGGACGGCGTCCCCGAGGGCTACCGGATGATGGACGAGCGCGAGGCGATCAAGGTGCTGGTGAAACCCTGACCGCCGGTCGACCGGCCCGGGCGACGGTCGCACCGAACGGTTGATGTCGCTCCCGGTACCACACCCGTGTCGATGTCGAGCACCGACGGCGAGAGTCGGGGGGTGATCGACCGCTCGCTCCGCGGGTCCACGCTCGCCTCCGGGGTCCGACGCGTTCTCGGGGTGGACCTCCCGACGGAGTCCTCCGTGGCCGCCGCCGTCGCCGGGCGAGTCACCGACACCGTCGAGCGGTGGGTCCGGTCCTCGCGGTGTTACCGGTGGTCGGTCCGGGACCCCGAGCCGGCGGTCGTGGTGATCGACCTCCGGGAGACCCGGACTCTCGGCCCGGCGGTGTGGCTCGCGGAGCGCGCCGTCGCGCGCGTCCGACCGTTGTGGGCGGAGTCCGGAACGCGGCGGGCGGCCGCGGCCGTCGCGGCCGGGGTCGAACGGCTCGCCGACACCCGCGTCGGGCGGGCGGTCGGGGCGCTGCTCGCGCCGCCGGGGTCCCCGGAGCGACCGTCCGCCCCGCCCGATCGGTCGGACTCGGCCGCGGACGAACGAGCCGAACCGGACACCGACGACCGCCCGGCGAACGGGAACGGCGACCGCCGGGACCGTTGAACCCGGCGGAGACGCCCGCCGGCGAGACCCGAGGCCCGACGCGTCGGACCGCGGGCCGACGCGTCGCTGGTCGGGCGGGGAGCGACGAGAAGGATCGGACGAGGCCGATCAGATGACGCGGTTCTGCAGGTAGTCGAGGTGCTTCGCGTTGTAGACGATCTTGACCTCGTCGGCGTCCGGCGACCCGATGCAGGTCAGCCGGACGTTCTTCTCCTCGACCTCCTCGTCGGAGAGGATCTGCTGCATGTCCATGTCGATCTCG
>CAZMWG010000011.1:23467-31893 GCA_964569925.1 uncultured Halobacteriales archaeon | reverse complement strand
CCTGGAGGGTCTCCGGCGTGGTGACCAGCACGTCGGGGGGGTCGTCGGCCTGCTTCTGTCGCTGGTAGTCGGTGGTGTCGCCGTGACGGACGTCGACCGCCAGGTCCAGCGTCTCGCCCCACCAGTCCAGGCGCTCGCGCATGTCGCGGTTGAGCGCCCGGAGCGGGGTGACGTACAGCGCGCCGATACCGAACCGCTCCTCGCCGGCCAGCGCGTCGAACACCGGCAGCATCGCCGTCTCGGTCTTGCCGGTGCCGGTCGGCGCGACGACCAGCCCGTTCTCCCCCCCCGTCAGGGGCGGGATGGCGCGGCGCTGTGGCTCCGTGGGCGTCGTGAACCCCCGCTCGGAGAGGGCCGATCGAACCCGGTCGCCCAGCGCCGTGAACGCCGCCGCGCCGACCTCACTCATCGCTCGTTTACAGGTGTTCGGACCGGTTAAGACCGTCGTCTGTCCCGCGCCCATAGGCGGAGCGGACGGCTCCGGACGTCGATCATCGCGGCCGTCAGCCGGTGTCGAGCTCCAGCACGACGACCCGCCGACGGGCGTTCAGACCGTCAGCGACATCGGGTAGTCGGTGAGGTTCTCGTGGCCGTCCTCGGTCACCACGATCAGGTCCTCCAGGCGCACGCCGCCCACTTCCGGGTCGTACAGCCCGGGTTCGATCGTGATCACGTGACCCGGCTCCAGCTCCCCGCCGTCGGTGGAGACGTGCGGGAGTTCGTGGACGTCCAGCCCGACGCCGTGGCCGGTGGAGTGGATGAACCCCGTCTCGGTCGTCTCGTCGGCCCGCAGCGTCGCCATCCCGGCGTCCTCGTAGACGTCACAGACGGCGTCGTGGACCGTCCCACCGGTCGCTCCGGGCTCGACGGCCGCCAGCGCGGCCTCGTAGGCCCGCTCGGTCAGGTCGTACCACTCCCGGACGGTCTCGTCGGGCTCGCCCACACAGAACGTCCGGGTCATGTCGGCGTGGTAGTGGGTGGCCTTGTCCCGCGGGAAGATGTCGACGATGATCGGCTGGTCCGGCGCGAGCGGCCCGCTCCCGCGCTCGTGGGGGCTGGCGGCGTCGGCCCCGCAGGCGACGATCGTCTCGTCCAGCGCACAGCCGTGGCGCAGCAGCGTCACCTCGATCTCCTCCTTGACCCGCTCGCTGGTCAGGGGCTCGCCGCCGTGGCGTAGCTCGCCGTCCACGACCTCTGCGTCGGCCAGCAGCTCCTCGGCGGCGGCCATGGCGGCCTCGTTGGCCCGCTGTGCGGTCCGGACGTGGTCGATCTCCGGCCCGGTCTTCACCGCCCGGATCGACGTGACCGTCTCCTCCACGTCGACCGCCACCCCGACGTCGTGTTCGCGCAGACCGTCGGCGGTCGCGACCGGGAACCGCGGGGGTACCGCGACGTCCGAGACGTCGTAGGAGTCGAGGAAGTCCGCGAGCACGCGGTAGCGGGCCGCCTCGCTGCCGTACTCCTCGACCTTCTCCCGGTAGTCGAAGTCCGAGGACCGCTGGACGGTGTCCGCCCGCGCCTCGCGGACGGCGCGGCCGTACTCCAGCCCCCGGGCGAACAGCAGGTGGACCTCGCCGTCGTACAGCGTCACGTACGGGTCGGGGGCGTCGAACCCCGAGAGGTAGCGCTGGTCGGAGTTCTCCGAGTCGGCGTCGATCAGGTAGCCGTCCGCGTCGTGTGCCTCGAGGAAGGCATCGAGCGCCGAGAGGTCGGGATCCATACCGCTCGCTGGGGCCGCCGGCGGTTTCTACCCTTCGACGCCGACCCGGAGACGGGCCGGGTCCCCGATTACGGGTACCGAACGCGGGACCTCGACGTCGGGGACGGGGCGGTCGGGTCCACCGCAACCACGAAGGACCCGGCGCCGGAACTGAGACCATGGACCACATGGAGGACGCGACCGACGGTCCAGCGGACGAGGTCCCCGCCGGGACGGGAACCGGCGACGAGGCTCCCGCCCCGGCCGGGGGCGCCGCGGCGGTCGACGCCGAGGGCGAGCCGCTGGCGTCGATGCGCGAGCACGACGGCGGTCACCCGGCGGCGCCGACGCTCCGGCTGCTGGGCCGGTCACACGCTGCCGCGGTCCTGTTCTGTCTCGTGCGGGGCGAGCGCGAGCGCTGGCGGTTCACCGAACTGGAGGCGGCGCTGGACGTCTCCACGAACACGCTCTCGAAGCGTCTCACGGAACTCACCGAGGCCGGTCTCGTCGAACGGGAGTCCTACGACGAGATCCCCCCCACGTGGAGTACGCCGCCACGGAGAAGGGCCGCGCCCTCGGTCCCGTCTTCGAGCGACTGCGCGAGTGGACGCGGGTCCACGGCGGCGTGAACGACGCCGCCTGAGCCGCTTTCCGGCCCGCTCAGTCGCTGATCAGCGGTAGCTCCCGGACGTAGCTCTCCTCCTCGACGACCTCGAGCACGAAGTCGGCCACGTCGGCCCGCGAGACCGAGTCGCCCATCCCGAGCGAGAGGTCCCCGTGGCGGTAGTCGCCGGTGTGTTCGCCCTCGGTCAGCCGCGGCGCCCGGACGACCGTCCAGTAGAGGTCCGTCTCCCGGACGCGGGCGACGTGTTCCTTCGCGTCCTCCAGCACGGAGCGGGCGAGTATCTTCAACAGCGTGTTCATTACCCGTCCGCCCGGCGAGACACGGTCGTCCTCCGTCCGGACGCCCGCCCCGACCAGCGTCACGTAGCGGTCGACGCCGGCGGCCTCCATCGCGGCGACGACGTTGTCGCCGGCGACCGTCAGCAGGTCCTCGGGGGTGTCATCGCCCTGCCCGAGGACGCTGACGACGGCGTCGGCGTCGGCGACGGCCTCGTCGAGCCCCTCGCCGGCGTAGGCGTCGCCCTCCACGACGGTCAGGTTCTCGTGCTCGACCGGCAGTCGGTCGGCGTCCCGGACGAAGGCGGTGACGCGGTGGCCACGCTCCGTGGCCTGTTCGACGAGCGGTACCCCGGTCCGGCCGGACGCGCCGACGACGGTCAGGTGCATACCCCACGTAGGCACCCGGCGGGGATCAACCGGCCGGTCCGAGAGCCCGAAGCCGCTGCGAACCCTCGCAGCCACTTCCGGGGTCCGGCACGACAGTATTTCCGCGTCCCGCCCCTTCGAGCGAACGTGAACCGAACCGCGTTCGACCGGAGGGTTTCATGACCGACTACGCGATCGACGCCGAGGGACTCGAACTGACGTACAGCGACGGGACCCGCGCGGTCGCGGGCGTCGACATGCAGGTTCCCAGCGGCGAGTTCTACGGCTTTCTGGGCCCCAACGGCGCGGGCAAGACGACGACGATCAAGACGCTGACGACGCTGCTCTCACCGACCGGCGGCCGGATCAGGGTCAACGGCTTCGACGTGATCGAGCAGGCCCGGAAGGTCCGGGAGAGCATCGGCTACATGGCACAGGAGACCAGCGTGGACGGGGAGCTGACCGCCCGCGAGAACATCCGCTTCGCCTGTGAGTCCTACGGCGTCCGCGGGGCCGAGCGGACCGAACGCATCGAGGAGTTGCTGGACCTGGTCGACCTGGCCGACGTCGCCGACAAGCGGGCCGACGAGTTCTCCGGCGGGATGCAGAAGCGACTCGACGCCGCCACGGCGCTGGTCCACCGGCCGCCGCTCGTCTTCCTCGACGAGCCGACGACCGGGCTGGACCCGAAGGCCCGCAACCGGCTGTGGGACTACTTCCGCGAGATCAACGACGCCGGCACGACGATCTTTCTCACCACGCAGTACCTGGAGGAGGCCGACCAGCTCTGTGACCGGATCGGCGTGATCCTCGACGGGAAGATCGTCGCCACGGGGTCGCCCGCGGAGCTGAAACGCCGCGTCGGCGGGGAGATCCTGGAGGTGAGCCTCGCCGACGGCGGCGCCGAGCGGGCCGCCGAGATCGCCGGCGAGGCCGGCGTGTTCGAGCCCGAGGCGACCGTCGACGTCACCGAGGACGGGATCACGGTCACCTCACGGCGTGCCCGTGAGGCCGGCACGGAGTTGCTGGTCGCACTGCGGGACGCCGGGATCGCCGTCACCGGGTTCAACGTCCGCGCGCCGACCCTGGACGACGTGTTCCTCGCCATCACGGGCGAACACGTCGACACCGCCGAGGCCGGCGAGGAGGACGTCCGGACCGAGGCCACCGCGGAGGTGGGCCGATGAGCGCGCCCACGGCCGACGAGGGCGACACCGCCGAGGCGGGCGCCGGGGCCACCGAGACGAAACGCTCCAGCAACACCTTCCTCGGGGACGTGTGGGTGAACTTCCTCCGCTGGAACCTCAAGGCGGTGCGCAACCCGTTCGTGCTGGTGGTGTCGCTGGTCCAGCCGGTGATCTTCCTGATCCTGTTCACGCAGGTGTTCGGCGGCGTCGCCGAGGGGGCGCTGAGCCGGGGCGGCGGCGGGATCAACTACGAGACGTACCTGGTGCCGGCCATCGCGGTCCAGGTCGCCATCGCCGCCGCGGCAACCTCCGGCGTCGGTCTGGTCAACGACATCGAGAACGGCATGTTCGAGAAGGTGCTCGTGAGTCCGATGAGCCGGACGGCCGTCTTCCTGGGGAAGACCGCCGCCGAACTGCTCCGGATCGCCATCCAGATCGGCATCATCCTCGTGCTCGGCGTGTTGCTGGGCGCGGAGATCGGTACCGGGATCGTCGGCGCGCTGGGGATCGTCGCCGTCGGGATCGTCTTTTCGCTGTGGTTCGTCGGCTTCTCGAACGCGCTCGCCGTGCTCACGAAGGACCAGGAGTCGACGATCATCGGCGCCAACCTGCTGCAGTTCCCGCTTCTCTTCCTCTCCTCGGCCTTCCTCCCGCTGTCGGCGCTGCCGGGGTGGATCCGGACCATCGCCGCGTTCAACCCCGTCACCTACGGCGTCGACGCCGCCCGGTCGCTGATGCTGGGCGCCGACGCCTCCAGCATCGTCGCGCTGAGCGGCTTCGGCGCGGTCGGCAACGCGGTGCTCCCGGCGGTGGGCGTGTTGCTCGTCCTCGATCTGGTGTTCGGCGGCGTCGCCGTCGCGATGCTCCGCCGGGCCTCCAGTTCGAAGGTGCAGTAGGCCGGAGACGGCCGTCGCCTCCCGGTCTCGCGCTCCGCCGGGGCGCTCGCGCCGTACCGTCGGTCGACCGAACCCGGCGCGGCGCACTCCCGCCCGCCCGCCGGGTCGCTCTCGGAGTCCCGGTAGTCTCATGCCGGGGGCCGCCGAGGAGGCGGGCATGGACGTCACCATCGGGCAGTCGACGGTCGCGGGGACGACCCGGGCGCCGCCCTCGAAGAGTTACACCCACCGGGCGATCCTCGCCGCCGGATCGGCGGAGGGGGCGACCGTCCGGGACCCGCTCCGCAGCGCCGACACGCGGGCGACGATGCGGGCCGTCGAGGCCTACGGCGGCGCGGTCGACCGGGACGCCGGGGAGGAGGACGGCGACGGGGGAGACGCCGACGAACTCGTCGTCGAGGGGTTCGACGGCACCCCCGCGGTGCCCGACGACGTGATCGACTGTGCCAACAGCGGGACGACGATGCGGCTGGTGACGGCGACGGCCGCGCTGGCAGACGGGATGACCGTGCTGACCGGCGACGACTCGCTTCGCTCCCGCCCCCAGGGGCCGCTGCTGGACGGACTCGAACAGTTGGGCGCCCGCGCGGAGTCCACCCGCTCCAACGGGCAGGCGCCGCTGGTCGTCGGCGGTCCGGTCGACGGCGGCACGGTCGCCATCCCGGGCGACGTCTCCTCGCAGTACGTCACCGCGCTCCTGATGGCCGGCGCGACGACCGACCGGGGCGTCGAGATCGAACTGACGACGGAACTGAAGTCCGCGCCCTACGTCGAGATCACCCTGGAGGTGTTGTCGGCGTTCGGCGTCGACGCCGAGCGCACCGAGGACGGGTTCGCCGTGGCCGGCGGGCAACGCTACGAGCCCGAGGACGGCGTCTACGAGGTGCCCGGCGACTTCTCGTCGATCTCCTACCCCGCCGCCGCGGGAGCGATCGCCTCGCCCGAGGGGGTCCGGATCGAGGGCGCCCGACCCAGCGCCCAGGGCGACACCGCGATCGTCGACGTGCTCGACCGGATGGGCGCCGTCGTCGACTGGCGCCGGGATGCGGGCGCCCTGGTCGTCGAGCGGGCGCCGCTCTCCGGCGTCGAGGTCAGCGTCGCCGACACGCCGGACCTCCTGCCGACGCTGTCGGTCCTCGGGGCCGTCGCCGACGGCACCACCCGGATCGTCGACGCCGAACACGTCCGATACAAGGAGACCGACCGGGTGGCGGCGATGGCCGAGGCGCTGACGGCGATGGGCGCCGCCGTCGACGAGCGCGAGGACGCGCTGATCGTCCACGGCGGGGAGTCGACGCTGCGCGGGGCGACCGTCGACGGCCGGGCCGACCACCGTGTGATCATGTCGCTGGCCGTCGCCGGACTGGTCGCCGACGGGGAGACGACGGTCCGGGGCGCCGAACACGTCGACGTCTCCTACCCCGGTTTCTTCGAGACGTTGACGGAACTGGGGGCCGCGGTGGAGACCGCCGGGAGCGACGCCGCGGCCGAAGCGGGTCACGGGGCGTAGCTCCCTCGTCGTCGGTTCACACGGGCCCGACAGGGCTTTCACCGGGGGAGCGCCACCCTCACGCATGCTGCGCGACGACGTCGAGCGGGCGCTGCGCGACGACTACGGCGAGGACGGACGGATCTTCCCGGCGTACGGGGACCGCTGTTTCGGGGCCGTCCCCGACACCGTCCGGTCGATCCTCGACGCCGGGGGGCGCCGGCCGCTCCCCGAGGACGTCCTCGCGGGGGTCGACACGGACGTCTCGACGGTGGTGCTCGTACTGGTCGACGGCTACGGCCTGGACGCCTGGAAGCGCGACCGGGATCGGGTCGAGACGGTCGGCCGACTGACCGAGCGCGGGACCGTGACGCCGCTGACTACGATCTACCCCTCGGAGACGGCGGCGGCGATCACCACCCTGGAGACCGGTCGGCTCCCCTGCGAGCACGGCCGGATCGGCTGGAACGTCTTCGAACCCGAGACCGACCGGACGTTCCGGGCGTTCGACGGCCGGGTCAAGAGTGACACGAGCGGGACGACGCCGTCCGCGGCCGTTCGTCCCGACGACGACCACGGTTACGCCCCGGAGTCGGAACTCCCCGGCGAGGGGATCTATCCCGACCTGGCCGAGCGGGGGATCGACGCCCACCGGCTCCAACCGTTCGAGGAACAGGATCCGGGCGTCACACAACACACCTACGACGGACTGTCGGCGTTCGGCGCCGAACTGACCAGGGCCGTCGAGGAGAGCGACGATCCCGCGTACGTCTACGGCTACCTGCCCGACGTCGACAAGGTCGCCCACGAGGTCGGAACCGAGAGCGACGCCTTCGACCGGACCGTCACGGCCGTCTTCGAGCAGGTGTCATCGGCGGTGGCGGCCCTGGACCCGGAGACGGCCGCCGAGACGTTGGTGCTCGTCACCGCCGACCACGGCCACGTCGATACCGACCCGGGGCGCAACGTCGACTTGGACGAGCGGCCCGCGCTGATCGACGCCCTGCGCCGTCACGGGGACGGCCAGCCGGTCCGGACCGCGGGTAACCCGCGCAACGTTCACCTCCACCTGCGGGAGTCGCCGGCCGTCGCCCGCGAGGCGCTCGCGGACCTGGACGCGCTGACGACGACACGGGAGGCGGCGCTCGACCGGGCCCTGTTCGGCGACCGGGAGCCGAGCGAGCGGTTCCGGCGCCGCTGTGGCGACCTGGTCCTCACCCACCGCGACCTGGGGACGTGGTTCGGTGCGGTCGAGCCCGGAAAACTCGAGATGGTGGGGATGCACGGCGGGCTCCACCCCGAGGAGATGCTGGTTCCGTTCGCGGCCGCCCGGGCCGACCGGCTACAGTGACCGAGAGGTGAGGAGAGCGGAGCGTCGGCGAGGGCGAACAGGCGACACTCGAAGCGCGCGCCGGCGTGTCGCTCCCGCGGGACGGCGCGCGGCGACTCGTCAGGACACGCCGGCCCTGGTCCCGGCCCCCTACTTGAACCCCCGTACGGTGGGGTCCACCGAGCGCGGTCGCGAACCCGCTCGGACTGCAAGGTTCAAATGCTCGCCGTCCCCAGAAGGGCGTAATGAACGGGAACAGCTTCGGACGTCTCTTCCAGGTGACGACGTTCGGCGAGTCCCACGGCGAGGCGATGGGTTGTACGGTGTCGGGCTGTCCGGCCGGCGTGGAGCTGTCCGAGGAGGACCTCCAGCGGGACCTCGACCGGCGCAAGCCGGGTCAGTCGATGATCACCACCTCGCGGGGCGAGCCCGACGAGGTGTCGATCAACTCCGGCCTCCAGGACGGCTACACCACCGGGACGCCCATCGGGATGGTGATCAGGAACAAGGACGCCCGGTCGGGCAAGTACGAGCCGTTCGTCACCGCCCCCCGGCC
>CAZMWG010000011.1:0-23457 GCA_964569925.1 uncultured Halobacteriales archaeon | reverse complement strand
AGGTGCTCGAACAGAGCGACCACGACGTCCGGATCAAGGCCCACGTCTGCCAGATCGGCGACGTCGTCGCCGACGACGTCACCTTCGAGGAGATGCTGGAACACAGCGAGGACAACGAGGTCCGGTGTGGCGACCCGGAGGCCGCCGAGGAGATGCGCGAGCTGGCCGACCGGTACCAGCGCGAGGGCGACTCCATCGGCGGGGCCATCTACTTCGAGTGTCGCGGGGTCCCGCGAGGGCTGGGGGCGCCCCGGTTCGACTCGGTGTCCTCCCGGCTCGGGCAGGCGATGTACTCGATCCCGGCGGTGACCGACCTCGAGTTGGGGATCGGCCGCGCGGCACGGACCGCCGCCGGCACGGAGTACACCGAGGACTGGGAGTTCGACGAGGACGGCGACCCGACGCCCGTCGGCAACGACCACGGCGGGCTCCAGGGCGGGATCACCACCGGCGACCCCATCTACGGGGAGGCCACCTGGCACCCGCCGGTGTCGTTCCCGACCACCCAGGAGACCGTCGACTGGGAGACCGAGGAGCGCAAGGAGATCACCGTCACCGGCCGCCACGACCCCGTGCTCCCGCCCCGGGCGGTCCCGGTCGTCGAGGCGATGCTGTACTGTACGGTGCTCGACTTCATGCTGCTGGGCGGGCGGATCAACCCCGACCGGCTCGACGACCGCCCCGGCGAGTACGACACCGACTACCACCCGTCGGGTCCGCGCGACGACCCGGACGAGGCCGACACCCACGCCAAGACCGTGGACGACGACTGATGGACGCACGCCAGGACGACCTCGCCAACCCGTTCGGGATGGACGAGGCCTGCACGAACTGCGAGGCGCTCTGTGAGACCCGCGAACGCGTGGTCCACGGCTACGGCGACGTGGGCGCGGAGTTCCTGGTGTTGGGCGAGTCGCCGAGCCCCGGCGCCGACGCCTCGGGGATCCCCTTCACCGGCGAGACCGAGCGGGAACTGCTCGACGTGCTCGCGGCGGTGGACATGTGCGAGGACCCGGACGCCGACGAGCCGGCGCTCGACAACGCTTTCCTCACCTACGTGACGCGGTGTCGCCACCCGGAACGGGCCGCCACGGAGACGGAGGCGAGCAACTGTGAGCCCTTCCTCAACGGCGAGATCCGGATGATCAACCCGGAGATCCTCCTGCCGGTGGGCGAGCGGGCCCTGGAGGCGCTGGCCTTCGAGTACACCACCCGCTCGGCCGACGAACTCGACGTCGAAAAGTTGCACGCGACGACGGTCCGCGGCCGGGGCTTCGAGTTGATCCCCTCGCTCCCGCCGGCCGAACAGACCGACGCGGAGCGGACGGCCCTGCTGGAGGAGTTGAGCGCGACGCTGGGTCGGGACTACCGGCAGACGAAGGGACGACGGAGCCGGTAGGCGCCGGTGACGCCGTCGGACCGCCTCTCCCGGGCTCCGTGGACGAGTGGAAACCCCCAAGAGCGCGCGCGCCACAGTCCCCGGCATGACGACCGTCGCCGTCCTCGCCGACCCGCCGGAGTCCGGAGCCGTCCTGTCCGATCTGGTCCCGTCGCCGCTCTCCGCCGAGGAGGCTGCGGTGCTGTACACCGCGGCGCTCGCGGACGTCTGTGCGGCCGTCGAGCGGAGCGGCGAGACGATGCTGGTGAACTACCGGTCGCCCGGTGACGGCGACGCCGACGACGCGGAGGCGGCCGTCCGCGACGCCGTGACCGACGCGCTGGCCGCGCCCGGCGAGGCCCGCTTCGAGGTGCAGGTCGGCTCGACGCGGTCGGCCAGGATCGGCAACACGATCACGCACCTGCTGGAGACGGAGGCCTCCCGGACGGCGGCGGTCGTCACCCCGGAGACGCCGTTCCTCGCGCGCGGCCAGGTCGACGGCGCCGCGATGAAGCTCCGATCCAGCGAGGTCGTCCTCGGACCGACCACCGACGGCCGGATCTACTACGCCGGCTTCTCCGAGCCGGTCGACTTCGAGGACGCGCTGGCGACCCCGGAGGTGGAGACGCTGGTCGAGCGCGCCCGCGACGCCGGGCTGTCGGTGGACTTCCTCCCGACGCTGCCGGCCGTCCGGACCCCGACGGACCTCCGGACGGCCGTCCCGCGGCTCCGTGCCGGCCGCGCGGCCGAGCGGATCGTCCCCGAGCGGACCGGCGACGTCGTCGAGGCGCTCGGACTGCGGGTGGTCGCGGGGGACGAGCCCGGAGCGGAGCCGACCGTCGTTCGGGACTGAGTCCCGCCGGGAGCGCTCACTCGGCGGGACGCGCGTCGACACACGCCGGCGCCGGGACGTCGGACGCGTCGAGGTGGTCCAGCCCGTCGTCCGCGACGCCGAACAGGTGCAGTTCGTCGTCGTGCTGGACGCCCGAGAGCAGGTGACGGCCGTCGGGGGTGAGCCCGAACCCGCGGGGCCAGCGCCCGCGGGTCGAGACGTGGCCGGCTGGCTCGGGGGCGGCCGGATCCTCCAGCCGGTACACCGCGACGCTGTCGTGGCCGCGGTTGGAGACGTACAGCCGGTCGCCCGCCGGGTGGAGGTGGACGTCGGCCGCCACGTTGTCGCCCGCGAACTCCCCGGGCAGCGTCGAGACCGTCTCGCCGACGGTCAGCGCGCCGTCCGGGTCCCGGTGGAGCACCGTCACCGTCGAGTCGAGTTCGCCGACCAGGTAGCCGACCCGCCCCTCCGGGTGGAAGACCAGGTGGCGCGGTCCGGCGCCGTCGTGGAGGTCGACGCCGGCCGCGGGCAACCGGTCGAGGTCGTCGGCCCCGCGGTCGATCCCGTAGACGACCACCGAGTCGGTCCCCAGGTCCGGGACGTAGAGGTGGTCGTCGTCCGGTCCGGCGACGGCGGCGTGAGGGTGGGCCCGGTCCTGGCGCTTCGGGTGGACGCTCGCCCCCTCGTGGCGACGGAGCGCCGACCGCTCGCCGACGCGGCCGTCCGCCCCGAGCGGGTGCATCCCGACGCTCCCGCCGGCGTAGTGGGCCACGAAGACGTAGTCCCCCGCGGCGGCGACCGAACAGTGACACGGACCCGCGTCACCGGTGGGGCGGTCGTTCAGCGGGTCGAACCCGCCCTCGCCGTCGACCGCGAACGCCCTGATCCGCCCCGCGTCGGCCTCCTCGACCACGTAGAGGCGCTCGGCGTCCGGTCCGAGTCGGAGGTACGACGGGTCCCGGCCCGTCGACACCCCGTCGATCCGGGCGAGGGTGTCGTCGGCGACCCGGTAGCTGAACACGCCGGTCTCGTCGGCGTCGGTGTATGTCCCGACGAACGCGATGGCTGTCACGGCCGGCCTTGGACGGCCCCCCACATCGCCTTTGGGGACAGCGACAGGTTCAACTGCGCTGCCGTCGCACCGTCGAACGACCCCGGCGTCGTCCGCGGCCGTGCGGTGGGGTGGCGGAGCGGCCGAACGCGCCTGCCTTGAGAGCAGGTGTCCGAGAGGACTCATGGGTTCGAATCCCATCCCCACCGTCGCCGGACGCCGGGGTGCGGTCGGAAACCCTTTGTCGTCCCCGCGCCGACCGCGGAGCATGGACTGGCCACACGATCCCGACGGCGAGGAGGGCAGCGAGGGCAGACGCAAGTACGGCCAGGCGGTCATCGCAAAGAAGATCGACGAGGAGGAGGACTTCCCGCTCTCGGCCGAGGCGTTCGTCGAGCGGGTCGGCGACCACCCGATCCGGATCGACTACGAGCGGGTGGTCAGCGTGGCCGAGATCTTCGAGGGCGTCGACGAGGAGGAGTTCGCCGACTTCCCCGAGTTCCACAGGGCCGTCGGCCGCGCGATGCGGGAGGACGGACTCTGGCCCTACGAGATGGACCACGCGTAGTCCCCGCCGCCGATCCGTTCTCGACTCACCGACGGTCAGCCGGGACCCGTTCCCCGGTCGGCGACGGTCAGTCGGGATCCGTCGGCCGAGTCGCCGGCCCCTCGGCGGACTGGAAGCCGGTCCCGTCCCGAGACGTCGGTTCGATCGTCACGCCGGCGAGGATCCGCTCGACGCTCGCCTCGTCGACGTCGCCGACGACAACCACGACGACGAACGTCTCGTCGTCGACGACGCGGGCGACGTGGCCCGCGGTCTCGCCCTCCGCGTCGACCACCCTGTCGACCGTCGCCGACCGGTTCAGCAGCGACGCGGCGTACTCGCCCTCGGAAGCGGTCCCGGGCGGCGCCACGTCGACCGAGCGCGTGGCCAGCGCGGCGAGGTCCACTGCCGACAGCCCCCGCGGGTTGTCCGCGCCGACGTACGGCTCCGCGGGGGTGGTGTAGACGACGACGGTCCCGGCGGGAGTCCCGTCCGATCCCGCGCCGCTCGGCGTCTCCGCCGTGCTCGCGCTCCTCCCGGCCGCGCTTCCGTTCCTCTCCGTCGCACTCGCGTTCTCCCCCGCTCTCTCGTCCGCTGCCCGGTAGACCCCTGCGTGGCTGACGACCGTCAGGTTGCGCTCGCCGCCGCCCTCCCAGGCCGCCGACCGGTCGTACACCCGCCGCGTCTCGACGGGCGAGGCCGTCGCGGTCGCCCCGTAGCCCGACAGCCCGAGCGTCGCGTTCCTGGCCGTCGACTCCTGGATCTCCGTCGGCCCGGCGCTCGTGGTACACCCGGCCGCGCCGGCCGCCAAGACCACGAACGCCGTCAGCCAGGCCGCGCGACGCCGTCTCACGGTCGCACTTGGCGCGGAGACGGATATCGGTTGGGCCTCGTGACATCGAAACACGGTCACGTGGCACACGCTTATGTGAACCGACGTACAACTCTCGTTCATGACCGCACACGTCGAGAGACCGGAGCGAGACGGACTGCCGGCGGGCGTCGTGGACGACCTCCTCGGGGACCCCCGCCGTCGGACGGTCCTGTCGGTCCTCGCCGACAGGGCCGAACCGACGACGGTGTGTGACCTCGCGGCCGCGGTGGCGGCCCGGGAGCGGGAGGACCCGGACCCGCCGGCGGGGGCGACCGCGGCGGTCCGCGAGGACCTGTTCCAGGAACACCTGCCGAAACTCACCGCGCCCGGCGTCGTCGTCTACGACTCGATGACCGGCGCCGTCGAACTCACGGACCGTCGGCGGGTCACGGCGTGGCTGACGGAGCGACGTCGGGAGTCGACGGGTCCCGGGGACGCCACGCTCCGGCGGCGAGAGTCGGATCGGTAGGAGAGGTCGGATCGACGGGGGCTCGACGGGTGGTCCGTCGGCTCGGGCTCCGCGGTGTCACACGCTCAGGTCCCGTCCCCGTCGGTCTCGTCGGCGTCCGCGGAGACGCCGTCACGGTCCGCCCCCTCGGCGGCCGCGTCCCCGCTCCCGGCGTCCGTCGCGGACACGCGGTCGTCCCCCGGTCCTCCGGCAGGGACTCGCTCGTCACCGGATGCACGGTCCGGGGCGTCGGACGCCGCGTCCGGGTCGTCCGGTCCGGTCCGCTCCGGCGGCCCGTCGTCGTCGCCCGGGTCGGCGTCGACCGCCCCGTCGTCGGCGATCTCGCGGGCCATCTCGGCCATCGCCGCGGCGGTCTCGTCGGCGCCCTCGATGACCGGGTCGGTGTGCATGCGGACCTCGCCGCGGGCGCGGATGGTCCCCTCGACGGTCGCGTTCTCGTGGATCGCCACGTCCTCGGCGGCGACGTCGCCCCACACGTGGGCGCCGGGACCGACGTGGACGTCGCCCCCGCGGGTGGTGACGTCGCCCTTGACCTCGGTCCCCCGGCCGACGCGGACGTCGCCGCGGGCCCGGAGGCTGCCGAAGACGATCCCGTCGCGGCCGACCGCCAGTTCCTCGGCGCGGAGGTTGCCGTGGAGGCGGCAGTCGTCGCCGACGACGGCCGGCGTCGACACCCGCCACACGTCGTCGCTGACGCGGGCGTTGCCGGGGATCACCAGCGGTTCGCGGTCGTCGCCGTCGCCGGCGACCTCCGAGAGCACCTCCTCGGCGGCGTCCTCCTCGCCGATCCGCAGCAGGTGCGAGAGGTAGACGAACAGGAAGACGATCGTCGGCATCGGGTTCCGGATGACGATCCAGCCGTTGGCCTCGAACCCCTCCTCGACGTCGACATCGTCGCCGATGTCGAGGTCGCCGGCGACCTTCAGGTGGCCCCCGACGTGGACCCGCTCCCCGAGGTAGGCGTCCTCGCCGACGAGCACGTCGCCGGCGACGTCGGACCAGAGGTCCAGACGGACGTCGCCCTCGGCCTCCAGGCCGCCGCCCACGCGGACGCGCTCGCCCGCGACGATCGAGCGACCCCGCAGGCCGAACTCCACCTCGCTGTTCCCGCCGACGAGCACGTCCCCGTCGGTCACCAGGTCGTGCTCCTCGACGGTGGTCCCGTCGGGGATGCGCAACCGGTCCAGCGGGTCGGAGCCGAACGGCACAGTTCCCCCAGAACCGTGGAACGACATAAACCCCGCCCCCACCGATGACGCGCGTCAGACGCACGCGTGACGCCGTCGGTCCGGCGGTTCCGCGGACCGTCGTCCGATTCCGCGCGCGACGTCGACCGGTCGAACCGGCGGGGACCGTCGACGGCCTACGCGAACCGCTCCTCGTAGCTCCGGACGAACGAGCGGACCGCATCGAGGGCCGGCGGCTCGCCGGTCCGCACGAACAGCCCCGCGACGGCGTTGCCGAGCACGGCCATGGCGGCCGGCGGGAGGTCGCCCAGCAGCCCCAGCGCGAGCCCCGCGTTGAAGTGATCGCCCGAACTCGTCGTCAGTTCAGGGTCCTCGACCCGGGGGACGCCGGCGGAGGCGACCGCGTCGGCGGTCGCGACGGCCGACCGCCGCGTGCCGTGACAGGCCACGAGCGAGACGTCGAGCGCCTCCCGGAGGGCCGCCGCGTGGGCCGCGCCGTCGGCCGCCGGGTCGGCGTCGGCGAGCGTCTCCGCGAGCCGACGGGTCTCCGCGCGGTTGGCCGAGAGCGCGACGTCGACGCCCGCGACCCGCTCCAGGCGCGCCAGGGCGGCCTCGCCGGCGGCGAGCCGATCGCGGTCGAGCTTGCGGACGTCGCCCGTGTCGACGAGCACGCGGTCGGGTGGGTCGTCGAGTTCGTCGAACAGCTCCCCCAGCCCGTCGAGCACGCCCGGCAGGCCCGGGAGCTCGGCCCAGTAGCCGGCGCCCAGCAGGTCGGCGCCGTCGACGCGGTCGGCGAGTCGGTCCCGACCGACGCCGTCGACGACGGTATCCCAGTCCAGGCGCATCTGGTCGCCGATCTCGCTGAGCATCAGCTTCCCGTCGTCGAACTCGACGGCGTCGGTGATCCCCGGGGCACCCATGCTGTGGAGTTCGTAGTCGCCGAACTCCTCGGCGAACGGCTCCCGGACCGGGTCGCCGTAGGTCCCCACGAGCACCGGCTCGAACCCCCACATGCCGAAGGCCCGTCCCAGGTGACAGGTGTGGCCGCCGGTACGGGTGCCCGACTGGAGCCACTCGAAGGTGAGCGAGCTGTCGTCGGCGACGGAGTCGGCGACACGGTCGCGCAGCCCCGCGAGCGTGGCCAGCGCGTCGTAGCTGTCGGCGTCGTGGCGGTCCGCGACCACGGTGCGCACACGGTCGAGGTAGCCGTCGAAGCCGAGGACGAGCCGGCCCCGGTCGAACTCGTCGGGGAGCGACGCCGCGGCCCGCTCGGCGGCCGCGAGGGTCTCGTCGTCAGGGGCCATCTACAGCACGTCGTCGGCGCTCGCGCCCTCGAACACCACCCGCTCCAGCTTGTCGAGGAAGGCCACCGGCTCCTCGCGCTGCCAGACGTTGCGGCCGACGGCCAGCCCGGACGCGCCGACGCTCATCACGCCCTCGACCAGTTCGAGGAACTCCCGGTCCGTGGTCTTCGAGCCGCCGGACATGACGACCTTCGTGTCCGCGGCGGCGTCGACGGCGTGTCCCATCGCGTCGAGACTCCGGGGGTACTTCACCTTCGCCACGTCGGCGCCCAGCTCCAGGGCCATCCGCGCGGCGTAGGCGATGGTGTCGGGCGATCGGTGTTCCTTCATCGCCTGGCCGCGGGGGTACGACCACATCGCGACCGGCAGGTCGTGCTCGCGGGCCCGCTCCTGGACCGGGGCGAACTCCTCCAGCATCTCCGGCTCGCGGTTCGTCCCCGGATAGATCGTGTAGCCGATGGCGTCGGCGCCCAGTTCGGCGGCGTAGTCGACCGACCAGTTCTGTGGCGAGTAGGGCTCGCCCATCCACATGTCCGAGGCGCCGTTGAGCTTCGCCAGCAGCGTCACCCGGTCCTCGTAGCTGGGGTAGTACGTCTCGGTGAGCCCCTTGCCGACGGCCAGCCCCGTGACCGCGTCGTGGGTGGCCATGTCGAACACCGTCCGCGGGTCGAGACGCTCCTCGACGCCGGCGAACTGCTCGGGACCGTGTTCGAGCCCGTGGTCGTGGGCCAGCACCAGCACCTTGCCGTCCCGGGACAGCGGCGAGTCAGTGAGGGGTCGCATACCGGCGAATCCGGCGCCCGGGTGAAATCGGTTTCGGGTGGCGTCCCGACCCGGTCCCGCCGGTACGACGGCCGAACCGCCCGACGACGGACCCGTGACGGGTCACTCGGATCCTGGGACCCGTCGGGGTTAAGTGTCGTCCGCGTGTCGACTCGGGTATGCCCACCGTCGAACTCGAGGCGGAGACGATCCAGCGGCTGGACGACCTGCGGGTCGACGACGAGTCCTACGACGAACTGGTGACCGAACTGATCAACATCTACCAGGCCGAGGAGCTGACGATGTTCCACGGCGGCGACGAGTACTGAGCGGGCGGGTCGCCGACCGCTTCGGTTCAGGCCCGGTCGCGGACGTCGTGCCAGCGGCCCTTGCTCTCTAACTTCGCCTGGAGTCGCTCCGCGTACTCCTCGGCGAGGCGCTCGGCCGCGGCCAGCCGCTCGTCCTCGCCCCCGCCGCCGAGCCCCAGCGCGTCCTTGACCCCGCCCAGGAGACCGCCGCCGCCCCCGCTGGTGGCGCCCCCGCCGGCGCCCGGCGGCGACGCCTCCGCGATCCGGTCGAGTTCGTCCATGATCGCCGGCAGGTTGGCGGTGTTCGCGACGATCCGTGCCTCCTCCGGGTCGTCCGGGTTCTCGATCTCGAACTCCACCGCCGTCATGACCAACCCCCACTGCTGGCGGGAGAACTCCGAGGCCTCAACCTGGTCGTTGAACTCCCGATCGAGCTCCATCCGTTCGCCCGCGATGGCGCCGGTCCAGTCCTCGCTCATCGACCACTCTTGGAGGGGATCCGGTATCAGGTTTTCCCGCGCCCCGGTCCGCCGGACCGGCGGAGGCCCCGTTACACAACGCCTAACCGCGCCGCGAGTGTAACTCACCCGTGGCAGACTACACGACCGTCTCGATCCCGAAGGACCTCGCCGACAGGGTCGAGGAGACGATCGAAGGGACCAGCTTCTCCTCGACTAGCGACCTGGTTCGGTTCCTGCTGCGCAGCATCGTCATCCAGCACGAGCGCCGCGGCGAACTCACCGAGTCCGAGTTCCGCGAGATCACCGAACAGCTACAGGACCTGGGGTACCTGGAGTAGCGCCGTCCGTCTCGGAGCCGACCGACCGCCGGGCGGACGCGGGCAGCGTCGTCCGCCGTCGGCGGTCTCAGAGCCGCTCCTCGGGCGGCTCGGCGTCGAGGACCGACAGCTCCCGGCGCTCGCCCATCCGGTCGAAGGCGGCGATCGACTCCCGGTCCCAGGGGGGGACCGCGACGAAGACCACCTCGTGAAGGTCGTCCCGGCGGGTGACCTCCAGCCGACCGTCCGGGTGCGAGACGAACCGGCCCTGTGTCTGGCCCGCGGGCGTCCCCAGGTCGACCCCGAAGACGGCGTTGACCGAGCCCCCCGCCTCCGGCATGTAGAAGGTGGTGAACACCGGGGTCTCCCCGGGGAGGTCGAGGTCCTCGAACTCCGAGGCGGGGGTCACCGCCAGCGATATCGTCCGGGGGTCCGGGTCGGCCTCGCGGGCCAACCGCAGCAGCGTCTCGACGAGACCGTCGGTGACGTGGACCACGGGCTCACCTGGGGTGTCGGGGTTCATCGCCACGCCGACTACCCGGTGATGAACTCCTTCGCGGTCTTCGCGTACAGACCCGGCGCCCGGGCCCGCGCGCCGTCGAGCGCGTCGGACAGCGCCGCGGCGGCGTCGTCGAGGATCCCGGCGCCGTGGCCCACTAGCACGCGCTCCGGGTCGAACCGGCCGAGCCGGCGGGGCGGAAACAGCCGCAGCGCGGGGTGGACCCCGAGACGCTCGCTCGACGCCAGGTAGTACTCCGCGGTGCCGACGGCCTCGGCGACCACGAGCGTCCCCGACCCCTCGTGGTACAGTGCCCCCTCCTGCCAGAGACGGTTGTTCACGACGCGGTGCAGTTCGTAGCCGGTGTCGCCCAGTTCCGAGCGGAACCGCTCGACCGGCACCGTCGCGTCCTCGAACACCCCGCGCATCCATGCCGGGACGTGGACCGCGACGTCGTGTCGTCGCGCGACCGCCTCGGCGTCGCGCTCGTGGCGGTCCAGCAGCGCCACCACGCCCGCCACCTCGCCCAGGTCCGCGAGCAGGTCGTCGATCCCCTCGGCGTCGACGGGATCGACCACCCACACCTCGCCGTCGACCGCCAGCGCGTGGCTCGCCCGCTCCATCCCCTCGTCCGGATGGGCGATCCAGCCCACGCCGCCCTCGAAGCGGTCCATCTCCCGTGGCTCCGTCGCCTGCCCCGAGCCCTTCATTGACATACGTCCCCGTCGGACCCGTACCCGGTTAAGCGACTCGAACCGCCGACCGCGCCGTCCGACCGGCGGGTCCGCCGGACCGGTCCCGTCCGCCGGGTGACCCGCCGTGCCGCCAGGAGCTGTCGATCACCGTCCGACGATCGGGCCACCGTCCGGTGAGTAGGTGGGGCGGACGGTGGGAGTAGGTGTATCCGGGGTCGGGTCGAGGTTCGACGCGGCATGGTCACCCATCTGGAGTTCACCGTCGACACGGACGACTTCCCGCTGGCCTGGGTGTTCGAGGCGTCGCCGGACGCCAGGGTGGAACTCGAGCGAATCGTCCCGACGGACGGGTCGGTGGTGTCGTACTTCTGGATCAGAGACGGTTCCGCGGCCCCGGACATAGGCGTCAGTCCCGACGAGCCCGGCGTCCTCGGACGCGAGTACGTCGACGTCGTCGACGGCGACCACCTGTTCAAGGTGTCGTGGGACCACGACCACGAGGGACTGTTGACCGGGCTCGACCAGACCGGCGTGACACTGCTCGACGGGACCGGGACCGCGGACGGCTGGGTGTTCGAGGTCCGGGGCGAGAGGCGGGAGGACATCGCCCAGTTGCACGACTACTGCCGCGACCGGGACATCTCGTTGCGGGTGGACGGGATCCACGAGCTCCGCGAGACGGCCGTGGAGTACGGCCTCACGGACGCCCAGCGGGAGGCCCTGGTGCGGGCCTACGAGATGGGCCACTTCGACACCCCCCGGACGGCGTCCCTGGAGGCGGTCGCCGAGGACCTGGGCATCTCCCGGCAGGCGCTGGCCTCGCGGCTCCGTCGTGGGCACCGGAACATGATCGAGAACGCCCTGGTGACGGCCTGACGCGGCACGCCGAGGTCGTCTCGACGCTCGCCGGGCGACTCGCCGGCGGACCCGCGCCGGTCCGCCGCTCGGTGCCCAGGTGTGTTCCCGTACTTGAACACCGAGCGTAGTCAGGGGCGACTCCCATGTCGCCCTGTCACGTTCCCTCCACTACATGTACGACGACAGACTCGGCGACGACGAGGTCGGGTCGGGATCGATCGGCGGGCCCAGCCTGGCCGCCGATCCCCTCTCCTCCTCGGAGTCCGTCGAGTACGACGCCGAGACCGACACGCACTACGCGCTGTACGACAGCGCGGACCAGTCCCCCTCGATCGCGGTCATCTCGGTCGTCGCCGGGGTTCTCGACCGGGATCCGGGCGACCTGGAGCGGATGTACGGCACCGTCGACCCGGAGGCCCTGGACAGCCTCCTCCAGTCGTCGGGCACCGACGCGGCCGCGACGGAGGTGCGCTTCCGGTACGCCGGCTGTGACGTGACCGTCGGTCCCGAGCGGATCGTCGTCCACCGGACGGGGTCGGACGGGGAGTAGGTCGACGGTCGCCACCGACGGGCGCTCGCCGGCCGCGGACGATCGGCGCGGGGGTTTTTACCGGTCCCACGCGAGGGGCGTGCCATGGGTTCGGCAACGGAGTTCGACGTGTTCGACGAGTCGTTCGACCGGCGCGACTGGGACGAGTCCCCCGACGGGACGGTCCGGCTGGCGGTGGCGGGCCTGGGCTGGTTCGGCCGCGAACGGGTGTTGCCCGCGCTGGCGGACTGTGACTACCTCGACCCGACGGTGGCGGTCAGCGGCTCGCCCGACGTGGCCGAGCGGACCGTCGCGGAACACGGGATGGTCGGCACCACCACCTACGACGGGATGGCCGACGGGGAACTGGCCGAGGAGTACGACGCGGTGTACGTCGCCACCCCCAACGCCCGCCACCTGCCGGTGGTCGAGACGGCCGCCGACCACGGGAAGGCGGTCATCGTGGAGAAACCCTTAGAGGCGACCGTCGACCGCGCTCGACAGGTCGTCGAGACCTGCGCCGACGCCGGCGTGACGCTGATGACCGCCTACCGGCTCCAGGCCGAGCCGGCGATCCGCCGGATCCGGGACGCCGTCGACGACGGCGTCGTCGGCGACGTGGTCCAGGTGGAGGGGTCGTTCTCCTTCCCGCTGCTGGCGGACGGCGGACCCGACCAGTGGCGGCTCGACCCCGACCTCGCCGGCGGCGGCTCGCTGTACGACATCGGCGTCTACCCGCTCAACACCGCCCGGTTCCTGATCGACGCCGACCCGCTGGCCGTCCAGGGAAGCCTCGCCAACCCCGACCCGGAGTTCCCCGACGAGATCGACGAACACGCCTCGTTCTTGCTGGAGTTCCCCGGCGACGTCCAGGCCGCCTGCCGGTCCAGTTACGCCGCCGCCTTCGAGAACCACCTCACCGTCGTCGGCACCGACGGCCTCGTCCGGATCGAGAACGCCTACGCCGACCTGGAGCCCCGGACGGTCGTGCTGGAGCGTGACGGTCGCACCGTCACCCACGAGAACCTGCAGGCCAACGAACTCACAGAGCAGTTCGACTACTTCGCCCACCACGTCCTGACCGGCGACCGACCCGAGCCCGACGGCCGGGACGGCCTGCTGGACGTCGAGGCGATGGTCGCGATCCAGGAGTCCGACGAGACCGGCGAACAGGTCCGTCTGGACCTGATGTAGCCGGCGGGAGTCGTCCCCCGCCCGGACGACCGCCGCCGCGGCGTCGCCCGTGCCGACACACCGGCCCCGGCGTCCGGCGAAAACTTCTTGTGTGATACTGTCTAACGTGATAGTGGAGCCCCGACGGTTCCCGGCGGGAACCACCGCCGACGCCTACCGGGAGTCGTACAGGCGAACGAACACCTCGGACGAGTATCTCGGGCGGACCTCCGCCCGTCGGACGTTTTCCTCGACGCCGTACTTCCGAGCGACGGCCGACGTCCTCGCCGGGTGCCGTCGTAGCCCTGTCGCGCGTCGTCGCGGTCTCGCCCCGTATCCTCGTAGCCCCGAACCTGCCCTCGCGGCCCCGTCACGCGTCTGTCCGGCGCCGAGCGTGTGCCGGGAGACGTGACTCCCGCCCGCGACCAGTTCCGCCGCGGGGGGCGAACGTTAAGGACCGTCCCCGGCGTACCGGGGGTATGGACGGGCCGCGGCTCCCCGGCGCGCCCGAGGAGGAGGACGGGGAGCGCGTGATCGCCCACGTGGACGTGGACTGTTTCTACGCGGCCTGTGAACGGCTCAGGGAGCCCGCACCCACCGAAATCGCCATACAGCGTCGGGGTGGACGCGACGACTCGCGTTCACCACTCGTGTGACGTTCGGTTGTGTCGAGCCCCACCGCCGTCATGGACTCAACGTGATTTGACGATCACGAGGCCAAAACACGGGGGTCGCGGCAGAATATGCTGGTTCCGTAGCGACACCCATGATCAGTTGTCAGAGAGACGCTCTTCTCTCGCTCTCTCCACCTCGTCAGGATCATACTGTAAGCGGTCATCGCATCTGCGACATCAAATTCATCTCTCATTCTGAATACCCTGCACTTTTGACCGCACTGGCACATTTAACCCTCCATTTGCAATAAATATTGGAAACAACCGAGTTTTTACAAACATCACAGATTTGAGCTACCTGTTGAATGGAGATTCGGCAAATAAACCTCTATATCTCAAGGCCAACAAATGGAAATAGATATGCTTGATCCACGAGGTGATACCCACCCCGCTCGTTTGCTTGGATCGGTGCGTCGGCAACGAACTGTCGTGGGGTGTAACCAACAAGTTGGAAAGCCGTTTTCCCGACGCGACTGACAAGCGCGTAGTAGTCGGCTGTGAGCGGTTCGTACTGATCAACGGTGAGTGAAGGATCGGGTCGGTGCTGGCCTACCGTTTTGACCTCAATTGTCGCTCCGCGATACCGAAGGTCAACACCGCCGTCGCCACCGTCGGCATACACGGTCAAGTCGACATCACTCTCGATGCCGAGGGCCTTCGCTAAGGCGTATTCGCCGAGCTTCCCCCGTACGTGATTCTCGGACTCGCCGTGCCATTGGTTGGCGATCCGACGAGCGTGTTCTTTGATCGGGGAGAGTTCGTTTTCAGGGATGGAAACTATCGGGTAGTCACTGAACGATTGTTCCTCGACCGAGAGCAAAGGCGTCGGTACTGGTTCCCTCGCGGGTGGTGTCTCGTCGGTATCGTCGCTGGTATTATCGTTTTTCTTGATCATGGATGGATCTCATCGTGCCACCGACTGCGTTGAACCGAAGACGATACCAGAACCGACCGCATACTGGCTCGTGCCTTCGGCCCATCCCTCGGTGGCCGAGGGACTCAGATCCGTGCGCCGTCGTGGTTGGACCCTGGCGGCGCACGACTCAGTACGTCGACGAGCGACGGCGATGCCTCTATCTGTTCATTCACAACGATGTCCGTCACTTCGTGGGTTACGACCCACGCCGTCTCGCCGAACGCACCTTACTCGATGGCCCCGTCCGACAAAAAGGCCCGTCTTTCCTCACCAACCACAGCTGTCCACATCGTGGTGAGGGCCTCCCTATCGAACATGACCTATCGGCGGGTTCGTACGACTCGGCAAGTACACTTCGATCGTTACGGCCCAACCGTCCTCCGAACCCAGGTCACGCGCGCTCGACCGTCGATGTGATCGATACCGTCCCGCCACACCGACTCTCGTGGCGCGCACCGCGGTAGGCAGCCGCACCGCCGAGCGTCGCGTGACCGTCCCGTTCCTCGACCCGCTCGGACCACCGACACCTCTCGCAGGTGACCTCGTAGATCACGTCGATCTCGATGTCTCCCACAGCTGATCACCGTCCGTCGATTTCGTCACAAGGTACCACCCGTCCGCACTCGGGGCAACGCAGGTCCATCCCGACCTTGTCGAGGTGGTCCTCATGATACTCGTGTCCGTTCGGGCAGGAGACGAACGTCACGCACCGTCACCTCCATCCACGCGCTCCACCGTGACACGGTAGGTCGCATCGTCGTACGCCAGCTCAACCGTCTCACCTTCATTGCGCTGCGCCCACAGTACGTTCGGTGCGAGCGCCGCGCCACGGCGCTTCTCGCCCTTGGACATCAGTCGTCACCCCCGTACTTGGCGGCCAACTCGTGTGCGGTGATCTCGCCACACTCAGGGCAGTCCCCCTCGAACCCATCGTCGTCGATCGGGCCGTCGGGTGAGACGATCATCGTATGTTGCGTGCCACACTCGCGACACCGCGTCTCGCCTTCCACTACGATCACGCAAGGATCACCCACCCAGCGATCAGCAGAAACACTCCGATCAGAACTTCGTCGATGTGCCCGTATCGAGTGCCGTTCACGAGGAACAACACGCTGAGTGTGCCACACACGAGCGCGGCTGCGTTGCCTAACGTCAGCGGCGGGAGTGCGATCACGAGCCGCCACCCCCGTCCTCGGCGTGGACCTGGAGTTCGTCGAGATTGGCGTCGCCGCGGTCGACAGCGCACGCAGCCCCGATCGAGGCGTACCCAGCAACATCGCGCAGGTGATCGACATCGAAGTCACCGACAGAGTTGCGCGAGAGCTTGAGCTGCGTCATCAGCGCCGCCACGTCGGTCCCGTCGATCGAGGCGCCGTCAGCGAGCTTGCCCTCCCCCTGGAGGTACCAGTTCCACCCATGGGCGATGTGCTGCGTGTTCTCGATCGCGTCACCATGCGTGTCACGACTGTCCGTGAGTAGCGTCGCCACGTCCTCGGCGACCATCCGCGCCATCTTGTCACCAGACAGCGAGATGGTCTGCTCGCGAGCGTGGTCGGCAGCCTGTTCAGCAGCCCGCTGCGCACCATCAGGAACGTCCAGATCGTCGCTGTGGTCGCAGGAGATCGCGTCACTCGGCTCGGGCGGCTCGATCTCTACGTCGTCACGGAGCTGTGCGAACAGCCAGTCGTCCGCCCTCGCGAGCGAGGGGGCGACGTAGTCAGCGTGCGCGGTCACCCATGGATTGACTCGACTGTCGTCCAGCCATGCGACGGCGACAGGGATGTACTGCTGACTCGCATACAGCACCTCCATCGGCGTTCCCCAGGTCCGCTCACCGTCGTATCGCACGAGGATGGCGTCACACCGATCGATCGCAGCGAGGTCGGTGTCGACGATCTCCTGATCGGTGTACGTCTCCACGTCGCGACCCCCCTCGCGCGGGTCGTACTTGTCGAGCGGGTTGACCCACTCGGCCCACGACTTCTCACCCACCTCGTCGCGCCACGTGCGCCCGTCGTCAGAGCGGTCACGGATCGGACCAGCGAGGTAGATGCGAGGCTGGTCAGTCATCCCCGCCCACCTCCTCCGCATCAGCGTCCGCGGACGCAACGTCGTCTCGCTTCACGGCGCGCACGGAGACACCGACATCCAGCTCGACGTTCTCGAGATGATCGGGGTGGAACGGCGCACCAGCGTCGTCGAGCGCGTTGTCAGCCGCCTGTCGAAGCAGGTCCTCCGCCTCGTGGTTGTTCGAGGCGAAGTCACCAGCGTACCCCGTCCCGAACGTGGGGAACGGGCCGTCTCCCGCTCCCCCATCACCCCCGTCGGTCGCCTTCGTGACTTTGTCGCCCTCGGTCGCGGTGGACTTCTCGAGGTTCTCCTCGCTCACCTCGTTCACCCTCGGCGTGACGTTGATGTCACGCGTGGACGCGATCGAGCGAGCGACGAAAATCACGTCGGCGATCTCCTCGGCGATGTGAGCGTCGTCCGCATCACGCGACAGGGCCTCGGCCAGCTCACCGACCTCCTCGGCGAGGACGCGGAACTGGTGGTCGGCGCTCAGACCATGCGTCTCGACGAAACGATCGATCTTGTACTGGTCGACGTTCATGTCAGGAAAGCTCAGGGTATTGTTGCTGTACCGCGCGGGAGCAGGCTGCAGCTGCTTCACGAACGATCTCTTTCGGCACGTCGTACTCTCCGACGGCCGTATCGAGATCGTGGTCGACCCAGTGGCCCAGGGCGTTCCGCAGCGCACGTCGGTCGACACCTCGCTGCGCCGCGAGACGGTCGACGACATCCTCGAACGCCTGAAAGTTGGCGCCCGAGAGTCGCTGCACACCCCAGGTGGGATCACGGTCGTCCGCGCTCATCGATACACATCATGGTTACTGGCTGCTACACATAAATCTGTCGTATGCGAGCAACATACTTCCGAAGTATGTAGGTCGGGATCGACAGACAGCAGAGAAGGGTGACGAGCAGGGTGTCGCCCCGTCGGATTGACGATCGTTACCTGCAATACATTAAGGTCAACGACAGACCAACGCCTCTTGCTGTATAGTGAACGTACGTTCACAGACGTACGTTCCACGTCCGTGTCGATCGGCCGTACGCACCGACCGACTGCACCCCATTGTAGCGTGCAGGGGAACTTGAGTCTGTTGGTTGGGTGCTACACTTTCTCGATTGGTGTCGCACGAGATCAACAGACCTATGTCGCATCCGTGCGTCATGTTGTAGTGCAGACGAGGTGCGCAGGGCAGCGAGACACGGTCGTCGATCAGCGACCCACACTCCACACACATGAGCTTCGACGGACTCGAGAACAAGCTCGAACAGGCCCGTGAGGGCACGAGCAACGGCGGTGGACAGTACGAGAGTTACCCGCGTGTGAAGGTGCAGCCGACGGCTGCCATCGGTGGCACGCTCGTCGATGTCGGTTTCACGGGCGATCCCTACGAGGAGCAGAACATCCGTGGCGGCGAGGGGTACGGCGGTGACTTCGTCTTCACCCTCGAGGACCCGACGGTCGTGCGGGGACAGCTGTGGGAGGCGCTCGGACGCACGTCCGCGGACGACAATCGCATCACCGAGTTGGACCCGTCGTACTACCCGTTCGACGTGGACCGCTACAACGGCAAGCCCACGCGTGACTTCCGTCTCGTCGACAGCGCGGGTCCTGACGCTCAGCACATCAAGAAGATGGCCAAGGAGGTCGACGGTGACTTCGAGCAGGTCGGCATCGAAGTGTTCGGGACGGAGTTCCCTGCGAAGCCGACGACGTTCGATGACACGCTCGAACAGCACGACCGTGTCGAGGTGTTCGTCAGCGGTCAGGGTGGTCGGATGGCCATGCAGGCCGTCGACTGCACGCTCGGACAGTCGGCCTACATCCGCGACGACGGGCAGAAGACCCGCGGGCTGATCGAGTTCCCCCGCGCGTACGGATCCTCCGAGTGGAGTCCCCAGGACGGTGATCCCTACCCCCGCGTCGCCCGTACGTCGGGTCCGCAGATCCACCCAAGCGTCAATGAACGGGTACTGGCGGCGCTGGAGGAGGCTGGTTTCCAATTGAGGAGCGGCACGACCCCACGTTAGCGGGACGAGGCTGTGACCTCGCCCTGGCATACGTGGGGCCCGTGCGGCCGACCTCAACCCATATCATACCGCCCCTTTCGGGGCAACATACGATGCAGGCCCGCCACACTAATCACTTGTGGCTGTGAAAGACAGATGATATATCAACAGGACTGTCGTACACAGTCGACACTTTTATGATAGGGGAGACGGCGGTTGTACCTGTGGTACGGATGCGTGTCGAACACCCACCCGAGCGATTCATCGATGACAGCGACGGCGCCCCAATCGAGCAGATTTTGCCCGACGGGAGCCGTTTCGACAAGATCGATGTAAAGAGAACAGATGACAAAATAGAGGTGCGGGCCCACGACGAGGGGGCCGACCATACCGTCGAGATTACGGCGTCGATCAACGAAGAGTTGTACCGCGGAGTTACCATCGATGGTCCACAGCGGCCACGTGATGTCGACGAGGACATCCGTGATGTCCTCCATCTCGTCGGTTACACGGCAGTCGACGACGGGACCAAGGCGTACTGATCATGAGCGGATCGTTGTTCGGCAGCGCGCGACCCGCCTCTGACGACACCGCGTCAGACGAGATGTTCCGCCCGCTGACCGACGACGAGGTGGAGGAGCGCGAACAGGAACAGGGTTGGCGTGGAGACACCATGCCAGCGCGATGGCTGTTCGAGGACGAGGCTCGCGGAAAGCTCGTCGAGTACGCTGTCACGGCCACGCTCGATAATGATCTCGTGTTTAGGAACAAATCCGAACTCGCCGAGGAGGCGGGCGTCAGTCGTCACTCCGTCCATCGACACATGGACGATCTGGTCGACATCGGCATCTACGAGGAGCGCGGTGAAGGGATCGCTCGCTACCGTCCTGACGAAGAATCACGCATCCTCGCCGCGATCAACCACGTGAACGAAGCAATCGAGAAGCACGACCTTTCTCTGTAGTTCAGCGTAGCGATACTCAACTGCTGTCTCTTCGTCTCCACATCCCGCCCTGAACGGTGTAGAGCTGTTCGTCCGCTGTGGCGCACCCGCTGCAGCGGCGTCTGTTATGAGCGAAACAGAAAATGCTCCGACCGAGGCAGCAGACGCATCGAACGAGCAGCCGACCCCCATCGACTTCGAGGAGAGCATCCGACGGCAGCTCGTCGGCGACAGGGATGGCGACAGCCACGTCGAGTGGGACCCGAAGGTGTTCCACCCCAGTCAGGTGGGCTACAGCGAGTGGCTTCTGCTGGTGAAGAAGCTCGGCCTCTCCGAGCAGCCCGACCTCGATCTGCTGGGCACGTTCAAGATGGGTGACCTCGTCCACGAGTTCGTGCAGGGCACGGTGATGGATGATCGGTACATCCACCCGCACCACATCGAGGGGGAGATCGACCTCGAAACGGACGGACTGCGGTTCGTTGGGCACTACGATCTGTACGACCCGACGACCGACATCGTGTACGACATCAAGTCCCGCAGCAGTTGGTACAATTTCGACCCGCCCGTCGATCGGCACCTGGACCAGCTGCACGTCTACATGAAGGCGCTCGACGCCGACTACGGACAGGTCGTGTACGTCTCGAAGAAGGATCTCGAAGTCCGTACGTGGCCCGAGGGAGCGCCGTTCACGTTCGACGACGAGCGCTGGACAACGATCGTTGAGCGGTGTCAGGCTGTCCGTGACGCGCTCTACGAAAACGGCGTTCCCCGCTCGGAGGACGAGATCCCGTTCGAGCGCCCCGACACCTACTTCGCGAACTCGACCGACCTCGACTTCTCTGCGGTCGAACAATGAGTGTCGGCGAGCGGCTGACGGCAGAGCCCTGGCGGGCAGTCTGTCCCGAGGGGCATCGCAGCTGGAGGGCGCGGAACGATCACTACTACTGCGAACGATGTCGTGAGCAGTTCGACGAGCTGTGTGACGCAGCCGATGTCAACCAGCCGTCGAACCCTGCACAGAGCTGATCGCGACTTGCGGGCGTCTCCCCCGCTCTTTCTGTGCCGTGCGGCTCACCGCCGCTCGGCCGTGTGATCCTATGACAGGTGACGACGACACTCTCACGGTCAGCAAAGACACGCTCCGAGACATCTACATCGAGGGGTACTCCCTCGGCAAGAATGTCGAGGAGCTGAACGACATCCGTCGACGGACCGCGGAAGCGAACTTCGAGCGGTACTTCGAGCGAGAGATCGCCACCGACGACTGCAGCGACGACGAACGCAGCGACCTCGATCTTGAGATCGGGACTCACACAACACCCAGCGGAGTGTGGGACTCGTGACCGTCGCGATCACGTGCAGCGAGTGTGGCAGCGAGGTCGTCTTTCTGTTCGACGGCGAGACAGCGAAGCCGCGACAGACGTGTGACGAGTGTAGTGCTGTGTACGAGTTGAACGTGCGACAGGTGATGTCATAGCCGAACACTTATACTGAATTGTACGCCAGCGACGAGTATGTCGCGCGACGAGGGTTCGCGCTCTCACGAAGGTGGAGAGCAGCGGACGATCATGCGCATCGGTCCACGGTCTGCTGGCACGTTCGCAGCGACGGTTGGTGCTGTGGTCGGTTTCGTAGGATACGCACTTCTTGCTGTGATGACGCCGCGTGGCTCCTTCGGAGCGGGTGACCTGCTGGTATGGCCGATCTTCATCTTGGCGTACGCGCTGGTCGCTGGCGTCGGCGGCATCGTCGTAGCGTGGCTGTACAACGCTATCAGCAGCGGGATAGGTGGCGTGACCGTGACTGTCGCCTCAACAGGCGACGATCAGGCCACCGAGTGACATCCGTGCATCGCTGTGTGACGAACAGTCACACATCGTCGAGGAACTTCCGTCGCTGCTCGGCACGCTCCGTGTCCGTCCGCTCGTCGTAGTGACGGTCAAGCGTCTTCTCAGAGACGTTCATCCGATCGCTGACCGCCGTCTCGGGCACGTCCTGGCGGAGCCAATGTGTGATCGCGCCACGGCGGATGTTGTGCGGGCGCTCGTTGTGCGGGCACGCGACGGCGTCGTCGACGCCACCCGTGTATTCACACTCGGCTGGATCCTTGTCCGCGGGACACGGCTGATTGATGTGACACGGTCGTGTGACTTGGTACAGCCGCTTCGGCAGGTACCGCTTGCTCATGCGCCCGAATTGGCTCGCGAACAGCGGTTCGCGGCCGTACTCGTCGGTCACAGGCTCGCGCTTCACCTCGACGTAGTCGCGGACGACGGTGATCGTCTTCGAGGGGAGCGCGACGACGCGCTCACCGCCGTCTCTGTTCTTCAGTCTGGTCCCCCGATCGGGTCGATGGACGAACGTGACGCGCTCGTTCTCGAAGTCGACATCGGCGAGGTCGAGACTGTGTAGTCCGCCGATCCGAGCGCCTGTCTGCCACGTGAGCAGGAACAGCACGTGATTGAGTGAGGCGTAATAGTATGTTTCGAGGAACTCGATCACGTCTTCGGCCCGCTCGGCGGAGACGAACGTGTCCCGCTCGTTCTCACCACCTTGCAGCGTGGGAACGTTGATCCGCTCGGGGATGGACTCGGGTACCGCGTCGATCTTCGCGCAGAAGCGCATGAACACGCGCAGCTCGGACAGCTGTGTCTTGAGCGTCACCCTGTTGATACCGTCCGCACGCCAGTTGCGGTAGCGGAGCAAGTCGCGTCCGCTGATCTCGTTGAGGTTCGTCAGCCGCGGGCCGTCGGCGTCAGCGCCCTCACACCACCGTACGAAGAACCCCATGCGGTAGCGTCGAGCGCGGACGGTGTGGGGTGACAGATCCCCGTCCATCTGGTCGAGCCACAGTTCGAGTGCGTCACGCGGAGCGATGGGTTCGAGTTGGTCGGCCGTCATAGCTCACTTAAGCGAGTCCATGGACGGGGAGCAGTCGACACGCTGGTTTACGCAGGACACGCGTAGACAGTCGGCGGAGCGCGTGATCGCCCACGTGGACGTGGACTGTTTCTACGCGGCCTGTGAACGGCTCAGGGAGCCGGCCCTGGAGGGTGAACCCCTCGTCGTGGGGATGGGGTACGAGCCGGGCGAGACACACGGCGCGGTGGCGACGGCGAGCTACGAGGCCCGCGAGTACGGCGTCGAGAGCGCGATGGCCATCTCGGAGGCCCTGGAGTTGCTCCCCCGGAAGGTCGAGGCCGCCCGGGAGGACGACGTCGACGTGGCCGACGCCGGCTTCTACCGGCCGGTGGACATGGACCACTACGAGTCGGTCGGCGCCGAGGTGAAGGCACTGCTCGATGACGCGGCGGACGTGGTCCGGGAGGTGTCGATCGACGAGGCCTACCTGGACGTCACCGACCGCGTCGGCTGGGCGGGCGCCCGCGAGTGGGGCCGCGGGCTGAAGGCGCTGATCGAGGAGGAGGTCGGCGTCGTCGCCAGCGTCGGCGTCGCGCCGACGATGAGCGCGGCGAAGGTCGCCAGCGACCGCGACAAACCCGACGGACTGGTCGTCGTCGAACCCGGCGAGGTGCGGGAGTTCTTCGCGCGCTCGGGAAACGTCTCGTGGGCGAGGACCGCGACCCGGTCGCCGTC
>CAZMWG010000010.1:23921-33203 GCA_964569925.1 uncultured Halobacteriales archaeon | reverse complement strand
CCGAGCAGAACCACCAGCGCCGGCAGGAGGACGAACGAGGTGAGCATCGCGAGTCCCATCGCCAGCCCGATGGCCAGCCCGAAGTTCGACAGCACCGGGAAGTCCGAGATCACCAGGACACCGAACCCGAACATCGTAGTCGCCCCCGAGCCGAGTACCGGACGTGACTTCTGGACGACCGCCGTCCTGACAGCAGCCGCGAGGGTGGTACCGTCGATGGCCTCCTCGCGGAAGCGCTCGTAGACGTGGACGGCGTAGTCCACGCCGATCCCGAGGACGATGGCGGCTGTCGTCACGGTGAGGGGGTTCCACGGGACCCCGAGGACGTACATGCCGCCGGCGACCATCGCCAGCGTGGTCGCGGCGACCCCGCCGACCAGTAGGATCGACTCGCGAGCGGAGCGCAGCGCGATCGCGAGGAACACCGCCCCCGCGAGGAAGCTCACGAGCGTCGTCCGGTTCAACCCGGCGGTGACGTTCTCGATGACGTTTCGGTTGATCACCATCTCGCCCGTGACCCGGGCGTCCATCGACTCCGGGAGCGTCGCGTTCGCCGTCTGCTTCGTGTAATCGATCAGCTCACGCTCCGTCTCGCCCTCGATATCGCGGGCGAACACCTGGACGACCACGCGGTCCGGGTGATCGGCCGGCGTCTTCGCGAGCGTCGGCGGGCGATCGACCTTCGCGCGTTTCGCGAGGTTCCGCTCGAAGGCCTCCCCGCTCGGAACCTCGTCGTGGTTGGTGATCTCCATGCCCCTGACCGCGCTCATCGGGGTAACGATCTCCTCGTGGTTCTCCAGTTCCCGCTGGAACTCGCGTATTTCGAGGAAGGTCTCGCGGTCGTAAGCGTCCTCGGACTCGACGACGACGTAGAGGATGTTGGGGCTCAGTAGCAGGTCCTCCGCCCGCTCGATGTCCTGCCGTTCCTCGACGTCCGGCCAGTAGTCGAGCATGTCGGTCTTGGTGTCGACGGCGGGATAGGCGGCGGCGCCCCCGGCGATCAGGCTCCCGACCAGGACCACGACCAGCGCCGGTCGCAGGGCGACCGCCCGACCGAGACTGTCGAACACGGCTTCGAGGAGACCGTCGCCGTCACGGGACCCGTCTCGCGAGGCCGTCTCGGTCGTCGTCGACCGGTCGTCGAACTCGACGAGCAGGGCGACCAGCAGCGTCGTCGACAGTCCCATCGAGACGAGGACGCTGAACGCCGCCGTCGTCCCGAACTGCCGTACCGGTGGCACCTCGGCCACGAGCAGCGACCCGAGCCCGACGAGGGTCGTCCCGAGGGCGAGAGCGACCGCTCGCCCGGCCGTTCGGGTCGCCGTCGCGGCCGCCTCCGTCGGGGCCACGCCGGCTCGCCGTTCCTCGACGTAGCGGGTCTGTATCTGGAGTCCGTAGTCGACGCCCAGCCCCAGTGCCACCGGCAGGACCGTCAGCATCACCGCGTTGAAATCGAACCCGACGTAGCCCATCATCCCGGCCATCGCGAGGACCGACAACAGGGTGGTCACGAGCGGAAAGACGACCCGACGGGTCTTCCGGAGGGTTCCCCGCATGACGAACACGATCGACAGGAGGATGACGCCGAGTGCGACCGCGAACAGTTCGATCATCTCCGGCAACAACATGCCGAAGGCGGCCTGTTCGAACACCGGGGTTCCGGTGATAGTCACGTCCATCTCCTCGGGGAGGTCCGCCCGCTCCGTCGTCTCCCGAACCTGCTGTTCGACGATCTCGTCCTCGCTCGGGGGCAACAGACCGAAGAACTCGCCGGTCCGCTCCTCGGGGACCTCGATATCACCGTACTGGATCATCACGACCGCGGTATCCCCTCCGTCGAACTGCCCGGTCTCGCGGGCCTCCGGGTGGAGGTTGTAGATGACCCGTTCGTTCGAGCGGTGTTCCTCGTGGGTGACCCGCAACGAGTGGAGCACCTTCGCCTTGGTGTCCGGGATCTCCCCGCCCCCTGGTCCGGCCTGGATGGGGTGGGCGAAACTGGTCACCAGTCCGGCCGACTCGACGTTCTCGTAGTACGACTCGTACAGGTCGACGATCTCCCGGGCGTTCTCCGGTTCGTAGAGGTCGAAGTCGTCGGGGGTCTCGATGATCACGAAGACGACGTTCCCCTGATCGAAGTCCCTCTGGATCTCCTGCCAGTTGGCCGTCGTCTCCGAGTCGTCTTCGAGGTACAACTCCATCCCGAGGCTCATCTGGACGCTCGCCGCCCCGACGCTCGAAACCACGACCAACGCGGCGACGGCGACGTAGACGGCCCGCCTGTGAGTCCCAGCCGCCCGTCCGACGGCCGCCAGCGCCCGGGCCAGTCGACCGTCGCTCACGGTCTCTCACCCCGTTCGACCGCGCCGATCGTCCGCGATACAACCCGAAGCTCTTCGTCCGGATACATCCATACGATTCGTCGTCCCCGAGGAATTAGTATATTTTGTATTGTGCAATACTACCACAAGAGACCGCTCCCGAACGGGCGGCCTCGGTCGTGTCCTCGCCGGAGCGATCGGAGCCCCCCTACTGCCGCGTCGATCGAGCGTCGGGGAGCGCCGGGGGACGGATGCTCGAACGAGACGACGCCGATCACGGGCTCGGTCAACGTCACGAACGACGGCCCGATCGCGGACGGAAAAATTTTAGAAGGGTACAATACTGACACAATGGGGTCCCCGGCGGCGACGATGGAGGGGCCGTCGCCGGCGTGTTCGCCGTCGCCCGCCTCGATCGGTGGTAGCGAGTAGCGACCGGCGGAGCGTCGGTTCAGTGACCGTGCTCGTGGGGGTCAGCGGGCTCGGCGGGGAACTCCTTCTCGCCGGCCTCGATGCGGACGTCAAGCCAGTTCTCCATCGGAATCAGCGGGCACTCGTAGGCGTGATTGTACGCGCAGGTGGGGTTGTACGCCTCGTTGAAATCCAGCACCCACCCCCCATCGACCTCGTGGGTCTCCGGTTCCAGGTCGAGATAGCGCCCGGCGCCGTAGGTCTCCTCGCCGTTGGTCTCGTCCCGGAACGGCACCCACAGCCGGTCGGCATCCCGGTCGGGTCGGTACGCCTGAAGCGTGTACTCCTCGCCGTCGAGGCCGAACCGGAACTCTCCCCACCGGAGGTACTCCTGTGTGCCGTCGGCTGTCGTCTCGACGGTGACGGGCTCTTTCGTCCCGTGCTCCACGAGCGGTAGGTGGAACCGGTAGGCCGGGTCCGGATCGAAGTACGACAGTCCGGGGAACGACTCCCCACGCATCGTCGGCGGCAGCGGCGACTGCGGGGAGTCTCGGAGGTACTCCACCTTCGCCTGCCGGCGCTGTTCGACCTGTTCGGCCCAGTTGCCGCGGTCGTCGGTGGCTGACATCGTGGTTTATGTTGTCCGTTTCCACCAATAACAATTTCGATCGGCCCCACCGCCGCCGGGACCCGGACTCTCTATTCGCCACAATTTAGCGGTCAGAAGCGTTCTGTGATCATAACTCTAGTGTCGACAGTACGTAGACGAGATTGGATATGTGCAAAAATGACACTACCATCCGGGAGGAGGGCAACGATCCACGTAGGCGTCGGGTTGACATCCTCCTCCGGGTAAACGCGGAGGAATCCCGAGCGGGGGGAGTGTCAGGTTCGCAGTCCGATCACCCGACTACCAGCCCTTTCGGGCACGGGTAGTCCCACGGTATCGGACTGGTGGCGCTGCTGGAGGCGGTCGGCGAGGCCGAGCGCACCGACACGGACCGGGTCGGTCTGCTCGGGCTGGCCCGGGCCGCCCGCGAGCCGGAGGTTCGGGCCGGCCTGGCGTACCTGCTCGCGGTCGCCCGCGCGCTCGGCGAGGGTAAAGGGTCGACGTAGCCGGCCGCTCCGCACCCTCGCGTCGGGGGACGAGCCCGGTGACGTCCCTCCGGACTCGGAGCCGGACGGTAGCCACATTTCCGCCGAGGCCCGAGAAAGGACAATGAGCGACACCGACATCGAGGAAGGGAGCGTCGCGGAGGACGGACGGCCGGTGACGCTCGGTTCCCGCGGGGAGTACGAGCGGCTGCTCGGGGAGCCGCCGGTCCTCCTGGAGTTCGTCACCCCCGGCTGTGGCATCTGCGCGCCGATGGAGCCGGTGCTGGGCAACGTTGCACGGGTAGCGCCCGGGGTAGTCGCCATCGCCGACGCGACGACAGTCCCGGAGCTCGCCGCGGAGTACGCGTCCGGAAGTCGCCGACGCTGGTGGTCCTGCGGGACGGCGAGGAGGTCGCCCGGCTGGACGAGGGGTTCCAGCCCGCCGGGCGGCTGATCAAGCTGCTGGAGGGCCACGCACAGAACGTCTGAGACCGTCACCCCCATTCCCCCGGAGGGGACCGGGACGTCTACCTCCGGCGGAACGTTCCGGGCGTGCCGTCCCGGAGACACCGCCGTCCGGCCCGCGACGGCCGAGGAGACGCGCGAGAGCCGGAGCGCCACGGTCCGGCGCGGCCGGGCCGCTGAACCGCAAGCGATTGGACCGGTCGGTCGGTACGGTCGCCTGATGCACGAGTTCGTCTTCGCGGTCACCTACGACGAGGGGGTGGACGCGTACATGGACGCGTTCATACAGGACCACTCCCTCCATGCGAAGGCGGTGTACTCCTGTCTGGAGCCGACACGGATGTGGCTGCTGGAGGCCGTCACCGGCGACCCGGGAGCGCTCACGGGGATCGAGGAGATGTTGCTGGACGAGTCGCTCGACCGGGAGTCGCTCAGCGAGCGGACCTGCGAGGCCGAGCGCACCCACAGCCTGCTGACCAGCACCCGCCGGCGCCGGGTCGTGTACACGTACATCTCGGAGATCGCGCGCTGTGACGCCGTCCCGGTGATCGCCTCACAGTACACTGCGGGAGGGCTCCTGGTCGAGCTCACCCGGCGACGGGCGGAGGTGCGCTGGCGAGTGCTGTTGCAGAACGACGAGAAGGCCGGCATGCTGTACGACACTATCGGCTCGCGGCTGGCCGACGGGCTGAGCTTCCGGTTCGAGCGGCTCGCTGAGGTCGATGGCTGGCAGAACCCGCTGTTGGCCCCGCGGGCGCTCCCGAACGAGCAACACGAGGTGTTGTCGCTGGCCGCCGAGCGGGGCTACTTCGAGACCCCCCGGGAGGTGACCCTCGATGAGCTCGCCGAGCAGCTGGACATCCCCCGGTCGACCGTTTCCTACCGGCTCCGGCGGGCCGTCCGGGAAGTCGTCATCGACTTTCTCGACCAGGAGTGACCGGCCCGGAGTGGCGTCGGGGTAGGGATGGAGGCCGGTCGCGATGGATATATATCCGCCGGCGGGGTACGTTCATGGAGGTTGCTATCACAGCGCTACCCGGACGACGTCCTGGTCACCCCGGACTGGGTGCGGGACCGGCTCGAGCTGTTCGCCGACCCCGCCGCCGACTACCGACTGCTTGAGGTCGACCTGAACACGGCGTTCTACGACCGCGGGCACGTCCCAGGGGCGCTGAGTGTCGACTGGACGGAGGACCTGCAGGCCGAGCACTGCCGCGACCTGGTCGGCCCCGAGGCGTTCGGGCGCCTGCTCGGGGAGCGCGGCATCACCGAGGACACCACCGTCGTCGTGTACGGCGACAACGCCAACTGGTTCGCGACGCACTTTCACTGGATCAGCAGCTACTACCGGCACGCCGACGTTCGCGTGATGGACGGCGGCCGGGAGTACTGGCTGGAGAACGGCTACCCGACCAGCGAGGCGGTTCCGACCGTGCCGGCCGTCGACTACGAGGTGAGGGGTCGCGACGAGTCTGTCAGGGCCTACCGTGACGACGTCCGCGAGGCGCTCGACACGGACACCGTGTTCGTCGACGTAAGGATGCCCGAGGAGTACCGCGGCGACCTGACCGCCCCGCCCGGCCACAACGAGGCAGCCCGTCGGGGCGGTCACATCCCCGGGGCGGTGAACGTTCTCTGGGCGGACAACATGCGGCCGGACCGGCAGTTCAAATCGCCCGCCGACCTTCGGGAGCTGTACACCAAACACGGTATCGGTCCCGACACCGACGTCATCACCTACTGCCGGATCGGCGAGCGCTCCTCGGTCGCGTGGTTCGCACTGACGCAGCTGCTGGGGTACGATTCCGTCCGGAACTACGACGGCTCCTGGGTGGAGTGGGGGAACATGGTCGGGACACCCATCGAGCGCGGGAGCTGAGTCCGTCCGGCCGGCGGTTGACGGCGAGTTCGATTAATGATGCATTAGCTTCTGTTGGCTATTCATAAAATGATTGCTCGAATTATAACAAACAATTTATATTTCCACATATACAGTGTTCAAGCGGGACGGATCGTGATACGTCGTAGATCGGGCCGTTTGCACCAGTTCTCTCGTTGGCTCACATCAGAACGCGGGCGACTACTCGTTCACTGGACGAACCACTGCCACATCTCACTGATTGAGCCCGTCTCAGGAGCGCGAACGAGTCCGTCGAGGGCGCCCACTTCGACAGGGCTTCGCTGGAACCCGCCGATCCCCGGCCGCCGGGTCGGACCGAGTCGGTCTACCGACTCGCGGTGCTCGGTCCGGGGTCGGCGACCGTCGGTATCGACTCCGTACCGGAGAGCGGGCGCCTCGTCCGACTCGACGGGGACGAGTGGGTGCCGGCCGGCGCGTTCGCGGTCAACGGGACCACGTACGTCGGCGCGTCGACGGGTACACAGACGCTCGCCGTGGTGACCGACACTGGCGGGGACTCCGCCGACCCCGGCACCGGTAGCGGCGGAGACGCTACCGATCCGGGTGGTGGTGGCGGCAGCGGTGGAGACGCTACCGATCCGGGCGGTGGTAGCGGTAGCGCCCCCGTAGGTGGCGGTGACGACGACCGCGGGGACGACGACGTCGGCGGTGGCGGGTCCACACGGTCTCTCTCTCCGGTCGCGAGTCGGTCACCGTCGTCGTGCGCGAGCCGTCCGACGGGACCGTCAGGGAGGCCACCGATACGCCGATGACGGACCGAGCGTCGGCGAACGAGACGGTCCGGGAGGACACCGGCACGCCGAACACCGACGGACCGACCGAGACGACGTCCGAACGAGCGACGACCACACAGCGACCGACGGACTCCCCGGGGAACCCGCCGGCAACGACGGGGCCGACCGCCACGACGAGTAGTGCAAGCGGCCCCGGAATGACACTACTCGTCGCCGTCCTGGCGGTGTTCATCGCCGTCGCACTACTCCTGGGACGCTGCTCGTCGTGAGCAGTCCCGGCAGTCGTCCTCGGGCCCGGTCGTTCCGGACGTAACCCCGGTGAACCCGCCGTCGCTCGGGGAGGTTCGAGGACTGATCGAGAGGGGGTCACACTTCGGGACGTGTCCGGTCGGATCCGACCTCGATCGAGGACCCTCGGCGGAGGTGTTCGTACGGCGGCATCTGATTCATCGGGCCGGAAGCGACGGGAAGCGGTCGGCTGGGGCCCCGCGGTCGACGACCGAACGAGAAGTGGAAGAGAGAGCCGGACGATGGCGGCCGTACGGTCGGGCGGTCAGGCGGAGCCGTTCTCCAGCAGCACCTTCTTCAGCACGTCGGGGTCCTCGAGGAGTTTGTGTTCCGTGTAGCTCCCCTCGGCGCTGCCCCCGGAGTGGCGGGACTGCTCGATGACGTCGAGGAAGGCCTGTTCCTTCAGGAGGTCACGCACCCGGCGCAGCGAGAGCGAGTTGGCGCCCTCCTGGCGACAGATCTGCTCGTACATGTCGTGGACCTTGGTCGTCCGGAACCCCTCGGCGTCCGGGTTGTTGAGCGAGAGCAGCGTCAGCGCCTGCAGCGCGTACCGGGAGTGGGGCGTCGACCCGCGGATCAGTTCGCGGAACCGGTCGGTCTCGGCGCGCTCGCGGGCCTCGTCGACGAAGCTCTCCCGCACACGTTCGGCGTCCTTCGACTGGGCGATCTCGCCGGCGTAACGGAGCATGTCGATCGCCTTCCGGGCGTCGCCGTGTTCGCGAGCGGCCAGCGCGGCCACCTTCGAGACCACCCCGCCGTCGAGGACGCCCTCGCGGAAGGCGTCGCCACGGGCCTCCATGATCGACTCGAGTTGGGTGGCGTCGTACGGCGGAAAGACGAACTCCCGCTCACAGAGGCTGGACTTGACCCGCTCGTCCATCCGCTCCTTGTACTTGATCTTGTTGCTGATCCCGACGACGCCGATCTTGCACCGCTCGATCTTCCCGGCCTCGCCGGCGCGGGACAGCTGCATCAGGATCGCGTCGTCGTCGAGTTTGTCGATCTCGTCGAGAATCACCAGCACCACGTCGTGGCGGTCGTCGAGGATCGTCCAGAGGCGCTTGTAGTAGGTGGCGGTGCTGATTCCCTTGTCCGGGATCTTCACGCCGGTCGCGTCGCGGTCGTTCAGCGCGTCGGCGATGGTCTGGACCGCCTGGGTCTCCGTGGAGTCCTGCGCGCAGTCGACGTAGGCGTAGGCGGCGTCGACGCCCTCTTCGTCGGCGGTGCGTGTGAGCCGTCGGGAGACGTACTTCGCACAGAGGGACTTGCCGGTCCCGGTCTTGCCGAAGATGAGGACGTTGCTGGGCGACTGTCCGAAGATCGCGGGGTTGACCGCGTTGGCGAGTTCGGCGATCTCGTCGTCGCGGCCGACGATCCGGCCCTCGTCGGGGAGGTGGTTGATCTCCAGCAGTTCCTTGTCGGCGAAGATGGCGTCCTCCCGAACGAACAGATCGTCACTCTCGGACATGCCCCGTCACACACCACGTTTCCGGTGAAACCTACTTGAGTGTTGGGTCGAGACACACACACCACGTTTCCGGTGAAACCGGGAAAGAGAGGGGGAGACACTCCAGATGAAACGGGGGTTGGCTCCACCGGAAGTCCGGTGGGAACGCCGGTGACCGGCCCGAAAACCGCCGGGAGAGGGGCGTTGTGGGACCACGCGAGACGACTCTCGACGGGGAGAACAGACCGAAGACCGCAGGAACGAGGCGAGAGACCGACTGGAACGGAGAACGACGGGAACCGACCTTCGTCGGTTCCACGTTCGCCGTTACCGACTCATTGGTCGGTTGCGAGCCGACCCTAATAAATCTACGTCAGACGCTTCTAATCGTTGTGACACTAGAGACGGTGTACGCTGGGGTGTGGCCCCCTCTCTGACCCGTTTCACCGGAAACGTGGTGTGTGTGTGCGTCCTGTGCAATTGACAGTTCCCGTTCGGTGTCGTCCGTTCCCCTTGCTGCCCTCCCTCACACCCCCCTATCGCCCGTGGCTCGTCCCCCGTCTCCTCTCGTTGTCTCCCTCTCCTCTCCCTCTCCGATCCTTC
>CAZMWG010000010.1:11004-23821 GCA_964569925.1 uncultured Halobacteriales archaeon | reverse complement strand
TCGGTGACTCCTCACGACGGGCGTCCCGGCGACATCCCGACGACCCCCCGCGACGGGCTTCTGTGTCGCCACCCGGGACAGAGAGAACGGACGGGGGAGAGTTCTCCACCGTCTCACCGAGAGGACGACCGGGGTGGGACTCGTCCATCCACGGTCCGGATCCTCGGCCACGGCGGGGGTTCGTCTCCGACGGGGCCGGGCCCGCCTCCGCCGACCGCCCTCACTCTCGAGGGGTCACCGGGGCGATGTACTCGTTCTCCCACGTCTGACCCTCGCGCCACTGCCAGTAGAAGTACCGGTAGGCGGTCCCGCCGCTGCGTTTGGTCGTCTTGATCGTGACGTACGCCCCGTCGGGGACATCCTCGTAGTCTCCCGGATCCGTCGACACACCCCGCTCCGCCAGACGCTCCAGTCGCTCGTCGTCGACGGCGTCGGTGGCCCGCCGCCGCCGACTCTCCGCACGCCGCCGGTCGCGCTTCCAGGCCGCCAGATCCCGGGCGTACTCCGCCACCGCCTCCAGCCGGTCGGGACCCTGCCGCTCCAGCGGTTCCCGCAGATACTTCGGGAGGTCCGGGGGCGTGGGTGCCTCGGGCGGGTCGTCGTCCATAGTTACCCCACGTTCTCCCAACGATGTGAGGATGTGGGGTAACTCGCTCCGCCGGGGCAACGGCCCCTCGCCCGTCCGCGACCGACGGAAGGGACGACCGGAACAGTGGAAGTGGATCCATACGTTCGGGTGCGCGAAGTCTCAGAGCGAACCGAAACCTAAATACCGAAAATATACAACCAGATTGGCAGTATCTGTACCACATCAACGACGATCAATACTCAAATTGGTCAAAAGAGTGAGAGAAATCGAGGCCGAACAGCGAGTGACGTTACCGAGCACCCGAAAGCGCCACGATATGGTCGAAGGCCGGGCGGCCGCCGGCGACCGTCGGAGCGACCCGACCTCCGTTCCGGAAAGGCAAAGATAATGAGCCGGTGCGCGGACTGTCGGTACATGCGCATCGGACGCTTCAGCGTCGACGGGACGGATCGCATCGGCGTGTTCGAGGAGGGTACCGTTCGGGACGTGACCGACGAGTTCGACGGCTTCGGGGACGCGATCTCGCGGCCGGGCGACGCCGCCGACGCGGCCGACGACGCCGCGGAGTTCGACGTCGAGGAGATCGAGCACCTGCCGCCGACGACCGCCGAGAACACGGTGTTCTGCGCGGCGCTGAACTACGAGGCCCACGCGGAGGAGTCGAACATCGAGGTGCCCGAACCGCCGCTGGTGTTCATGAAGCTCCCGCGGACGCTCGTGGGCCACGAGCAGCCCATTCAGTTTCACACCCGCGTCACGGAGGAGATCGACTACGAGGCGGAACTGGCGGCGGTGATCGGCGAGCCGGCGCGCCACGTCGACCCCGAGGAGGCCCTGGAGCACGTCGCGGGGTACACGATCCTCAACGACACGTCGGCGCGGGACCTCCAGTTCGGGATGACCGTCGGGGACGACGACATGCTGGACTGGTTCTCCGGGAAGACGATGCAGTCGACGACGCCGGTCGGCCCGTACGTGGTGGTCGACGAGGTCGACGACCCGCAGGACCTCTCGATCGCCTCCCGGGTGGACGGCGAGACGATGCAGGACGACCACACCGGGATGATGATCCGCTCGGTCGCCGACCTGGTGTCGTTCGTCTCCTCGCGGGTCCGGCTGGAGCCCGGCGACGTGATCGCCACGGGCACCCCCGAGGGGGTGGGGACGTTCCAGGACATCGCGCTGGACCCGGGCCAGACCGTCGAGGTGGAGGTCGAGGGGATCGGGACGCTCGTCAACACCGTCGAGGAGGCCGAGTAAGGCGGACCGTCACGCCCGCGGAACCGCTCGCCGAACCGCTCGAACGCGGCGGGCATGTCGGGCAGGACGTCGTCGGCGTCGACGACCGCGACGTGACGGTCGACGAAGAGGCCCACCAGTTCGGCGCCGCTCCCGGTCGAGGGGACGACGACGCTCCCGTAGTCGGCGATCGCGAACGCCGCGGGCGCGACGCCGGTCCGGGCGGCCCACAACCCGGCGGGCGTCGGATCGACCGTCACCTCGGTCCCCGCCAGCGAGACGTCCGGCCCGGACGAGGACTCGCCGTCGTCCGGCGCCGGTCCGACGTCGTCGAGGGCGACCCCGACCGACGGCCCGTCGAGGTGGGCCGCGAGCGTCTCGGGGAACCCCTCCCGCGTGGTTCGATCACACTGGACGTCGAGCCGGTCCGGCGACGAGACCAGCGACTCCACCGGTGCCACGGACGCGTCACGGCGTACCGTCCTCGCGGGTATGTAGCTTGCGGGAGTGGGCGTCGGGACCGTCGGCCGCGGCTCAGTCGATCCCGACGTGGCGCCGGAACGACCGCCCCTCCAACCAGCGCCGGTCGGCCGTCGAGAGCCCCTCCACCCGTCCGAGCCAGTGGCGCGACTCGGCGTAGCTCGCGACGTCGCTGACGTTGGGGTAGTCCGACCCCCAGACGACGCGCTCGCGGCCGAACGTCTCCAGCAGCCACCGCACGTGGTCGTGCATGTCGGTGTAGGGGAACTCGGACTCGGAGGCGTGGGGGGTCTCGGAGACCTTCACCGCGACGCCGTCGTGCTCCGCGAGGTCGGCGAAGCGGGCGAAGCTCCCCTCGTCGGTCGGTGTCTCGGGGCCGGCGTGCGCGTAGTGGTCGAAGAGGCAGGTCAGATCGGGGTAGCGCTCGACGAGTTCCAGCGCCTGGTCGAGTTGGCGGTGGTCGGCGAGGATCTGCACCGCGGCGTCGGTCTCGACGGCCGCCTCCCAGAAGTCGGTCTCCTCGACCGCGTCCCGGAGCCAGGTGACGCTCGGGTCGAACCGCTCCCACATCGCGTCGTACGGGCAGGCGGCGCCCAGCCGGACCCCCAGCACGCCGTCGACCGCCAGACACTCCCGCAGCCGGTCGGCGGCGCCGTCCGCGAACGGGTCGAGCATCACGATCCCGTACAGCCGGTCGTGCTCGCGGGCGGCGGCCACGGTGTAGCCGTTGTCCGTCCACTCACAGATCGGGTAGCCGACGACCACCGCCTCGTCGATCCCGTTGCGGTCCATGTCCGCCAGCAGCCGGTCGGCGGTGTAGACGGTGTGCACGTCGAACTCGTCCACGGCGTCCAGCAGGGGGCCGTTGACCCACGGCCGCTCCCTGCTCGCGGGTCCCCAGGCGTGTGTGTGCGGGTCCAACACCATGTCACCGCCGTCGGACGAGGGAGTGCTAAAGCTGCCGGCGAGCGCGAGCGCGTCGCGCCCCCGTGGCTACTTCGAGAGGGAGCCGCCGTCGACGACCTCGGCGAGCGCCCGATCCGGCTCGCCGGCTCGACCGACCCCGTCGATCCCGACGCCGTCCGACACCGTCTGCCGTACGTCGTGGCTCGTGTCCACGCGGGATCGGACGGTCACGAACCCGCGATCCCGTCGGTCAGGAGTAGGTGAGGTTGACCTCGATCACGTTGGCGCTGCGCGACAGCATGTCCGGGATCTCCTGCTCGAACCGCTCGCCGCGCATCCGACTCTTGGGACCGGAGACGCTGATCGCGGCGATGGCCCGCCCCTCCCGGTCGGTGATCGGCGTGGCGACACAGCGCATCCCCCGCACCCGCTCCTCGTCGTCGTAGGCGTACCCGCGGTCCGCGATCTCGCCCAGCTGGTCGAACAGCTCCCCGCGGTCGGTGATGGTCTTCTCGGTGACCTGGGGGAGCCCGTGGCGGTCGAGGATCGCCTCCGTCTCCTCGCGGGGCCGGTTGGCAAGGATCGACTTGCCCAGCGCCGTCGTCTGCAGCGGCACCCGCATCCCCGCGTGGGTGTCCAACTGGACCGCGTCCGGGCCGCGGGACTTGTAGAGGAAGATCCCCCGCCCGTGCTCCTCGATCATCAGGTTGGTGTGCTCGCCGGTCTCGTCGGCCAGCCCGTCGAGCTCCTCGCGGGCGACGTCGTAGACCTTCTGTCGGGCGCGGGCCTGCTCGCCGATGCCGAGAAAGCGCGTTCCGATGTAGTAGTCGCCGTCCGCCGAGACCAGGTACTCCTCGTTCTCGAGGGTCCGGAGGTGGTCGTGGATCGTGCTCGTGGGCTTGTCCAGCCGCTCGGCCAGCTCCGAGACGCCGGCGCCCTCGATCTCCCGGAGGGCGTCGATGATCTGGAAGGTGGTCTTCGCCGCCTTGACCGGAACGTCGTCCGCCATGGCCGGAACTGCGCCGGCCAGGGACTTATCTCTTGCTCCGGGCCGTGGCGGCCCGCCGACGGCCCGAACCAGGCCTCGCGCCGTCGCGTGTGCGGGACGGGAGGGGCCGACGTGTCCGGCACCTTCGGACGGGTCGCCCGCGGCGGGGGCGTCGGCGAGGCGGACGCCCGCTCGCAACCGTTTAGTCCGCCCGGCCTGGGGAGAGCGTATGGGAGCGACAGCGGACGGCCCGTACACCGTGTGGTGACCGGTCGAGATCGAACTGTCGGCCGGCGGATCGTTCGAGACGCCGTACACGGCCGTCGAGGTGACCGCCGTCTTCGAGCACGAGTCGGGGACCACCTACGAGGTGCCGGGGTTCTGGGACGGCGACTCGACGTGGAAGGTCCGGTTCTCGCCCCCGGAGCCCGGAAGGTGGGAGTGGACCACCGACAGCGACGTCTCGGACCCCGGACTCGACGACGCGGGGCGATTCACCGCCGCGAGCTACCGGGGTCCCAACCCGATCTGGAGCCACGGCTTCCTCCGGGTCGCCGACGGGGCGCGGGTGCTCGAACACGACGACGGGACGCCGTTCTTCTGGCTGGGCGACACCGTCTGGTCGGCCCCCGCGAAGGCGACCCTCGAGGAGTGGACCGACTACCTGACCGAGCGGGAGGCACAGGGGTACAACGTCGTCCAGACGAACACGCTGCCCCAGTGGGACGCCGCGAAGCCACAGCGCCGGTTCCCCTTCGGCGAGGCCTGGGAGTTCGACGACCCGAGCCCCCCCTACTTCGGGCACCTGGAACGGCTCGTCGAGGCGGCGACCGAGCGCGGGATGATCCCGGCGATGGTCGCGCTCTGGTTCAACTACGTCCCGGAGACGAACCGGGAGTGGGCGGACCACCCGCACCACATCCCGCGCCACCCCATGACGGAGGCCGAGGCGACCCGCTACGGTCGTTACGTCGCGGCGCGGTACGGGGCCTACGGCGCCGTCTGGTTCGTGTCGGGCGACACCGACTTCCCGGAACCGGCCCTGGACGTCTACCGCGCCGCCGGCGAGAGCATCGCGGAGCACGCGACCCACCCGCTCTGTACGCTCCACACGCCGGGCCAGGATCGGCTCGCGCCGAACGCCAACGACGAACCGTGGCTCGACTTCCGCACCTACCAGTCGGGACACCACGCGGGCGAACGCCAGCGTGAGGCGTTCCGACTAGCGGCGGACACACGCGAGATGGAGCCCCGACGGCCGGCGCTGAACGCGGAGCCGTGGAGTGAGACCGCCGGCCTCGCCGGCGTGACGTCGGGCTCGGTGGTCGACGCGACATCGACTCCGGCGACCGACGCGAGGGCGCTCGACGCCCGAACCCGACCGGGTCAGGCGAACTCGGGCATCACCTCGTCGGCGAACAGTTCCACCCCGCTCGTGTCGGGGAAGTCGACGACGGCCTCGATGACGCCGGTGGCCCGGTTGCGGTGGTCGACAGCGGTGATCCCGGCGTCGGTCTCCACCGCCACGATCACGTCGCCGACCGGCCTCGTCCACTCCCGGCGGGCCCGAGGTTGTCCCCTTCCGCGTCGTCGTACTCGTCGTAGCGGCTCGCGACGGCGACCAGGGGGAACTCGACGAACTCGCCCCACGGCTCGTCGCTGACCTTCGTCGCTGTGATGTCGGTGATCTCCATGCCGCTCTCCGGGCTGTGACCCGTACGACTAGCGGGGCGACCGATCGGAGGGTAAAGTTTGTGAGCGACCGGCCGGCTCAGGGCTCCGCGAACGAGAAGACGGGCTTGCAGGTCTCGGAGTCGAGGAAGGCCCGGAAGGCGGCCTCGGGGTCGTCGACGTCGAAGGAGGTGTCGGTCAGCGCCCCGACGTCGACCTCGCCGGCTTCCATCAGCCCCAGCGCCTGCTCGAAGTTGCGCCACTTCGAGCCGTAGGAGGTGACCACGTCGATCTCGCCCCGGACCAGCGGCGCGAAGAAGAGGTCGCTGTTCCCGTTGGGGATGCCGACCATCAGCAACTGGCCCCCCTTGCGGACGTACTCGGCGCCCTCCTCGACGCCGGAGGCGTGGCCGGTGGCGTCGAACACCACGTCGAACCCGATCCCGTCGGTGTACTGTTCGACGACGGCGTCCAGGTCCCGGTCCTGGACGTTGACGGTGTCGATGCCCTGTCGCTCCAGCAGCGGGAGCCGGTAGACGGTGTCCCGGTCGAGCCCGGAGACCAGCACGGTCGCGCCCAGCGAGTCCGCCACCACGGCCGTCAGCGCGCCGATCGGGCCGGGGCCCTCGACGAGGACGGTGTCGCCGGGCGTGACCGCAGACCGGTCGAGCACCGCCCGGGTGGCGATGCTCGTCGGCTCGGTGATGGCGGCCTCCTCCAGCGGCACCCCCTCCGGGACGGCGTGGAGGTGCTGGGCGCCGACGACGGTGTACTCGGTGTAGGCGCCGTCGCCGTGCATGCCGGTGATGTGGAAGTTTTGGCAGACGTTCTCCTGGCCGTTCTTGCACTGGAAACAGTCGCCACAGTCGTGAATCGGCTCCTCAATCACCTTCTGGCCCACCTCGAACCCATCGACCCCGTCGCCGAGGGCGGCCACCCGACCGGCGTACTCGTGACCCATCACCCGCGGGATGGGGACCCACTCGTAGCCGCCGTCGTAGAGGTAGGCGTGGGCGTCGCTGCCACACAGCCCCGCGGAGTGGACCTCGACGAGGACCTCTCCCGGACCCGGCGACGGCCGTTCTCGCTCCTGTACCTCCACCGCTTCCGCGCCTGTCTGAACGATCGCTTTCATGAATATCCTCTGGGGACCGTCCTGAATATAGACGAGTTGCAGAGAATCCTATTTATACGTTTTGGGACGGCGGGGGTCCCCGTCGGTTCGACGACCGGCGGGGGCCCGATCAGCGCACCGCGAACTCGTACTCGCCGGCACCCACGTCGACGAGCAGGTCGTCGCCGTCCGGTTCGACGGCGTGGACCCCGGCCGGGGCGCCCTCGGCGAGGGGCGTCCCGGACTCGGTCGCCGAGCCCGCCGCCCCGCCGCGCAGGCGGACCGTCGCCGTCCCGTTCCAGGGGACCGTCACCGCGAGGTCGAGCCCCTCCTCCGCGTCCGCCCAGTCGACCGCCAGTTCGCCCGCCCGGGTCGTCACGCTGGCCGAGGCGTGATCCAGATCGTCGACGAGCGACGGGTCGATCGTCACGTGGTCGGTCGCGGGCTCGTCGCCCATCCGGATCCCGGCAAGCACCTCGTAGAAGTACTCCGAGACGTGGACGAACGGGGAGTGGTTGAGCGAGTTCATCCCCGAGCCGACGCTCTCGTCGGAGTTCCACCGCTCCCACATGGTGGTCGCGCCGTTGCGGGCCATGTACACCCAGCCGGGCTGTTCGGGCTGGCTGACGACCTCGTAGGCCAGTTCGTCGTAGCCGTGGTCGGCGAGCGTGTGGATCAGCGGCCGCGTCCCCAGGAACCCGGTCCGGAGCTTCCCGCCGTCCGCGCGGACCTTCTCGGCGAGGTTGGCGGCCACCCGGTCGACGTGTTCGTCGGGCACCAGCCCCAGGAACAGCGGCACCGAGAACGACGACTGGGTGCCGGGGCCGTAGACGCCGGCCTCGGCGTCGAAGAACTCGCGGTCGAACGCCTCGGCCATCCGGTCGGCGCGCTCGCGGTAGGTCTCGGCGTCGCCGTCCTCGCCGAGGGTCGCGGCGACCTTCGCGAACGTGTCGACCACCTGGTAGACGAACGCCGTGTTGAACAGGTCGTGGGGGAGCCCGCGGCGGCCGTCGGCGTTCTCGAAGGCCAGCCAGTCGCCGAACTTGCCGTACTCGTCGGGGACGATCCCGTCCTCGGCGACGCCGGTCCAGTAGTCGACGTAGTCGCGCATCCCCTCGTAGCTCTCCCGGAGGATCCGCTCGTCGCCGTCGTGCCGGTAGAGGTACCACGGCACCATCACGCGGGTGATCGACCAGGTCGGGTCCGCCGGGTCCTCGGCGGCCTTGTTGGGGATCACGTCGGTGACGTAGCCGGCCGTCGAGGCGACGTCGTCGTGGTCGCGGGTCCACTTCTCGTCGAAGCGGACGCCGTCGAAGTTGAACAGCAGCGCCCGCGTCGAGATGTGGGCGTCGCCGGTCCAGCCGAACCGCTCGTCGCGCTGGGGACAGTCCTCCGGGATCGAGTGGGTGTTGCTCCGCAGCCCCCAGACGGCGTTGTGCTGGAGCTGTTCGAGGTCGGGGTTCGAGCAGGCGAACTCGCCGCGCCGTTCCATCGCCGTCGTCACGACCTTGGCCGTCACGTCCTCGGGGTCCAGGTCCCCGGGGTAGCCCGAGACCTGCGCGTACCGGAACCCGTGGTAGGTGAAGCGGGGCTCGTAACGCTCGACGGCGTCGCCGCGGGCGACGTAGGTGTCGGTCGCGTCGGCCGACCGGAGGTCCGTCGTCGAGAGGTCGCCGTCCTCGGTGAGCGCCTCGGCGTGGCGCAGCGTGATCTCGTCGCCCGCCGCGGGCTCCTCGATCTCGACCTCCAGCCAGCCGGTGAGGTTCTGTCCGAAGTCCAGGATCGGCCCCTCGGGGCGGTCGTGGACCGCGTCGACGGCGACCGTGTCCACCACGCCCATCGACTCGATCCGCTGGGGGCGTAAGGTTCCGCCGGGGGCGTCGACGACCGCCGCCTGCTCCCAGTCGCCGTCGTCGAAGCCGGGTTCGGCCCAGCCGTCGTGCTCCGCGCGGGCGTCGTACCGCTCGCCGTCGTAGACGTCGTTGGCCGAGATGGGGCTCTCCGCGGCCCGCCAGTCGCCGCCGGTGGTCAGTGTCTTGGTGGCACCGTCGGTGAACTCGACGGTCAGGAGTACCCGCGCCCGGGGCGAGCCGTCGGCGACCCAGCAGGCGCCCTGCTTCGAGAACCACCCCCGACCCAGCCAGAGGCCCAGCGCGTTCTCGCCCTCCCGGAGCCGGTCGGTGACGTCGTGGCTCGCGTACAGCACCCGATGCTCGTAGTCGGTCCAGGCGGGGTCCAGCCGGCCGTCGCCGAGCCGCTCGCCGTTCAGGTACGTCTCGCCGTAGCCGACGCCCGCGGCGTGGAGTCGCGCCGACGCCACGTCGCCGTCCAGGTCGAACGTCGTCCGCAGTTGCGGCGAGGACGACGCCATCGTCGACGCCGTGTGGCCGTTCACCAGGTGCTCGCGGCCCCAGGTGTCGGTCTCCACCGACGAGGAGGCCGTCACCGGCGCCCCGGCGGCCAGGTCCGGCGCGTCGTCTCCGCTCCCGTCACCGCGGACCGTCAGGCCGGCCAGCGCGAAACACGCCCACGTGCTCACCCGCTCGGTCCGGCGGCTCCCCCGGGTGTGGGAGTCGGCGACGGTCGACGGCTGCACCTCGTCGAGTTCGGTCGCCGTCACGCGGACGTACCGCCCGCCGGCGTCGAGGCCCCCGTGGGTCCGCGTCTCGACGTCGCTCTCGCCGGGCGTCCCGTCGGTCGGCGCCGCCTCGTCGTCGGTCGCGACCCGCTCCTCGGCGACGACCGTGGCGTCCTCGAAGTCGGGGTCGTCGGCGACCTCGATCCGGTAGGCGGCGGGAAAGCCCAGCCCGTCGATCGGGTTCGCCTCCCAGGAGAGGGTCACGGCGGTGTCGTCGGGCGTGCGGACGATCGTCACGGGGTTCGCGGGGTGGAGCGCGACCTCGGCGACCGACCTGGACCCGCCGAGGTCGACCTGGACCCACTCCTCGGGGTCGTCGTCGGGGTCGCGCCACCGGCTCCGCCAGCCGTCGGTGTCGCCGACCCCGGGCCGGCGACCGATCCACTCGCCGCGCCACTCCTCGGGGGCCAGCGCCGTCGAGAACGAGGCGGGCTCGGCCCACTCCGTCTCGCCGTCGTCCGTCTGCAGTCGCACGGACCAGTGGTAGGTCTCGTCGGACCCCAGGTCGGGGCCCGCGTAGTCGACGCCACTGGCCGCGTCGGACTCGACGAGCCCCGAGTCCCAGAGGTCGCCCCGGCCCGCGGCGGCCGCCTCGGCGTCCCGGCTCACCACGATCCGGTAGGCGGTCTGTCGGGCGCCGCGCCGGTCCGTGTCGACGCGCCACGAGAACCGCGGGGGGCGTGTCGGGTCGACGTTTCTCGGCTCCTGTTCGTGTTCGACGCGGAGGCCTACCGGGCGCTCGGCCCGCCCTCGTTCGGAGGAAGTCACGGCCGTCACCTCCTCGACGAATCGAATTAAATCCTTGCACGCGAGGCGTCGGATCGTCCGATGACGCCGTCCGCACGCGTCTCGGGTGACCTCGCCGATCGGTGTGTCCCGGCGTGCGAACCGCCGAACCCCGAACCGCCCGGCTCCGAGAGAGAGTGTTCCGACATGGCCGGAAACTCGTCCGGACGTGTCCCACAATCCGAACCGTTCCGTCCCGGCCGACGCTGCCATCGCAGGGCGGTAACGGACGATCGTGGGTCGGCTCCGTGTCTAGCTCCCTCTAACGACCGTGCTGGGGGAACGCGCTCGGTCGTCCGGCGATACCGGAAGCGCGACGACACAGTCCCGGCCATCGCCGGTCGCCCCCGACGACGGGTCGGGGAGACGCCTCGGTGCCGATATCGCACACCCGCGTCGGCCGACCCTGACGTCCATGTCGACAACCTGTCCGGCATCGCCGGATGGCGACGCGCCGGGAGACGGGACCCCCCGACGAGTCCGGCGCCGGACGCCCGACGCCGCGGGATCGTCACCGGGCGCCGGCTTGACACCACTAACGCTGTCACGACGAAGCGGGCTCACTCGTTCTCCCCGTCCGCCTCACAGTCACAGCCACCCTCGGCGAGCAGGTCCTCGACGCCGTACTGGCGGCCACAGTCCCGGCAGAACACCTGGACGTCGACGAACACGGTGAACGACCCGAGCGCGATCCGGCCGGTGTCACGCAGGTTCTCCAGGTTGTTCCGGACGACGGACTCGGTGCGGCTCACCAACCGGCCGATGGCGTCGTCGGTCTTCTCGATCTGCGAGCGGTCGTCGGTCTCCTCGTTGCGGGAGACGCCGCGGTGGTCGGTGAGGTAGGTGTAGACGCTCTGGTGGGAGACGAAGGAGTCACGCAGCGCGTCGACGTCGACGCCCTGCTGGCGCAGGCGTGTCTCGATCTCCGTCCGGTCGCCGCTGCTGACGTCGTCGCCGGCGAGCAGTTCGTACGTGTTCTCGACCTCCCCGCGGACGTAGGTCTCGTCGGCCGCCTCCAGAGCCGCTTCGAGCACCCGCCGGTTGAACCAGTCGGCCAGTTCGCGCAGGCTGCGCTGCTCGTCGCCGGTGCCGAGCCAGAGGGCCTCCATGCGGTCGCCGACGTCGTCCAGCCCTCGCTCCTCGGCGACCCGCGCGACCTTGCTCACGGCGCCACCCCCGGAGCGGACCACCCGTCGCCGCGTCTCTCGTGCATACCAGCAGTAGGGCGGAAGCGCCGAATATGTGTTACGGCTCGGCCACCGCCGTCCGGACGACCGGGCCCGAACCGGCCTCCGGACGCCGGGCCGGCCGCGACCGCGACGGGTCGCCGACCCGGTCGACCCCCCCACGGGCGACGCCGACCACCCGACGACCGCGATACCGACGGCGGACGACGCGGCGCTCTCCCCGGCCGACGACCGCGCGGCGTCGATCCGAACGCGCCCGTTCGGACGCGCCTCGCGGTCACCGAGCACTCCTCTCGGCAAGCTGATATCTCTGGAGCGGTGTCGGTGATCGGATCGGCTCAGATCGTGCCCGTATTTGCGACGCATGGCAGTATAGGACACTTAGTGAAACTTCGACCCCGGAATGAGGGACTTCTTCGACGATTGGAACGGTCGAGACGGCTTCGAAGCGGGTGATCCGCGGACGGGATGGGACCGGGATCGCGACGGGCGACGAGGCCAGACGGGGGCGTGGCCGCCCGGCACTCGTGAACCGGCGCGGGGCGCGCCCGGACGCCGTTTCGGGTCGACGGTGGCCCTCCGTCGTCTGAGCCAGCAGATTCAAGTGACCCGTAACTGACTCGTAACCAAGATGCGACCATCTCGCCACAAGTCGATCCCGCGCGCTCGTGCGCGACGACCGGACGAACGTGAGCACGGTCGGACCGTCGCTCGATCACGATGAGCGAGGGTGGGAACCGGGAACGGGTGGTATCGACGGACGGGTCCCAGGCCTACCGCGCCGTCGTGCTCTCCCTGCTGCTCGTCGTCTCGCCCGTCGCCGCGACGGGCGCCTCCGCCGGTCCCGCCGGGGCGACGGGACCGGGGGACGCGGGGAACGTGCCGACGGGAACGCCGGCACCGACCCCCGGCGGGACGCCGACACCGTCCGAGACGCCCACAGCCACGCTCACGGAAACGCCAACGGAAACGCCGACCGAGGGGTCGACGCCGGCGGGGACACCGACGGAAACCCCGACCGAGATCTCGACCCCGGCGGAGACGCCAACGACGACGCCAGCCGAGACCTCGACCCCGACGGAGACGCCAACGACGACGCCAGCCGAGACCTCGACGCCCGCAGGGACGCCAACGACGACGCCGGCAGGGACACCGACAGAAACGCCGACCGAGTCCCCGACGCCGACAGAGACGCCATCGCCGAGCCCGACCGAGTCCC
>CAZMWG010000010.1:0-10904 GCA_964569925.1 uncultured Halobacteriales archaeon | reverse complement strand
CCGAGTCCCCGACGCCGACAGAGACGCCATCGCCGAGCCCGACCGAGTCCCCGACACCGACAGAGACGCCATCGCCGAGCCCGACCGAGTCCCCGACGCCGACAGAGACGCCATCGCCGAGCCCGACCGAGTCCCCGACGCCGACCGACGCGCCGAGACCGAACGGCGAGGCGGCCCGGGAGCCGGCCGCCGACGCGACGTCGACGGTCGAGCCGACCCGGCAGGCGAGCAAGCAGGTCGTCGCGAACCTCACGGACGATTACGGCTACATGCGGGACTACTCGCTGAACGCGGCCTACTGGGACCGTCGGGGCGACGAGCAGGCCCGCCAGGCGATCCAGCGGGTGAACCCGATCCCGACCGACATCAACTCGGCCGGGGAGTTGGCACTGGGGAAGGCCGCGGTGAAGCTCGGGGGGTCGGCCGCGGGCGCGGCGCTCTCGGTGTACGGCTACGCCCAGTTGGGGGTCTCGGTGGTCCAGTTCCTCGAGGGGCTCCGCAGCGAGGCGCTGGGTGACGTGCTGGCCGAGGCCGACCCCGAGAAGCTCGACCGGATCAGGGACAACCTGCGGGACCTCCGGGAGAACGCCGAGGAGATCCGATCGACCACGAACGACAGCGACCTGCGGGCGGCCTACACGGAGCGCGAGGAACTGTTGCGGGACACCTACGAGCTGCTGCCGGCGTTCACCCGCAGCGTCTACGGGACGGTGAGCTCCGACCCGGTGTACGGGATCTCCGCGCTGCCGGGGACGAGCTACAACCTCGGCCGGACGAGCTACTCGGGGGTCCGGGGGACGGTGGGACAACTGCGGCTGGCGCTGGCGCTTGACTACCACGCGACCCAGGCCTACCTCACGGGACAGACGGACACGACACACATCGCGCGGACGTTCTCGAAGCCCTATCCCGCGATGCCGACCCACAACCTGGACTACTCCACACAGACGGCCCGGGCCTACGACTCGCTCGACGTGCCCGACGACTACGCGGTGTACGACGTCACCCTCTCGTCGGGCCAGGCCGAGAGCGCACAGCGGCTCGAACTCCGGGTTCGCAGTCCCGACACGGGGAACTTCACCGCCTACGCGACCGAGTCGGGCGGGTTCGACAACCTCGCCAGCCCGCAGGGCGAGTCGTTCACCGAGACCTACGGCGACCGGCGGCTGGTCGTCGACGATCCCGAGGCGGGGAGCTACCGGGTGCTCGTCAAGAGCGAGAACCGGTCGCTGCCCTACCGGCTGACGGCGACGGTGGTCGCCGAGGACCCGATCCCGTTGATCGATCTGAACCGGAGCGCGCCGGAGCTCCGGGTCCGCGAGAAGGGGTTCACCGGCGTCAGCGACGCCGAGATCCCCGACGAGCCCGAACCGGAACTGGTCGACACCCACCTCTATCCCACCGACGAGGGGTTCCGGGTGACGGTGACCGGCGCCAACGACGGCGAGCCGGCCGCCTGGCAGTCCGTCGCGGTGGGGCTGGAGGACCTCTCGGGGACCGACGCCGTCTCCGTCGTCGACAACACGCTCGGCACCGCCGACAGCGAGGTGGTCCGGGCGCCCGGCGAGTCGATCGGTGCGAGTTACGGCACGGCGACGACGACGCTCGACTACCCGCTGGCCGAGGCCGCGAGCCGACCCTGGCGGAGCGGCCGGGAGTCCCTCGTCCTGGACGTCGAGGCCGACCGCGGCCGGACCTACGGCGCGCTGTTCAAGTCCGTCGCGCGGGCCAACGGCTCCTGGTACGCCGCGCCGGAGGTCGGGGCCACCGACGCCGTCGACGGCCAGTCGGAGTTCGTCGTCCGGCGCAACCTGACGCTTCGCTCCTACGAGACGCCGCCGGCCGAGACCTGGCGGCTGGCCGGCGGGGCGCCCGACCGGACCGGCACCGCCGGCGCGACCGACGGCCCCACCCACGAGGTGGACGACGTCTGGGAGACGCGACTCCCCGACGCCGTCGGGTCGCCCGTGATCGTCGAGGACACCGTCTACACGGGGGTGGCCTCGGGCAACGTCGTGGCGCTGAACCGCTCGACCGGCGCGGTCCGGTGGAACCGGTCGGTGGGCGAGGGCCTCGCGGGTGGCCCGGCGTTCGAGCAGGGGGTGCTCACGGTCGGGACCGGCGAGGAGGTGGTGATGCTCAACGCCGCGGACGGCTCGCCGATCGGACGGCACTCCTTCGGCGCCCGGATCGTCGCACAACCGACGCCCCGCGACGGGACGCTGTTCGTCCCGACGGCCGACGGGACGGTCCACGCGCTGGACCTGACCACCGACCGGGTCGAGTGGACGGCGTCGCTGGGAGCCACCCCGGCCGGGTCGCCGACCGTCGCGGGCTCGTACGTCTACGCGACGACCGAGAGCGGGAGCGTGGTCGGGCTGGACCGGGTGACCGGGAACGAGCGCTGGCGCGAGTCAACCGGGGCGGGTCCCGCCGGCGCGCCCGCGGTCCGTGACGGCGTCGTGTACGTGAGCACGACGGGCGGCGAGGTGCGCGCGTACGACCGGACCAGCGGCGCGCTGGACTGGGGGTACCACGTCGGCGGCGACCCCGCCGGCCGGGTCGCCGTCACCGGCGAGCGGGTGTACGTCGCGGCCGACCGGCGGGTGACCGCGCTGTCGACCGACGGCACCTGGGAGTGGACGACTCAGTTGAACTGGTCGGCCGACACGGCGCCGGTCGTCACCAACCGGACGCTGTACGTGGGCAGCGACGACGGCCGTCGGCTGTTCGCGCTGGACGCCGCCGACGGCTCGCGCCGGTGGACCCGGGCCGACCGCTCGTACACCACCCCGGTCGCGCCGGTCGAGGGGTCGCTGTTCGCCGAGGCCGGCGCGTCGCTGACCCGCCTCGACGGGCCGACCGGCGCGCCCACCGCCCGGTTCACCGCGTCGGCCGCCGGCACCGACACGGGCGTCGCCCTCGACGCGACCGGATCGACCGGCGCCGCCAGCTACGAGTACGACGTCGACGGCGACGGGACGTTCGAGACCTCCGGCGCCGAGACCACCTACGAGTTCGATCACGCGGGCGCGTACGCGGTGACGTTGCGAGTCGTCGGGCCGGACGGGACGGTCGACACGACGACCCGCCGGGTGACCGCGGGGTCGGTGCCGGCGACCGACGAGTGGGCGGACGGCCGCAACGGCGCCCGCGGGAGCGGCGCGACGGACGCGACGGGACCGGCCGGCGACGTCTCGACCGACTGGACGGCCACCGTCGGCTCGTCGCTCTCGGGCGGGGCCGTCGTCGCCGACGGCGTGGCCTACGCGCCGACGGCCGACGGCCGGCTGGTGGCGGTCGACGCCGCCGACGGGACGACGCGGTGGTCGGTGCCCCTCGACGGCACCCTCTCGACGCCGGCGGTCGACGGCGAGACGGTGTACGTCACCGCCGGCACGGACGTGGTGGCGGTCGACGCCGCGCGGGGGTCGATCAGGTGGCGGTACGCGACCGACCGACTGAGCGTGACCGCACCGGTGGTCGACGACGGGTCCGTGTACGTCGCGACGCGGCGCAAGCACACCTACAGCTTCGGCGACCGCGGCGACGACACGCTCGTGTACGCGCTCGACGCCGGCGGCGGAACGGTGACGTGGACACAGCGGCTCGAGCGCAACCGGAACAGTCGGCCGTCGGGGCCCGTCACGCTGGCCGAGAACACCCTCTACGTCGCCATGGTCGACGGCGACGTCGGCGCACTCTCACGGAGCGGCGGCGAGGTGCAGTGGACCCGCGGGGTGGTCGACCGTCTGGCGGCCCGGCCGGTCGTCGACGGGGACCGGCTGCACCTCCTGGGCGTCGACGGCGACGTGGTGGCGCTCGACCGGCGCTCCCGGAGCGTCCAGTGGCGCTACCGGTCGGGCCTCGACGTCGACGCCCCGCCGGCGGTCGCCGCCGGTCGGATCGTCGTCGCCGGGACCGAACGGGTGACCGCGGTCGACGTCGCGACCGGACGGTGGGCGTGGACTCATCGCATCGGCTCCCGGATCGATACGCCGCCGACCGCTACCGCGAATTCGGTGTACGTGGGTAGCTCGGAGGGCCGCCAGGTCTACGGCCTCGACGCAGCCGACGGCTCCGTCCGGTGGAACCGGCTCGTCCCGGCGGTCGCCGACGAACTCGCGGTCACCGAGGGGAGAGTCCTCGTCGGGGGCGACCGGGGGCTGCGGTCGCTCGTGGGTCCGACCACGACGCCCACCGCGCGGTTCGGTGTCTCTCCCGGTGCGAACGAGACGACGGTCGCTCTCGACGCGAGCGGGACGACGACCGACGGAGCGACCGGCGTGACCTACGAGTGGGACCTCGACGGCGACGGGACCGTCGAGGCGACCGGCCGGCAGGTCACGACCGTCTACGACGAACCGGGCGAGGAGTCGGTAACGCTTCGTGTCCGGACGGAGACGGGCCCCCGGGACGAGACGACCCGCCGGGTGAGCGTCGGTCAGGACGACGCCGTGTGGTCGACCGGCAACGGCGACCGTCGGCGCACCGGTACGGCACCGGCGGGGCCGACACGTGACGCCTCCCAGCGGTGGGACATAGAGCTACCGGGAACGCCCGCCGACGCGTCGGTCGTCGTCGACGGGGTCGCGTACGCCGCCACCGGGGCGGGCACCGTCCACGCGGTCGACCTCGCCGACGGCTCCGAGCAGTGGCGGCTGCGGGTCGACGGAACGCCGACGACACCGACCGTCGAGAACGGCTCGCTGTACTTCGCCGCCGACAGCACGGTGTACGCGGTCGACACGACGGAAGGGACCGTCCGGTGGCGGTACGCGACCGACCGGCTGAGCGCGACGACCCCGGTGGTCGACGACGGGTCCGTGTACGTCGCGACGCGACGCAAGCACACCTACAGCTTCGGCGACCGCGGCGACGACACGCTCGTGTACGCGCTCGACGCCCGCGACGGGACGGTCGCGTGGAGACAGCGGTTCGAGCGCAACCGGAACAGTCGGCCGTCGGGGCCCGTCACGCTGACCGAGAGCATCGTCCTGGTGTCGATGGCCGACGGCGTGGTGGCGGCGGTCGACCGGGGTGGCGGTGGCGTACGCTGGACGACCGACGCCGGCGACGGGGCCGCCTCACCCGTCGCCCTCTCGGAGGAGGTCGCCTACGCCGCGACGGAGTCCGGCACGGTCGTGGCGCTTGACCTTCGCTCGGGAACCGCGCTGTGGCGCTCCCGGACCGGTGAACGGATCGACCGGCCGCCGGCGGTCGTCGACGGCCGGGTGTTCGTCGCCGCCGACCGTCACCTCTACGCGTTCGACGCCGCGACCGGCGCGTGGCGCTGGTCGACCGCGTTCGACGACCGGCTCACCACCGACCTCGCGGTGACCGATGACTCCGTCTACGTCGGGAGTGCACCGGCCCGCCGGCTGTACGCCGTCGACACGGCGGACGGCTCGCGACGGGTCGGGTGGCGGGTCGGAGCGATCAGCACCGTCCCCGCGGTGCTCGACTCGCGGCTCCTGTACGGAAGCCGGAGTGGACTCTCGCTGTGGACCGGCGAGACCGGTGCACCGACGGCCCGGATCGACGTCGACGTCGACGGTCGGACCGTCCGCGCGGACGCCGACACGACCACGGCCACGGGAACGCCGGTCGCGGCCTACGAGTGGGAGTTCGACGGCGACGGTGAGGTCGACGCGCGCGGCGAGAACGTCACGTACAGGTACGCCGCGGCGGGCGACGAGCGGGTCCGACTGACCGTCCGGACGCAGGACGGATCGACGGATGTCGCCCTGAAGCGTGTCGCCGTCGGCGAGACGGCTCCGGACTGGCGCGACGGCGCTCGGCCGGGTCGGGCCGGCGCAACCGACCGACCCGGTCTCACCGGTGACGTCGAGCGACGCTGGCGGACGCAGCTCAACGCCGTGCCCCGTGGCGGGACGGTCCGGAACGGGACCGTGGTCGTGGGGACCGCGGACGGGCGGCTCTCGGCGCTCGACGGCGCCAGCGGGCGCGACCGCTGGACCGCACCGACCGGCGACGCCAGGCCGGCGGTGAGGAACGGGACGGTGTACGCCACCGACGGTACGGTCGTCGAGGCGGCGAACCTCACGGACGGCTCCGTCCGGTGGCGGTACGCGACCGACCGGCTGAGCGCGACGGACGCGGTGGCCGACGAGGGTCGGGTGTACGTCGCGACGCGGCGCAAGCACACCTACAGCTTCGGCGACCGCGGCGACGACACGCTCGTGTACGCGCTCGACGCCCGCGACGGGACGGTCGCGTGGAGACAGCGGTTCGAGCGCAACCGGAACAGCCGACCGGCCGGGCCGCCGACGCTGGGAGAGAACACCGTCCACGTGGCGATGAGAGACGGTCAGGTCGCCGCGCTGGACCGGCTCACCGGCTCCGTCCGCTGGGAGCGCTCGGTCGGCGCGAACACGGCGACCACGCCGCCGGTCCGCGAGGGCGGACTGATCTACGTCGGTTCGGCGAGCGGCGACGTGCGCGCCTTCGACGCCCGCACCGGCGAGATCCGGCGCAACTACTCGGTGAACGGGACGACCGCCGTCGACGGGCTGGCGGTCGCCGGCGACGACCTCGCCGTGGTCCACGGGGCCGACGCCACGCTCCTGGACCGGTCGACCGGGGCGACCCGCTGGTCGTTCCGCTCGGAGTTCGGCGGGCTCCGGCCCGCGATCGCGCTCGCGCGCGAGTCGGTGTACGTGGCCAGCGACGACGCCCAGCGGGTCTGGGGGCTGGACCGCCGTGACGGCTCCGTCCGGTGGGTCGACCCCACCCTCCCGGTGACGTTCGGGCCGGTGCCGGGCAACGACACCGTCTACTACGGCGCCGGCGACTCCGTCTACGCGCTGGACGGCGCCGTCGGGGGCCCCTCGGCCGCGTTCGCGATCCGGGACGAGATCCGGCCCGGCGCGACGGTCACCCTCGACGCGTCGCGGTCGGTCGCCTACGACGGCGCCGTCGTCGCCCACGAGTGGGACCTCGACGGCGACGGCGAGTTCGAGACGACCGGCGAGACCGTCGAGACCTCGTGGTCGGCGGCCGGCGAGCGGACCGTCGCGTTGCGGGTCCGCACGGAAGCCGGCGCGACGGACGTCGAGACCCGGACGGTCCGGGTGCCCGACGTCACCGACCCCGACGCGGCGCTGTCGGCCAACCGGACTGTCGTCGCGGCCGGCCGACCGGTCGCGCTCGACGCCGGCGCCAGCACCGACGACCGCGCGGTCGCGGGCTACGCCTGGCGGACGAGCGAGGGTTCGTTCGGCCCCGACGCCGCGCGGACGGTCCGGCGGTTCGACGAGCCCGGCGTCTACAACGTGACGGTGAACGTCACGGACCGCGCGGGCAACACGGACACCGCCTGGACGGTCGTGTCGGTGGTCTCCGAGTTCGGCCGGAACCTCTCGGCCACCCGGACGATCCGGGGCTCGCCGCGGGTGGGCGAGACCGTCTCCGTCTCGGTGACCGTCGAGACGAACGCCTCCGTCGCGGGACCGACGTTCGCCGTCGACGTCCCCGACGACCTGGAACTGGTCGCCCAGGAGGCGGACCCCGACGCGACCTACAAGCCGTCGACCGACCGCTGGCTCTGGGAGCGGGCCGCCGCGGGCGAGCGGCTGACCGTCGAGTACACGCTCCGGGTGCCCGAGGACGCCGTCGCCACCGAGAGCTTCCGGCTGCGCGGCTCGGCGAGCGGCTACGGACAGACGCCGGTCGCCGTCGGCGGCGACACGACCGTCGAGGTGAGCACCTGCGTCGACCGCGCCGTCGCCGGGGCCGACGGTCGCGTCTCGCTGTCCGAGGTCCGGCGCGCGCTGAACTGGTGGGCCGAGGACACCCCGGTCCCCGAGACCGGCGGGACCACGCTGTCGATGGCCGACGCACAGCGGTACGTCCACCTGTGGCGGACGAACGCGACGGTGGGTTGTTCGACGGACGCGACGACCGCCGACGCCGCGACGGCCGACGCCGCGGCCGGCCCCGTCGACGTCTCGACGACCGTCTCCCGCGAGCGGGTCGAGCCCGGCGACGTCGTCACCGTGCGGACCCAACTGGAGACCGACGAGACCGCGCCCGGCGTCTCGGTGGAGGCGCCGGCGAACCTGACGCTCGCCACACCGGAGGACGGGGAGGCCTTCCGCGACGACACCAGTTGGATCTGGCTGGCCGACGGCTCGAAGACCCTCTCCTACGAGCTCCGGGTGCCCGAGGACGCCGACGTCGGGAACTACACCGTCGCGACGACCGGCTCGGCGATCGCCGCCGACGGCGACCGCGAGACCGCGGCCGACCGGACGACCGTCGAGGTCGCTGGAGACGTCAACGACCCGCCGACGGTGACGGTGACCGACCGGTCGACGGTGAACAACGCCGGCGCGCCGATCGAGGTGGATGTCGACGCGAGCGACCCCGACGGGAGCCTCCGGGCCGTCCTCCTGCGCGGTCCCGACGGGCAGGTGCTGGCCAACAGGACCTGCGCCGGTGACTGTACGCTGTCGGGCACCATCGAGTCGACCTGGACCGGGACGGGCTACGAGACGGTCGACCTGACGGTCGCCGCGATCGACGCCGACGGCGCGACGCGGACCCGGACCGTCGAGACCGCGGTGTACGCCGCGGGCGACGCCACCGGGGACGGCGTAGTCGACGTCTTCGACGCGGTGGCCGTCGGGCGGGGCTGGCAGGCGACCCGCGGGTCGCCCGGCTACACCCCCGCCGGCGACCTGAACAACGACGGCGAGGTCGACATCCTCGACGCCGTGATCGTCGGTAACAACTGGCAGGAGGTCGCCACCGCCCGGGGCGGCGTGCCCGACTGACCCCGTCGGCCGGCGATCCCTTCAGTCGCCGCTCGATCGCTCGGCCAGCCACTCCCGGTAGGCGCTCTCGTTCAGCACGGCCACCTCGCCGCCCATCCGGGCGTGGCCGGCACCGCACAGCTCCGCACAGTAGAGCCGGTAGTCGCCGGGCACGGTCCCGCGGGTCCGGACCACCGTCTCCGTGCCCGGGAGCACGTCCTGTTTGATCCCCATGGCCGGGACGTACAGCGAGTGGATCACGTCCCGCGAGGTGAGCCTGAGCCGCACGTCCCGGTCGGCCGGGATCGTCAGCCGGTCCCGGACGGTCAGGTTCGCGTCGGGGTAGTGAAACGCCCACCCCCACTGGTAGGCCTCGACCTCGACGACGAGGTCGTCGCTCCCGGCGTCGGCGCCCGACCCGGGCCCGACAGCGGGCCCGCCGCCCGCCGCGGTCGGCGTGAGGTACGGGTTCGCGAGCGTGACGTACGCCGAGAGGCCGACAAACACGAGGATCACGGCCGTGGCCGCCGTCCAGGTGATCTCCAGGCCCGGATCGTCGACCGTCGGGCTGGGGTCGTTGTTGTCCCGGAACCGGTAGACGGCGTACACGAGCGTCACCTCGACGAACAGGACCAGCGGCAGGGCGACGTACAGCAACTGTGTGTTGAGGTCGTCGATCAGCCGCCGGTTGACCGACTGCGCGGCGGCCGGGCTCGCGAACAGCGCCGCCACGAGCCCCAGCGCGACCGATCCGGCGACCAGCCGCCGAGATCGTGACATACGACCGACGACTCGCGACCGACGGATATAGCTACGGGACGACCCGCGGTCGTGTTTAGTTAGGCGGATAGCGGTGTCAGGTCCGGAGAGACAGCATCGGAAGCCCCGGCCGGCCCGACTCGGGGGGTGGTTCGAGAGAGCGGAGCTCTCTCGAACGACCTTCCTGCGCTCCTCGCCCGACGGCGCCCGTGAGCAGACACCGCAGGCCCACGGCCGAGGAGCGCAGCGAGCCGCGGGAGTGCAGCCGGTCGGGGCTTCCTTGGCGGTCTTTCTCCCAATCTCAGTCGTCACTGCTAAACTAAACACCACCCGACCCGCCCGGCGGAGGTTTATGTCGCTGGACATACCAGTTCGGCCCATGGTGTCCCCGAGCGGAGCCACGGCGGCCCCGGGGGATGGCCGATGAACCGCGCTCCGGTCGAGGCGACCGCGCTCTGTCTGCTGGCCGCGGCCTGCCTCCTGCTGGCGCTGCGCGCCCGGCGCCGCGCCGGCCCCCAGAGCGACGGCGGCTACCCCACCACCGAGAGCGTCCGGGCGGACCTGACGCGTCTGCGGGCCGGCCTCGTCCGCTGGCTCACCACGACCGACCACCGGGACGTCGGGATGCTCTACATCGCCTTCGGCACGGCCGCGGGGCTGTGGGGCGGCGTCGACGCGATGATGCTCCGGACGGAACTGCTGACCCCGCCGGCCGACGTCTGGACGCCCGAGACGTACAACGCCCTGTTCACCACCCACGGGCTCACGATGCTGATCTTCTTCGTGCTCCCGGTGTTCTTCGGGATCGCGAACTACTTCCTGCCGCTGCTCCTGGGCGCCGAGGACATGGCGTTCCCGCGGGTGAACGCGCTGGGCTTCTGGCTGTTGCCGCCGGCGCTGTTGCTGGCGCGGGCCGGCCTGCTCGCGCAGGTCGGCGGCCAGGTGCTGGGACTGGTGCTGCCCACCGAGACGATCCGCTTCTTCCTGACGCTGCGCGAGGCGGCCGTCGGCTGGACGCTGTACGCCCCGCTGTCGACGACGTCGGCCAACCCGCAGGTGGACCTGCTGCTCGTGGGGCTGCACCTCTCCGGCGTGGCGACCACCCTCGGGACGATCAACGTCATCGTCACCGTGGTCCACGAGCGGGCGGCCGACGTGACCTGGGCGAACCTGGACATCCTCTCGTGGAACATGCTCGTGACGAGCGGGATCGCCCTGTTCGCGTTCCCGCTCCTGGGCGGCGCCCTGGTGATGCTCCTGCTGGACCGCAACCTCGGGACGACCTTCTTCGCGGTCGAGGGCGGCGGACCGCTGCTGTGGCAACACCTGTTCTGGTTCTGGGGCCACCCGGAGGTGTACATCCTCTTT
>CAZMWG010000009.1:10581-33720 GCA_964569925.1 uncultured Halobacteriales archaeon | reverse complement strand
GGCGTTGAACGCGTGGTGGGCCATCATCTCGAAGGCCATCGTGTGCCGGCCGGTGACGCCCACGTTGTCGATGTCCTGCATCCGGATGCAGGGCTGGCTGATCGTCAGCGGGTTGGCCGGCGGCGGCGTCGTCCCGGAGGTCACCAGCGGCTGGAAGTCGTAGATCGACGCCTGGGTGAGGAGGACGTCCTCCCGCCAGCGGTTGGCCGCGACCGGGTACGGGTCGATCCGCTCGTGGTCTCTGTCCTCGAAGAAGGAGAGGTAAGCCTCGCGCATCTCCGCGAGCGTGTGGGGCTCGTCGAAACCGGGGTCGTCGATGAAGGTGTACTCCCCGCAGGGGGGCTCGCCGCAGGTCTCGCGGTCGGGGTCCCGCGTCCAGAAGGCGACGCCACACTCCCGACACTGGCGGCGGCGAAACCCCTCCTCCTCGAAGTAGTCGAGTTCGTACTCCTCGGCGAGGTCGCTCATCGACCTACGATTGATCCGCCGGCGAGCAAAAGGGTTCCGAAGGCTAGAGGTGCTCGGCGACCGCCGGCGCGGCGCTGACGGCGCTCTCGGCCCGCTCGACGGTGTCGGTGCCGTACACCCGCTCGACGCCCGCCGCGGTCAGCTTCGTCCGCGCGTTGCCCGCGAGCACCGGGTGGACGCAGGCGGCGTACACCCGCCGGGCGCCCCGCTCGGCGATCACCTCGACCGCCTCGCTCATCGTCGACCCCGTGGCGACGATGTCGTCGACGACGACCACGTCCCGCCCCTGGACGGCCGCGTCGGAGGGTTCGACCGACACCGCGCCGGTGTCGTGGTCCCGCTCCTTCTCGAAGTAGTCGGTCGTCCCCGCGCCGTAGGCGTTGCGCACCGTCTCGGCGATGGTGATCGCGCCGGCGTCCGGCGAGACGAACAGCGGCTCGGCCAGGTCGGGCAGGGGCTCCGCCAGGGCCGGAGCCGCGTCGACCGCGGTCGCCGGGACGTCGAAGAAGTCACACACGGCGGACTCGTGGGGTGTCACCGTCAGCACGCGGTCGGTGCCCGGCGAGAGCGCCCGCGCGACCGCCCGTGCCGACACCGGCTCGCCGGCCCGGAACGCCTCGTCCTGGCGGGCGTAGCCCATGTACGGCAACACCGTCGTCACCTCGCTCGCGCCCGCCTCACGGGCGGCGTCCTGTAGCTGGAGCAGTTCGACGTGGGCGTCGCCGGAGGGCGTCGCCCCGACCACGGTGGCCCGGTCGAGCCCGTCGGGGACCCGGACCTGGAGTTCGCCGTCCGCGAACCGGTCGTACTCGACCGTCCCGAGCCGCCGGCCGGCGGCCTCGGCCAGCGCGGCGGCGAACGCCTGCGAGCGTGAGCCGGGGAGGATCATACCCGGCCGCTCGCCGCCCGGCGTAAACGACCTTTCGGTTCCGGCGGTTCGGGCGGTCGGGACCGCGCCCCGGTCAGGGGACGGCGACCGCTCGCGTGTCGTCCAGTCCGAGCTCGCGCAGCCGCCAGCCCGGCGCGCCGTCCTTGGCGCGCTCGGGGAACAGCGCGAACCCGCCGTCGGCGTCGACGGCGAACGTCGCCTCGCCGTACGCGACGTCGACGGGGTTCACCACGGGGGCGCCCGCGTCGTGCCACCGCTCGCCGTCCGCGTCCCGGCCGCCGTCGCCCCCGTCGCGGCCGCTCGAACGCTCGAACAGCCGGCCGTCGACGACGCCGTGCACCCGGCCGTCCTCGCGCGTGACGACGGTCGCCTCGCCGGCCCGCTCCAGGTTCCAGCCGTCCGCGCGGCGGAAGAGTCCCTCGCCGGTCGCCGCGTACCCCGGCGCGACGTCGCGGGCGTCGTCGAGCCCCAGGTGGACGCCGTCGAGGTCGTAGACGCCCTCGGCGGTGGCGGCCCGGCCCGCCGCGATCGCCCGCACCGGCGGGAGCTGTGCGCGCTCGACCCAGTCGTCGCCGTTCAGTTCGGCGATCCGGCCGTCCGGGCCGGCCGCCACCGGGTCCCCGCCGTCCTCGGCGTCGGCGAACCCGACCGCCACCGCGCGACCGAAGTCCGTCGGGAGCAGGTCGCCCGCGTCCCCCACCAGCACGTCCCGGTCGGTGGCGACGACCAGCCGGCCGTCGGCGCCGGCCACGTCGCGGGCGTCACACCGGCGTTCGAGCCCGAACCGACCGATCTGGTCGTCCGAGACGTCGACGTAGGCCACCCCCAGCGCCGCCGCGACGTACGCACGGGTCCCCTCGCCGCGGGCGCCGTACATCCGCTTCTCGGTCAGCGCGATGTCGTCGTCGGGCATGTACCGGCGTTCGCGGCCGGCCGTCGAAAGGCTGACGCCGCGCGCGGCGTCGATCCCCGGTCACAGGGCTTCCTTGTACGCCTCCAGCGTCCGGTCGATGTCCTCCTCGGTGTGGCCGTAGGAGACGAACTGGGACTCGAACTGGTTGGCCGGCAGCAGGACTCCCTCCTCGCGCATCCGGTCGCGGAACAGCCGCACCCACCGCTGGGTCTCGGCGCGGGTGACGTCGTGGCCGTTCTTCGGGCAGGCCCCGTAGCGCGGGCAGGCCTCCCGCTGGCGACAGCCCGCCTCACAGTGGCCCGACCGGTCCTCGCGGGCGTCGCCGGCGTCGCGGGTGAACAGCACCTTGAACATCGAGTCCGTGCCGACGACGGTGTAGTCGGGGGCCTGGTCGGCGACGATCTCGGTGAGCCCCGAGCGCAGCCGCTCCCCGAGGCCGTTGACGTGGTCGTAGACGTCGTTCTCGGCGACGAACTTGAGCGTCTCCAGCCCGGCGGCCATCGTCACCGGGTGCCCGGAGAACGTCCCCGACTGGAACACGTCGCCGGAGGGGGTGTACCGCTCGATCATCTCCGCGGGACCGCCGATGGCGCCGACGGGGAACCCGCCGCCGACGATCTTGGCGAAGGTGGTGAGGTCGGGCGTGACGCCGATCTCGCTCTGTGCACAGCCCAGTCCGCCCACCCGGAAGCCGGTGATCACCTCGTCGAAGATCAGCAGCGAGCCGTGCTCGTCACACAGGTCCCGCAGGGTCTCGTGGTAGCCCTCGACCGGGTGGACGATGCCGTAGTTGCCCAGGATCGGCTCGGTCATCACGGCCGCGATCTCGTCGCCGTGCTCGGCGAACAGCCGCCGGGCGGCCTCGGCGTCGTTGAACGGCAGTGTCAGCGTGTGTTCGGCGAAGTTCTCCGGGATCCCCGGGCTGGAGGGGTGGACGCCGTCGCCGTCGCCCTCCACCAGCGTCGACTCCTGGGCGCCGTGGTACCCCCCTTGCATCACGACGATCTTGTCCCGTCCGGTGTAGGCACGGGCCAGCCGGACCGCCGAGACGGTCGCCTCCGTCCCGCTGTTGACGAAGCGCAGCATCTCCACGCTCGGGACGTGGCGGGCGACGAACTCCGCGAGTTCCACCTCCACCTCCGTGGGGGCGCCGTACATCGGTCCCTCGGCGGCCCGGCGCTGGACCGCCGCCTGGACCCGTTCCGGGAGGTCGTGGCCGAGCAGCAGCGGGCCGTACCCCATCACGTAGTCGATGTACCGGTTGCCGTCGGCGTCGATCACGTGACCCCCGTCGCCGCGCTCCACGAAGGCGGGGTAGGGCTGGGTCGCCCGGACCGAGGAGTTGACGCCGCCCGCGAGCACGGACAGCGCCCGGTCGTACAGCGCCCGCGAATGCTCGTGTGTCATGGACCCGGGTTGGGACGCGGCCGGAAAGAAGGTGTCGAGACCGCGCGCCGGCGCGGCGACGCGCCCCGCGGAGCCCGCCGGGTTCGTCGCCGGACGCCGTCGTCGGACCGGTCGGCCCCCGGATCGTCACACGGGCACACGCCACACGGCCTCGCTGGACGATCCGTACACGAAGTGCGGCAATATCTGCACGAACGTGATCGGTTAGCCCTTTGTGGCGCGAGGAACTCGGTACGGACGACGAGAATGACACGCGATCTTCGATGCGGATCGGGAGCGACGCCGCGGGCGCCCAACGGGGGAGAGGGGCGGTGAGCGGGTGGGTGCCGACGACCTGCATGCGGTGTGCGGTGGGGTGTGGCCACCTCCAGCGGGGCGCCGACGTGGGGGTCGGGATCGACCGGGTCCGGGGGGACCCGAACCATCCCGTCAGCGAGGGGCTGGCCTGTGGCCGCGGGATCCGGGAGAGCGCCGACCCCGACGGCGAGTGGCTCACCCGGCCCCAGGTCCGCAAGGACGGCGAACTGGTGGCGACGACCTGGGACGTGGCGCTGGGGCGGGCCATCGAGGGGTTCCGCCGGGCGACCGAGGACGACCCGGACGGGCTGGCGGTGCTGGGCAGCGGCCAGCAGACCAACGAGGCGGCCTACGCCCTGGGGAAACTCGCCCGCGGGGGCGTCGGCACCCGCCGCTACGACGCCAACACGACGCTGTGTATGGCCAGCGCCGTCACCGCATACTACGAGGCGTTCGGCAGCGACGCGCCGCCCTGTAGCTACGACGACGTCCCGGACGCCGAGAGCCACGTGGTCTGGGGGGCGAACCCGGCGGTGGCCCACCCGGTTCTCTACCGGTGGATCCGGGAGTCGAGCGACGAGGCGGACTCCGAACTGGTGGTCGTCGACCCCGTCGAGAGCGGCACGGCGGCCGACGCCGACGTCCACGTCGCGCCCGACCCCGGCAAGGACCTCGCGCTGGCCCGGGCGGTGCTCGCGCGGGTCGTCGCGACCGACCGCGTCGACGAGGGGTTCGTCGCGGCCGCCACCGAGGGGTTCGACGACCTGCGAGCGTCGCTGCCCGACGCCGACGCGGCCGCCGGGCGGGCCGGGGTCGACCCCGCCGCGGTCGACCGGCTCGCCGACGCCTTCGACCGGCGGGCGCTGTGTTACTGGGGGATGGGCGTCAACCAGCACGTCCAGGGGACCGACACCGCGCGGGCGCTGATCGACCTCTGTCTGGCGACGGGCAACCTCCGGCCGGGGAGCGGCCCGTTCTCGCTGACCGGCCAGGCCAACTCGATGGGGACCCGTGTCGTCTCCTCGAAGGGGAGTTGGCCGGGCCAGCGGACCTTCACCGACCCCGACGAGCGGACCTTCGTCGCCGACGAGTGGGGCGTCCCCGTCGACCGGCTCCCCGACGACCCCGGCCCGGGACCGGTCGGGCTGTTCGAGGCGGTCGGCGAGGGGATCGAGGCGGTCTGGACCGTCGCCACCAACCCCGTCGCGGGGATGCCCGACGCCGGACCGGTCCGCGAACGGCTCGAGGAGACGTTCCTCGTCGCACAGGACGCCTTCCACACGGAGACGACGGCGCTGGCGGACGTGGTGTTGCCGGCGGCGACCTGGGGGGAGTCCGAGGGGACCGCGATCAACATGGAGCGGACGGTCTCGCGGGTGCGGGCGGCCACGGAGGTGCCCGACGGCGTCCGGACGGACCTGCGGATCATCGCCACGGTCGGTCGGGGACTGGCGCCCGAGTTGTTCCCGTCGACCGACCCCGACCCCGCGGCGGTGTTCGACGAGTTCGCGGCGCTGACCGCCGGCACGGTCGCCGACTGCTCGGGGATCGACTACGACCGACTCGAAGCCACCGGCGCCGTCCGCTGGCCCGCCCCCGACGCCGACGCCGCCGGCGGCTACCGGTACCACGAGGGCGACGGGTCGGTCGGGGACGGTGACGCCCCGGCGGACGGGAGCGGGGACGCCGACGGGGAGTCCTGGTCGTTCCCGACCGGCACCGGGCTGGCGGCGTTCTCGACGGCCCGCCAGGGCGACCTCCCCGAGCCGGCCGGCGACGACTACCCGCTGACCCTGACCACCGCCCGCGAGGACGACGGCTACAACACGGGCGTGCGGTCGCGCTCGGTCGCCGACCCGGAGCCCCCGGTCGCCCGGCTCCACCCGGCGACGGCCGACGACGACGCCGTCGAGGACGGCCGCGTCGGCCTGGAGACCCGCCGGGGCGCCGTCCCGGCGGCGGTGGACCCGGACCCGGCGGTGCCGGAGGGGCTGGTGTGGCTCCCGATCCACCACCCGCTGACCAACCGGCTGACCGTCGACGCCGTCGACCCGCGGTCGGCCGAACCCAACCTCAAGCAGTGTGCCGTCAGGCTGGTCCCGCCCGAGCGGGCGGAGTCCGACGCCGCCGTGGCCGCCGACGCCGACCCGGAGGCCGAGAGCGGGGGAGAGTCCGGGGACCTCCCCGCGGACGACTGACCGGGCGCGGACACGACGGCGTGACCGCGGCACGCGCCCGACCGCCGGCCCCGTCCCGTCGTCTCCTCGTCGGTCCCTTTACCGTCCTAGAACGGATCGGCACAGTCCTTATATCGACCGGGCGTCCACTCCGGAGGTCCGTTCGTACGAACCTGTAAACGAATACCGTTTTGTGGTATCATCACGTCACTCGAACCGGAAACAGATGAACAAAAGCGAGCCGATTCGGATACCGGGTGGACACGCAACCAATAATGATGTGGATCCGTGCTCGCCGGCGGGGGTGTCGGGATGGGACTGATCCGGATGACCAAGTGGCGGACGCTGGTGCTCGCGACCGTCGGGTTCAACTTCTCCTTCCTGATCTGGTTCTCCTTCGCGCCGTTCACCGGGCCGATGGCCGACGAGTTCGGGCTGTCGCTGGCGGAGATCGGGGTGCTCGCCAGCGCCGCGATCTGGCTGGCGCCGTTCGGTCGGATCCTGACCGGGTGGCTGTCGGACAAGTTCGGCGCACCGGCCGTGTTTGCGATCGTACTGGCCTACGTCGGCGTGTTCTCGATGGCGAGCGCGTTCGCACAGAGCTACCTAGTGTTCTTCGTCGAGCGGCTGATCGTCGCCACCGCCGGGATCACGTTCGTGATCGGCATCCAGCACGTCTCGGAGTGGTTCGAGGAGGGGCAGTTGGGGCTGGCGGAGGGGATCTACGCCGGGATCGGCAACGCCGGCGCGGCCGGCGGCGCGCTGATCCTCCCGCGGGTGTTCTCCTCGGGGTGGAGCGGCCCGCTGTTCGACGCCAACTGGCGGGCGGCCTTCTTCTACACCGGCGTGGTCTCGATCGTCCTCGCGGTGGTCTACTACACGCTGGGCGAGGCCGCCAGGAGCGAGGAGAAGCGCCAGGCCACCGCCGACAGCGCCAGCTTCGAGGGGTGGGTGTACACCGCCACGCGGTACGGGACGGTCGTGCTCGCGCTGGCGTACGTGATGACGTTCGGGCTGGAGCTGTCGATGAACGGCTGGCTCGCGACCTACTACCGCGAGGGGTTCGCGACGGAGGACCTGGTGCTCGCGAGCACGTTCGCGGCGACGTTCTCGGTCGCGGCGGGTCTGTTGCGGCCGATCGGCGGCTACGTCAGCGACGTGCTCGCACGGGAGGAGCGTGACATCCTGCCCGTGTTCCAGGGGCGGTACCGCGAGCAGTGGACGTTCGTGACGCTGTGTTTCGTGGTCCTGACGATGTTCGTCATGACGCTCGCGGGGCTGACCGGGCAGGTGTTGGTCGCCGTCGCCGCCGGCTTCGCCGTCGGGATGGGGTGTGCGTTCGCCGAGGGGTCGATCTTCGCGCAGGTGCCGGCGATGTTCCCCGACAGCTCCGGGGCCGTCGCGGGCGTCGTCGGCGGGGTCGGGACGGTCGGCGGGATCGTCTACCCGCTCGTGTACTCGGCGCAGTTCCTGCCGAACCTCCACCTGGGCTACTCGATCGTCGGCGCGTCGATGATCCCGATCGTCCTGCTGGCCGGCTGGACGTTCCGGCCGGCCATCGCCGAGCGCGCCAACACGGACGGCTTCCTGGTGAGTCGGTCGACCGACGGGACCGCGTCCGCGGACGACTGATATCCCGGACCGGCGGCCGGCGGCTTCCGGTCGCCGTTCGTCCGGTTCCGCGGCCTCGAACCGACGAAGAATAATATAAGGTCCTTTCATTTTCGACGGACGTCACCCGATGCCGCCACGGTTGTTTACACTTTTCACGGCCAGTATTATGTGCCTCGGACCACAGGATTCCACCGTCGAACGGCGCACGGACGTACGGATATCTGCGATAATACTGCACGATCCATAATGGCAAACGAGAAAGAGGAGTGGAAGGAGGAACTGTACGGCGACGCGGTGCGCGAGAAGCTCCTGGAGTTCGCCGAGCGGGGGTGGGAGTCGATCCCGGAGGCCGAGCGCGAGAAGTGGTTCTCGCGGTTCAAGTTCTGGGGGGTGTTCCACCAGCGGTCGGGCCAGGAGTCGTACTTCATGATGCGGCTCACAAACTGCGGCGGACGGCTGGCGCCGGGCCAGCTGCGGGCGATCGGCGAGGTGGCCCGCGACTACGCGTCGGGACCGGTCGACAACCCCGAGTTCGGAGACGGGTGGATCGACTTCACCACCCGTCAGTCGATCCAGCTGCACTGGATCAAGCTGGAGGACGTCCCCGAGATCTGGGAGAAGTTGGAATCGGTCGGCGTCTCGACGCGCTCCTCGGGCGGGGACACGATGCGCAACATCTCGGGCTGTCCGGTCGCCGGGAAGGCCGACGAGTACGTCGAGAGCCGCGAGCTGCTCGACGAGATCCAGGCGGGCATCCGCGGGGACGACGCGCTCGCGAACATGCCCCGGAAGTTCAACATCAGCGTGACGGGCTGCCGGCAGGGGTGTGCCCAGGACGCCATCAACGACGTGGGGCTGGAGCCGGCCCGCCGGATCGTCGACGGCGAGGAGCTCGCGGGGTTCAACGTCCGCGCCGGCGGCGGGCTGGGCGGGCGCGAGCCCCGGCGGGCCCGGTCGCTGGACCTGTTCGTCCGGCCGGAACAGGCCTACGAGACGGTCCGGGCGTTCGTGGAGCTGTACCACGAGGAGGGGAACCGCGAGAACCGCTCGAAGAACCGGGCGCGCTTCTTCGTCGACCAGCGGGGGACCGACGAGATCCGCGAGGCGCTGGTCGAGCGGCTCCCCTTCGAGCTCGCGGACCTGGCCGACGCCCACGGCTCCGGGGAGGTCCGGCTCACGCGCCGACAGAACCCGATCATCACGGACGTGCCCGACGGGCAGCTCGCGAACCTGCTCGACGAGCCACTGCTGTCGAAACACCGCCCCGAGCCCAACCCGTTCGTCCGCGGGGCGATGGCGTGCACGGGGACGGAGTTCTGCTCGCTGGCGCTGACCGAGACCAAGGCCCGGATGGCCCGACTGTTGCGCTGGCTGCGCGACGAGATCGAACTGCCCGACGACGTCGACCGGGTCAAGCTACACTTCTCGGGGTGTACGGCCGACTGCGGTCAGGCGATGACCGCCGACATCGGCCTGCAGGGGATGCGCGCCCGCAAGGACGGCGAGATCGTCGAGGCGATGGACGTCGGCGTCGGCGGCGGGATCGGGGAGGAGCCGACGTTCATCGAGTGGGTCCGCCAGCGCGTGCCCGCCGACGAGGTGCCGGGGATGTTGCGCAACGTCGTCGAGGCGTTCGCCGCGCTGCGCTCCGAGGGACAGACGTTCCGCGAGTGGGTCGACGCCACCGGCCACGAGACGATCGTCGAACTGGCCGAGCCCGAGGAGGTCGAGGGGTACGAGGACCCGTGTCTCACGGACGGGAAACAGTCGTGGTACCCGTTCGACGACGGGGAGAGCCCCGCGCCGACCGACGCCGACGGCGACCCGCTGCCGGCCGACGACTGAACGGCTCCGAGGACGACCTCAGACGACGTCGTCGGCGGCGACGTCCGTCGCCACGTCCGTGTCGAGGTCGATGTCCTGGATCAGTTCGACCAGCGACTCGAGGATCGGGAACGTGTAGACCGTCAGTCCGAGGTCGTCGTCGCCGGCGACGACGTCGGCGTCGACCACGAACACCAGGTCGGAGTCGGGCCACCCGCCCATCTCGTCGACGACGCCGCCGGCCGGGCCGATCACGAAGCTGGGGGTGCCCATGTCGATGGTCGTCCGGAGGACGTTGGCCCAGCCGTCGATGAACGCGGAGGTGAGGATGTTGCCGATCTCTCCCATCGCCGACCGCTCCATGTCGGTGAACCCCTCGGCGGGATCGCCCGGCTCCGAGCCGAGCATCGCCGCGACCAGCCGCTTGCTGTCGGCCGGCTCCAGCATGAAGAGCACGTAGCCGTAGGGGGGCTCGTTCAGTTCGACGTAGATGCCCACCCGCCGCTCGGTCCCGACGTGGGTCTTCACGTCCTCGATGTCGAGGAAGTTGATCCGGCTCGTGCGGACCCCGGCCTCGAGCCCGGTCAACTGTTCGAGGTGGTCGGCGACGGTCTCCGACCCCTCCTTGGCGATGGAGTTGAACAGGTCCAGCTTGCGCACGTCGACGCGGAGGCTCATACACCCACGTGGGACGGTATCGGCATAAAAACCCGCCGGCGCCCGGGGCCGTCAGCCCCCTTCGGGCGCGAACGGCCGACCCTCGTGGGCCACGTCGGTCACGAGGTCGGTCGACAACGACCGCACCGCCGGGTCGACGACGACGCTGCCGACCCACTCCTCCAGGGCCTCCCGGTCGCGGACGGTGACCACGACGAACGCGTCGGCGTCGCCGGTCACCTCGTAGACCGCCCGCACCCGGTCGTCGTCCGCGAGTCGGTCGACGACGGCGTCGATCGCCTCCCCCTCGATCCGCAGGTGTGCGACGGCGGTCGTCCCGTAGCCCAGCGCCGCGTAGTCCAGTCGGGGCTCGTACCCCTCGACGATCCCGGCGGTCTCGAGTCGGTCGATCGCGTCGACGACCCGCGGGACCGAGACGTCGGTCGCCGCGGCCACGTCGCGCGGACCGGCTCGCCCGTCCTCGACGAGCGCTCCGAGGACGCGCAACGCGGTCGCGTCCAGGTCCATCGCCTACACGGCGTCCGGACCGCTGTCGCCGGTGCGGACCTGGACGGCGTCGCTGACCGGCAGGACGAAGATCTTGCCGTCGCCGGGCTCGCCGGTGTAGGCGGCCTCCCGGATCGCCTCCACCACGTCCTCGGTCGGCGTGTCGGCCACGACACACTCGACCTTGACCTTCTGGTGGAGGTCGACGACGTACTCCTCGCCGCGCCACTGCCCGGTCTTGGCCGTCTGGCTCCCTCTGCCGGAGACGTTGGTCACCGTCAGCGAGGGTGCCTCGGCCTCCGCGACCGCCTGTTTCACGTCGCCCAGCACGTCCGGGCGTACGATCGCGACCACCATCTCGATCTCCGAGTCAGTCATCGTCGGTCACCTCCGAGAAGCTCGCGGACCCGCCGTCGGCGACCACGCTCTCGCCGCCGCCGAACTCGGGGTAGGTCTCCACACCGTGCTCCGAGACGTCGAGCCCCTCCTGCTCGTGCCGGGGGGAGACCCGCGCCTGACCGATCGCCTTCAGCGCGCCGAAGACGGCCGCCGTCGCCAGGATCGTCCAGGTGGCGATGACCGTCACGCCGACGACCTGGGAGACAAAGGCCGAGACCACCGACCCGCTCAGCTGCGAGGCCGGCGTCAGGAACGGGTACAGCAGCGTCCCCAGCACGCCCGCGCTCCCGTGGACGGGAAAGACCGCACAGACGTCGTCGATGTTGAGCCGCCGCTCGACGAACGAGAACACGATCGGCAGCTGGGCGCCGGCCAGCGCACCGATCGTCAGCGCGCCCCACCACGCCGCGTCGTCGGGAAAGGCGGTGATGCCGACCAGACCGGCCAGCAGACCGTTGGCGACGTACAGCGTGTCGACCTTGCCGGTGCGCTGCAGCGCGACCGCCGCCGCGCCGATCGCGCCCGCGGCCATCGCCAGCGTCGTCGTCAGCGCCACCCGACCGAGCGTGTCGGCCTCGAAGGCGTCGACCGCGCCGGCCTCGGTGAAGCTGAACACCGCCGCGGTGCCGACGTTGAAGCCGTACCAGCCGAAGGCCAGGATCAGCGTCCCCAGCACCGCGAACGTCATCGAGTGGCCGGGGATCACGTTGACGCTACCGTCCTCGTTGAACCGGCCCATCCGCGGGCCGATCACGGCCGCCGCGGTGAGCCCGGCGATGCCGCCCATCCCGTGGACGATCATCCCGCCGGCGAAGTCCTGGAAGTTGGTGCCCAGGAACGAGCCGATGTAGGCGCCCGACCAGGTGATCCCCGTCACGACCGGGTAGATCACCGCCGCCAGCAGGAACGTGTACGTGACGTACGCCCGGAGCTTCGCGCGACCGGCGACCGCCCCGGAGACGATGGTGGCGGCCGTCATCGCGAAGACGGCGCCGTACAGCCAGCCGCTGGCCCAGGAGGCCGGCGAGTCGCCGGCGACCCAGTTGAACCCGCCCCCGCCGACCAGGCTGCTGATCCCCGCACCCAGCAGGAAGAAGGCCAGCACCCCGATCGACCACGTCAGCAGGTTCTTCGTCAGCTGGTTCGCGACGTTCTTCGAGCGCACCTGCCCCGCCTCCAGCATGGCGAAGCCGGCGTGCATGAAGAAGATCAGGAACGACACCACCAGGATCCACACGAAGTTGATGCTCTGTGCGAGCGTGGCGATGTCGGCCTGCATCGGAAGGAACATCTACCGGTCACCCCCGAACGTCGTGCGTTCGTTCACCTTTACACCCGAAACCTTCGTTTTCTTCGACCTCATCACGGGTAGACGGCTGGGAAGCATCCCTTATAAGGGTTTGCTTAAAATATCCGCAGATATTCGTCCTCAGATGGATGGACGTCCGGATTGGGGTAGAGTATTACGGATATAAGGTGGTTGGTCGTGGAGGAAACGCGACGTTCGTCCGCCCGAAATCCCACGTCCGTCCACCGCCGGCCCGGGCGTTCGGACCGGATCGACGCCCCACGGCCCGCGCGCAGGGGAGTCGGTCCGGCCGCGGACCGTCCCCGCGGCCGGTCGACCCGCACGACCGACGGGGCCCGGGGCCGTCGAGCACCGCCTACAGTCGCTCGGCGACGTCCTCGGCGAAGTAGGTGAGGATCAGGTCCGCGCCGGCACGCTTGATCGACAGCAGCGACTCGTGGGCGGTCGCCTCGAGGTCGAGCCACCCCCGGTCGGCCGCCGCGTGCAACATCGCGTACTCGCCGGAGACGTTGTACGCCGCCACCGGCCGGTCGAACGACTCGCGGACGTCCCGGACGATATCGAGGTACGGCAGCGCGGGCTTGACCATCAGCACGTCCGCGCCCTGTTCGACGTCCAGTGCGACCTCGCGGCTCGCCTCGCGGGCGTTTCCGGGGTCCATCTGGTAGTGACGGCGGTCCCCGAAGGCCGGTGCCCCGTCGGCGGCGTCCCGGAAGGGGCCGTAGAACGCCGACTCGTACTTGACGGCGTAGCTCATCACCGGCAGGTCCGAGCGGCCGGCGTCGTCGAGCGCGCCGCGGATCGCCCCCACCATCCCGTCGATCATCCCCGAGGGCGCCACCATGTCCGCGCCGGCCTCGGCGTGAGAGACCGCGATCCGCTCCAGACAGTCCAGCGTGGCGTCGTTGTCGACGGTGGTCCGCGGGGCCTCGCGGGCCTCGGACTCGAGGACTCCACAGTGGCCGTGGTCGGTGTACTCACAGAGACAGACGTCCGTGACCACGTAGGCGTCGGTCTCCTCGACGACCCGCCGGACGGTCCGCTGGACGACGCCGTCCTCGGCCCAGGCCCGCGACCCCTCGGCGTCCTTCCGCTCGGGGATCCCGAACAGCATCACCGCCTCGACGCCCGTCGAGCGTACTTCGCGCACGCGGGCGACGGCCCGGTCGACGGGCACCCGCTCGTGGCCGGGCATCGACTCGATCGGCCGTCGCTCGTCGGCGGTCGCGTCGACGAACACCGGCGCGATCAGGTCCGTCGCGTCGAGGGTCGTCTCGCTGACCAGCGGTCGGATCCCGTCGGTGCGGAGCCGCCGCGGGCGGCGTGTCATGTCCATGCCTCGGGTTACGAACCGTCCGGCAAAGCCGTGTCGACCGGCCATGGGTCGGAGATCCCGCTCCCGTTCCCGTCCGTCCGGAAGACACATCTACCGATCCGACACATTGTTCGGGCGTGTCCTCCACCGCGTCGTCGGGCTCGCGCCTGCGGACCCTGGTCGCCGACTACGGCCTCCTGCTGATCGCCGGCGTCTTCTTCCTGCTGGGCGCGGTCGGCATCGGCCTGTTCCTGATCGGCGAGGGGGGGTTCGCGCGCCGACTGCTCGCCGACTACGGCATCCCCGCCCTCCTGTTGACGTTCGTGCTGGAGGGGGCGATGTTGCTGTACTTCGCGCCCAGCGAGACGCTCGTCCCGGTCGCGATGGCGACGCTGGCCCGGGGGCCGGACGGCTACGACCCCGGGGTGGTCGTGAGCGTCTTCGCCGTCGCGGTCGTCGGCGCCACGGCGGGGCAGACCGCCCTCTTCGTGCTGGCGAGACGCGGCGGCCGCGAGTGGCTCCTGGAGAAGCCGTGGTTCCGGATCGGCGACGACCGCCTGGCCCGCTTCGACGGCTGGTTCGAGCGCTGGGGACCGGTCGCCGTCCCGGTCAGCAACGCCCTCCCGTTCACCCGCGGGATGCTCACCGTCCCGGCCGGGGTCACGGAGATGTCAGTCCGCCGGTTCGCCCTCCTCTCGGCGGTCGGGACGCTCGCCTTCCAACTGTGGCTCGCCGGCGGCTGGGTGTTCGTCGAGCGGATACTGTTGTGATCGCTCGCCCCGCTCGACCGCCGTTCTCGAACGTCGGAGTGCGGCCGCGAGAGCGGCGGAAGCCGGCGACTTACCGGCGGTAAGCCCGTCCTGGCTCGCCGTAGTCCGACCGTACGCCCGCCCAAAATTCGAAACTGCCCGACAGATATTTACTCCCCCGGTCGGTGATATACCAACCCGATGGACGAGAAGACAGAGCAACTCCGTGACATCTTCATGGACGTCGCCGAGGACGGGACGGTCACGGAGTCACAGGAGGAGGGGCCGGGGTCGCTAACCGCCGACGAGGAGGGGGTCGACCGGCGGCTCGCGGAGACCGTCGGTCGTCTCCGCGAGCGGTTCGGGGTCGGGGTCGACCTCGACGACGAGGTCCTGGCGACGGTCGTCCGTCGGTTCTACGACGGCGACGACGACGCGGCCGTCGCCGACGCGGTCGGCGTCGACCGCGAGACGGTCGTCCGGGCGCGGGCCGACCTTCACCTGTTCCGGGACGACGACCTGCCCGAGGCGGTGGGGGACCTCTCGCCCGACGAGCGGACCGTCGACCGGATCGCGGAGGAGACCGACGTCGACCGCGCGACGGCCGAGCGGTACCGCCGGTTCGCCACGGCCCGGGCGGAGGCCCGCGGGGTGAGCTACCGGTTCCAGGGCGAGTACGAGGACGCGCTGGCCGACGCCGGCCTCGCCGCCCACATGACCGCCGGGGTCCGGGAGGACGGGCTCGACGAGGCCACCGAGGACATCGGCTCGCTGGAGGAGGACGCGGACGTGGACTTCTGAGCGGCGCGCACGGGCCGCCGCGGCCGGTCGTCCGCCGCCGAACTTATCAGGGGGGACGGGAACACCGCCGCCCGTGCACACGTTCCGCGACGTGGAGACGGCGGCGTACTGCCCCCGGAAGCTCTACTACCGGCGCCGCGACGGCCCGCCGGACGTCCCCGAGCGGGTCGGCGACGTCCGGGCGCTGGCCTTCGAGTACGACCGGCTGCTCGACGACGACGCCGCGCTGCTGGCGGCGCCGACGGCGGTCCCGCCGGGCGAGTACCGCGAGCGGCTGCGCTCGGCCCGCGACCGTCTGGACGCCTGGCCGGAACTGGTCGACCCGCCCCGGCGGGACGTCCGGCTGTCCGGCCGGGACTGTCGGGGGATCGCCCACAAGGTGCTCGGGAGCCCGGAGCCGGCGCCGACGCTCGCGTTCACCGGCGAGCCGCCCGATCAGGGCGTCTGGGAGCCACAGTCCGTGCGGTTGGTGGCGGCCGCGAAGGCGCTGTCCTGGGAGCGCGAGGAGACGGTCGACCACGGCTACGCGGAGTACCCCGCGTACGGTCGGATCCGGCGGGTGGAGCTGACGACGCGACGGAAGGGGGCCTACCGGTCGGCCGTCCGGACGGCCGACGGGATCGACGGCCCGCCGCCGCGGCTCCGGGGGAGCGCGAAGTGCGAGCCCTGCGAGTACCGCGAGCGCTGTGGCGTCAGGACCCGCTCCCTGCGGAGTCTGCTGTGAGGCGCTCGCGGACGCGGTCGACGGCCAGTCCCGGCCGGATCAACTCGCCGGCCGCCGGGTCGACGACCGTGCTCTCGCCGCCGGGCGTCTCGCCGTCGTCCAGCACGACCGCGACGGCCTCGCGGATCGACGGGTCCAGGTCCGCGATCCGCCGGACGCTGCCGGTCCCGCTGACGTTGGCGCTGGTCGCCGTCGTCGGTCCCGCGGCCCGGAGGAACTCGCGGGCGCGGTCGTGGTCCGGGACGCGCACGCCGACGCGGTCCCGGCCGGCGGTCACCGCGTCGGGGACGGTCTCGCGGCGCTCGACGACGACGGTCACCGGGCCGGGCAACACGGCGCGCATGAACGCCTCGGCGGCCTCGGTCGGTCGCGTGTGTGTCAGCGCGGCGTCGACGTCCGGGAAGCCGATCGACACCGGCTCCCCGCGGTCCCGCCCCTTCGCGGCGAACAGTCGCTCGACCGCCGCCGGGTCGAGGGCGTCGGCGCCCAGACCGTAGACGGTCTCGGTGGGGTAGACGACCAGCTCCCCGTCGGCGACCGCCCGCGCCGCGCGTTCGGTGGCGTCCATCGCTCCGGGCTACAGTTCGGCCTCGACCTCGTCGTACGGCGGGAAGTCGGGGTGCTGTTGGGCGACCCAGGCGTACTCGACGGTCCGGTCCGCGTCCAGGACGAACGCGGCCGTGCGGGGCTCGGCGACCCCCGCCATCCCGTCGAGGTCGTTGACGATGCCGTACGCCTCGGCGACGCCGTTCCCGGGGTCGCTGTACAGCGCGTAGTCCTCGGCTATGCCGCGCTCGTCGAGCAACTGCTTGTGGGCGTAGGGGTCGGAGACGCTCAGCCCGACGACGGTGGCGTCCTCGTGCCAGCCGCGGTCCCGGACCTCGTTCCAGACGTAGGTCGCGGGGAAGGCGCCGTCCATCGGGTGAAAGAGCAGGACCGTCGGCGAGTCGGGATCGCGGGCGACCAGCTCCGAGAGGGCGACGTCCTCCCAGAACTCGTCGTCGACCAGCGGCCGGACGAAGTCGGGCGCCGTCTCGCCGACCGCGGGGCCGTCGGCCGGACCCAGATCGACCACGTCGAAGCCCAGGTCCATCAGGCTCCACCCCCGTAGGTGCGCTCGACGTACTCGACGATGTTGGCGCTCTCGGACATCGTGACGCCGGTGGACTCGTCGACGATGGCCGGGACCGTGCGCTTGTTCGTGAGCCGCTTGACGACGTCGCGCTCGGAGTGCATCGGCTCGACGAACCGCGATCGGTAGTCGACGTCGTGTTCGTTCAGCGCGCGGACGACGCGCTCACAGAACGGACAGGACTGCAGCCGGTAGAGGGTCACCTGGGGGTCGGTCATACGAGCCCGCGTACGTGCGAGCGAGGCGTAAGCCCTTCGGAGACCGGCCCGTCGGCGCCGCGGGCCCTGTTTAGTTACGGGAATAGTGGTGTCAGAGGCGGTGAGGCGGCCTGGAAAGCCCCGGCCGGCTGCACTCCCGCGGCTCGCTGCGCTCCTCGTCCCTCGCTGCGCTCGGGACTGCGGCGCCCGTGAGCAGACACCGCAGGTCGACGGCCGAGGAGCGCAGGACGGTCGTTCGAGAGACCGGCGGTCTCTCGTGATGACGAGAGAGCGTCGCTCTCTCGAACCACCCCCGAGTCGAGCCGGCCGGGGCTTCCTGGGCGGTCTCCCCTCAGTTTCCGTCGTCGCTGCTAAGGTAAACACCACCCCGCCGGGACGGCAAAGCTTAATCACGCCCCCCTACAAGCTCGGGCGCTGATGTCCCTCGATCCGCCGGGAGTCGTCACGACGGCCGTCGCCCTCCAGTTCGAGGTGGGGGGAGTCGCGCTGTCGGACGAACTCGTCACCGCGATCGGCGCGCTGGTGATCGCTTTCCTGATCCTGCTGTCGGCCTTCTTCTCCTCCTCGGAGATCGCCATGTTCTCGCTGCCGGCCCACCGCGTCGAGGCGCTGCTCGACGACGGGGTTCCGGGGGCCGAGACGCTGAAGGCGCTGAAGGCCGACCCACACAGGCTCCTGATCACGATCCTCGTGGGCAACAACCTGGTCAACATCGCCATGTCCTCGATCGCGACGGGACTGCTGGCGATCTATCTCGACCAGGGGGAGGCGGTCGTGGTCGCCACGTTCGGGATCACGGCGATCGTGTTGCTGTTCGGGGAGAGCGCCCCCAAGTCCTACGCCGTCGAGAACCCCGAGTCGTGGTCGCTGACCATCTCGCGGCCGCTGAAGATCGCCGAGTACGTGCTGTTGCCGCTGGTGATCCTGTTCGATCACCTCACGCGGATCGTCAACCGGGTGACCGGCGGCCGGTCGGCCATCGAGACCTCCTACGTCACCCGCGAGGAGATCCAGGACATCATCCGGACCGGCGAGCGCGAGGGGGTGCTCGACGAGGACGAACGCCAGATGCTCCAGCGGACGCTGCGGTTCAACGAGACCATCGCCAAGGAGGTGATGACCCCGCGGCTGGACATGGACGCCATCGACAAGGACTCCTCGGTGCCCGAGGCCATCGAGCAGTGTATCCAGAGCGGTCACGCGCGGCTGCCGGTGTACGAGGGGAGCCTGGACAACGTGATCGGGGTCGTCCACATCCGGGACCTGGTGCGCGATCTCAACTACAGCGAGATGGACTTCGGCGACGTGGCGATGGAGGACATCATCGAGCCGACGCTGCACGTCCCGGAGTCGAAGAACGTCGACGACCTGCTCACCGAGATGCGTGACCAGCGACTGCACATGGTGATCGTCATCGACGAGTTCGGCACCACCGAGGGGCTGGTGACCATGGAGGACCTCACCGAGGAGATCGTCGGCGAGATCCTCGAGGGCGAGGAGGAACAGCCCATCGAGTTCCTCGGCGAGCGCGAGGCGCTGGTCCGCGGGGAGGTCAACGTCGAGGAGGTCAACGAGGCGCTGGACATCGAGCTCCCGGAGGGCGAGGAGTTCGAGACTATCGCGGGGTTCATCTTCAACCGCGCCGGCCGGCTGGTCGAGGCCGGCGAGGTCATCGAGTACGACGGCGTAGAGATCCAGGTCGAGGACGTCGAGAACACCCGGATCATGGAGGCCCGGGTGCGGAAACTCGACACGGGCGAGGAGGAGACGGAGGACGGCGAGGCGGCCGAGGTCGGGGTGGAGGCGACCGCGACCGCCGACGCCGACCCGGGCCCGGAGGACGGGGCCGAAGCCGGCTCGACACCGGAGGCCGACGCGGAGGCCGCCGACGACCGGCCGGCCTCGCCGGAGTGAGAGTCGGGCAGCGGCGCGGCCCCGACCGCGCCCCGGTCAGGCGATCATGCCGATGCCGGCGATGACGCCGTAACCGACGGCGAACGCGAGCACGAGCGAGGCGACCCACGCGAGCGCGGTGTAGAGCATCTTCGAGCGGCTCACCTCGCCGTCGCCGGCCGCCGCGCCGGAGCCGAGGATCGCCGAGACGATGATCTCGTTGAACGAGACCGGCACGCCCAGGAACACCGCGGTCTGTGCGATGGCGAACGACGGGATCAGAGCGGCGATCGACCGCCGCGGCCCCAGCGAGGAGTAGTCCTGTGCCAGCGCCTTGATCATGCGGGGCGCGCCGGTCCAGGAGCCCGCCAGCAGCCCGATCCCGCCGCCGAGCAACACCGCCAGCAGCGGCGCGCCGTACGGCTCCACCAGCGGGAGCAGCGGGCCGATCGCCAGCCCCACCTGGCTCCCGCCGGCCGAGAACGCCACCAGCCCGCCCAGCGCCAGCAGGAAGTGTCGCTGGCCGGCGGCGGCGTCCGCCCGGAGGTCCCGCCACAGGACGAGCGCGATCAGCGCCGCCACGGCGACGGTCGTCCCGACGACGGTCGCGAGCCCGCCGCCCGCGGCGCGGACGACGCTGCCGGCGACGGAGGCCGCCTCGCCGGCCGGGCCGAGCAGCGTGAACTCCACGTTGGCGAGGATGACGCCGACCAGCGCCCCCAGCGCCGGCACCGCGACCCGCTCGGCGACGTTCTCCGAGCGGAGGAGCCGCGCCGTCCCGTAGGCGGCTCCCGCGCCGACGAAGGGGACGGCGACCCACAGCCCGACGATCTGGCGGTACTTCGCGAGGGCGGGCTGGCCGCCGCTTGCCAGTCCCACGCCCACGACCGCCCCGGTGACGGTGAACGCGGTGGCGATCGGGTAGCCGGCGAACACGCCGACCGCGACCAGCACCGCCGCCGCCAGCAGCGCCACGATGGCCGCCAGCGGCGACAGGCCGCCGCCATCCGGGAAGATCACCAGTCCGCGCCCCACGGTCTCGGTGACGTTCGCGCCCTGCAACACCGCCCCCAGCAGTCCGAGCACTCCAACCACGAACCCCGCCCGCATCACCGAGATGGCGTTGGCCCCCACGGCCGGGGCGAACGGCGTCGAGCCGGAGGAGCCGGCACCGATCGCCCAGGCCATGAACAGACTCGCCGCGGTCGCGACCACGAGCGTCGCCACCGTCGTCGCGCCGACCATTCGCTCCCGGGTTGACGGTCCCCTCGTATCAGGCTGTCGACCCGCGCACGGCGGGCCGGCCGCCGCGGGCGGGGACCCGGCGACTCACAGCGAGAGCGGGAGCGGGAGCGAGGACCGCTCCGTGCGGTCCGCCGCCGCGGCGTCGACGGCGTGTTCGCCGCTGATCAGACACATCGGCACGCCGATGCCGGGCGTGGTGAACGCGCCGGTGTAGTAGAGGTCGTCGACGACCGACGACCGGTGACCGGGCCGCAGGGGGCCGGTCTGGCGCAGCGTGTGAGCGAGGCCCAGCGCCGTCCCCTGCGGGTCGCCGTAGCGTCGGGCGAACTCGCTGACACAGGCCTCGTGTTCCACCGCGATCCGGCCCCGCAGGTCGACGTCCGCGTGGGCCGCCAGATCGTCGATCACCTGCTCGCGGAACCGCTCGCGGGCCGCGGCGTCGTCGTCCAGTCCGGGCGCGATCGGCACCAGCACCACCACGGTGTGCCCCCCCTCCGGCGCGACCCCGTCGTCGGTCAGCGAGGGGGCGTTGACGTAGTACGCCGGGTCGTCGGGCCAGGCGGGCTCCCCGAAGATGGAGTCGAAGTGTGGCTCCCAGTCGTCGGGCAACACGAGCGTGTGGTGGGCGAGCGGCTCCACGTCGCCCTCCACGCCCAGGTAGAGCATGTACGCAGAGGGGGCGTAGGTCCGGGAGTCCCAGTAGCCCTCGCGGTACTCCCGGCTGCCCTCGGGTAGCAACTCGCGGTCGACGTGGGCCGGGTTGGCGTTCGAGACCGCCAGGTCGGGCCGGCGGACGCCGTCGTCGGTCGTCAGCCGGACCCCGCCCGCGCCGTCACCGCCGGCGCCCTCGATCCCCGTCACCTCGACGCCGGTCTCGAACTCGACGCCCAGTTCGCGGGCCATCTCCGCGATCCCCTCGACCACGCTGTAGATCCCGCCCGCCGGGTAGTAGACGCCCAACTCGAAGTCGACGTGGCTCATCAGGTTGTACAGCGCCGGCGTGTTGTACGGCGACCCGCCCAGGAAGACCAGCGTGTACTGGAGGAGTTGCTGGAGCTTCGGGTGGTCGACGTACCCCTCGACGTGGTCCTGCATCGTCCCGAGCAGGGAGAGCCCGGGCGCGGACTTCACCACGTCTAAGTCCACCCAGTCGCGCAGTCGCGGCCGGTCCTCGTAGACGAACCGCTCCATGCCCACCTCGTAGGTGTGGGCCGACTCCTCCAGGTACGCCTCCAGGGCCGCGCCGGCGCCGTCCTCGTAGGACTCGAAGACCGCGCGGTTGTGCTCGAAGTCGGGCCGGAGGTCGACGCTGTCGGCGGGCCCGTCGCCCTCGCCCTTCCAGAACACCCGGTAGTGGGGGTCGAGGTGGACCAGGTCGTAGTAGTCGGCGGGGTCACGGTCGAAGTGGCCGAAGAAGCGCTCGAAGGTGTCCGGCATCAGGTACCAGGACGGCCCCGTGTCGAACGTGTAGCCGTCGTCGACGATGCGGTTGGCGTGACCGCCGATCCGGTCGTGCTGTTCGACGACGCGCACGTCGGCGCCGGCGTCGGCGAGGTAACAGGCCGCGGCGAGGCCGCCGAAGCCCGCGCCGACCACCGTCGCGCGCTCGCCCGCCAGGGACTCGTCGGTTCGGCTCATGGACTCCCGTAGGGTCGCGACGCCCGTATGGAGCGGCCCGAATACTGCGGGTCTACGAGACGGGAGACGGGGGAGGACACCCGGTCCGGTCGAGACCGGGCCGGAGGACTCAGTTCGTGTTCGCGTCGGTCTCGGCCCCGGGTTCGACGGCGTCGACCCCCTCGACGACCTCGGCGGCCGTGGTGTCCTTCTCGGTGTTGACGTGCCAGCGCTCGACGGACTGCTCGTAGTCGGCCAGCCGGTTGGAGACCCGCTCCTTGAGGTCGTCGTCGTTGACGTTGACCTCGAAGACGTACTCCGGGCGCTCGTCGGTCTCGATCCGCTGGACGTTGGCGCTGATCAGGTCGTTGTCGAAGTAGTAGGGGGCGATCCGGGTCATCACGTTGCGGTACACCCGGTCCTCGACCGCGCGGAACGCCTTCCGCGCGGCGGAGTCGGCCGCGCGGGCGACGTAGTCGATGCTCTCGCCCCACGACTCGACGGCCTCGTCGGGGTCGTCGAGGTTCTCGTAGGAGTCGGCCAGCTTCTCGCCCGCGGTCCGGAGGTCCTCGTCGGGTTCCTTGCCGGCCTTCTCGCCCTGTCCCTCGGCGACGCTCGCCTGCTCCGCGGTCTTCTCGTTGACGTCGTCGTCGAGGCGCTCGTGGCTCTTGGGGCGCCACTCGTCGAAGGCCGCCAGGGCGTCCCCGTCGATCCCCGCGTCGACCGACTCGTCGTCGGCGACGTCCTTCATCGCCTGTGTGATCCGCTCGCCGTGCTCGACGACGTCGACCCAGCCGCCCCGTGTCTTGAATCCCGAAACGCTCTCCTCGATATCCATGTGTAGAACTCAGGTGCCGCGCCCGTTCGCTCGCCCCGCCCGCGCCGGGCCGGTCATGGCTACGTGATACGGGTTTTTCCCGGTAAAACTTTCCGGTCGCCCGGCGGGCGGTCCCCGCCGACGGCTCCGCCGCCGTCGTCGGCGGG
>CAZMWG010000009.1:0-10481 GCA_964569925.1 uncultured Halobacteriales archaeon | reverse complement strand
TCCGGTCGCCCGGCGGGCGGTCCCCGCCGACGGCTCCGCCGCCGTCGTCGGCGGGAACGGAGCGGTCCCCCTCGCCGGGGTCCGTCCCGGGCGCCCCCGTTCTCGGCCCGCGTCGCCGGCGGCCCCGTCCTCCCCGGCCCGGCGGGCCACGCGCTCGACGCGCCACTTATCAGAATCCGGGCCGTAACCGTTCCATGCCGAGCATTCTCGACACGCGCATCGTCAACCGACACCGCGTCCAGCCCAACCACGCGAACAACTACGGCACGGCCCACGGGGGCAACGTGATGAAGTGGATGGACGAGGTGGCGGCGATGAGCGCGATGCGGTTCGCCGGCGAGACCTGCGTCACGGCCCGGATGGACGGGCTCGACTTCGCCAACCCGATCCCCACCGGCGACATCGCCGTCGTCGACACCTACGCGTACGACGCCGGGCGGACCTCCGTCAAGGTCCACGGGTGTGTCGACCGGGAGGACCCCCGGTCCGGCGAGCGCGAGCGCGCCACCGAGGCCACCTTCGTCTTCGTCGCGGTCCAGGACGGCGACCCGGTCCCGGTCCCCGACCTCACCGTCGAGGGCGGCGAGGAGGAGCGACTCCTGGAGGCCGCGCGGGGCGAGGTCCGGGTCGACGCGTAGCGTCCGCTCTCCCTCGGGCCTTCGCTCGCCGGTCTACCGCGTCCCGCGAGCGGCCTCGCGTGCCGCGCGATGGGCCCGCTCCACCGACGCCACTGACAGGTCCCGGCGCTCCCGGAAGGCCAGGTGTGAGCCACATTCACAGTCCGAACAGCCGAAGTCCGTCACGGCCTCCCCGTCGATCCGTCGGGCGACCGCACACTCGACGTCGAACCCCGCCGACCGGACGACGGTGTCGAGCGCGACGTCCTCGGCGCCCAGCAGGTAGTCGACGTGCCAGTGGCGGACGTCGTGCTCGCCGGCCGCGACCCGCTCGTGGCGATCCAGCCGCGCGAACCCCCCCGACCCCAGCGCGCTCCCCGTGTAGGCGTACCACCCGGCCGGGAACGACAGGTCGCCCAGCGCGCCGACCGACAGCGTCCCGCCGGTGCGGCGCTCGATCACCAGGGTGTACGTGCCGCCCTCGTCGTCGCCCGTCCCGGCGCTCGCGCCGCCGTCGGCGATCCCTTCGCGGTCCCCGTCCGGTCCGTGTCCGTGCTCGGTCACGCTCTCGGCTGTGGAACGCGGCCGATTAGGCGTTACGACGGACGCGGCTCCGGTCGCCCGACCGTGGACGGGGTTCACCGTCCGTCGAGACCACCACCCTCCAGAGAGGATCACGCCGGTCGGCCAGGAGCCCGCCACCCGGAGAGGACCGCACCGGTCGAGTGGGGTGTCGCCCGGCGGCGACCCGACGGGCCGGCGACGACCGAGTTTTCATGTCACGGGGGGCCTAACGCCGGGTATGCGCCGTCCGGAAGCCAGCCCCACGCTGCTGGTGCTCGCCGTCCTCGTCGCCGTGTTCCTCCTGCAGGAGCTCGTGGTCGTCCTCTTCGGTTTCGGGGCCGCCCGGTCGCTGTTCGTCCTCAGCGCCCCGGTCGGCCGGGCGCCCTGGACGGTGGTCACCAGCGTCTTCGCACACTCCTCCACGTCGCACCTGCTGGCCAACGGCGTCGGACTGCTGTTCGTCGGGCTCCCGCTCGAACGGACCACCACCCGGGACCGCTTTCTGGCCTTCTTCGTGCTCACCGGGGTGGTCGCCGGGATCGCGGAGGTGACCGTCTCGGGGACCGTCGCCGGCGTGCTCTCGTGGCTCTCGGCGCTCCCGCTGGTGGGCGCGCTCTTCCCGGCGCCGCCGGGCGGCGTGGGCGTGCTGGGAGCCAGCGGCGCCGTCTTCGGCCTGCTGGGCTACCTGCTGACCGGCAACCCGCTCACCGACCGGGTGGTCGCCGGCGTCGACCTCTCCCCGCGGGCCCAGTTGGTCGCGTTCGCGCTGCTCGCGGTCGTCCTGACGCTCGCGACCGCCGGCCCGCGGGTGGCGCTGCTCGCACACTTCACGGGCCTGCTGGTCGGGTTGCTCGCCGGTCGCGTCCGACTGCTGTCCCCCGACGACGATCGGCCGGCGACGACGGCCTGACGGCGTCCGACCGGCGTGACTTTCACTCCACGAACACGCGGTCGTCGAGCGCGGTCGTGACGCGGTCGGCCAGCGTCTCCAAGTTGCGGGCGTCCTCGCGGTTGTACTCGATCAGCGTCTCCAGGGAGCCGTCCCGGCCGGACTCGTGTTCCCGCCAGAGCCGGACCGCGTCGCGGCCGGAGATCTCGGGCAACTCCCGCTCGATGCCGACCTCCCGCTCGATGGGCTTGAGCCCGCCCGTCAGGTCGAGCTTCCGGCAGGTGTACATCAGGTCGAGGTGGGGCCGGTCGAGGCTCACGTCGAACGACTCCTCCAGGAAGGGGACGTCGAAGCGCTTGCCGTTGAAGGTCACTAACAGGTCGGCCTCGCCCAGTTCGGCCCGCAGCCGGTCGGCCGTGAGGTCGTCGCCCCGGACCAGCGTGGTGGTCTCGCCGGCCTCGTGGAGGCTGACCGTGGTGACCCGGTCGCGCTGCTGGTCGAGGCCGGTGGTCTCGATGTCGAAGAAACACGCCCGGTCGGCGAAGCTCTCGTACAGCCGCCAGCGCTCGCCCGAGGGGAACTCCCGGTCGAAGTAGGGGACGTCGTCGTCGGCCAGCCGGTCGCGGGCCTCGTCGATGAACGTCTCGATGCGGTCGGCGGTCGTCGGCCCCACCGGGTTTAGGTCCCGCGAGAAGCGGTCCCAGTCGGTGGCGCCGGCCTCCCACAGCCGGCGCTCGGTCACCTCGCCGACGCCGTCGACCGCGATGTAGCTGTTCTCGACGCGCACACCCCGGGAAGGGGGACCGGCGCGGATAAATCGGTCGGTGCCACGGGGTGTCCGGCCGCCGGTCTCCGGGGCGGAAACCGACCGCTCAAGTCCCGCGAGCCCCCTCGTGTGGCCGTGACCAGCTACCTCCTCGCGACGGCGTCGGTCCACACGACCGCGGCGGCCGCCGACTGCCTGGGCGACCGCCTCGACCCCGCGGACACCGTCACCGTCGTCGCGGTCCGGGAACCGGACGCGCCCGGGCGCGACGTCGGCGACGCGGCGAACGTCGCCCGCTCGCGGCTCGCCGCCGCCGCGCCGACCGTCGAGACCCGCGAGGGCGACCCCGAGACGGAGATCCGGGCCGCGATCGACGACCACGATCCGGACGAACTACTGTTAGGCCCCCGGCGGGGCGTCGCCGACACCCACGCCGGCGTCGGCTCGACCGCCCGCGCCCTGCTGGCGGACCTCGACCGGCCCGCGGTCGTGCTCCCGCTGCCGGACCTCGACTGAGACGTCCGGGGGCTGTACGGGATTTAACACGGCCGGCTCCCAACCGGGGAGCATGTCGGGGCTGGAGATCGCGTCGGCGGTAGCCGAGGCGACCGCCGTCGACGCCGAGCGGTTCGAGGAGCGCGCCCGCGAGGAGGCCGAGGAGCTCAAACGGGAGGTCCGGGCGGGCACCTTCGACAACACGGAGGCGATCGTCGGGCTGGAACTCGAACTGTACGCCGTCGACAGCCGGACCGGGGCGTTGCGTCGGGTGCCGCGGAGCCTGCTGGAGCTGATCGGCTTCGAGAAGGAACTGGGGCTACACAACGCGGAGATGCAGACCAGCCCACAGCCGCTGAACTCCTACGGGTTGGCGGCCCAACTCGCCGAGTTGCGGGCCAACCTCGCGCCGGCGATCGATCGCACGGCCGCCGAGAACATCCGTCTGGTGTCGGACGGCATGTGGACGGTGCCACCCAACGGCGAGACCGCCCGGGGCTACCTCCGGGACACCGTCCTGGAGGGCGGCGTCACCATCGCGGTCAACATGTCCGACAGCGTGCGCTACCACGCGATGGGCAACACCGACTACCCCGCGGCCTGCCGGCTCGAGACCCCTCACGTCTCGCTGTCGGCCGACACCGTGTTGCCCGAGAGCCTGATCACGTCGATCCAGCCCCACTACCAGGTGCCCCACGCGCCGGACCTCCCCGAGCACTTCGCTTACGCGTTGCGGGTCGCCGGCCCGCTGTTGGCCCTGGGGGTCAACTCCCCGTTCTTCCCGCCGGACCTCTACGACGACGCCCCCGACCTCGCGATCGTGGAGGACGCCCGCATGGAGAACCGGATCGGGGTGTTCGAGTCGGTGCTCAACCCCGCCGGCGACGCCGGCCGGAAGGTGTGTTTCCCGTCGGAGTTCGAGACCATCGACGGGGCCATCGACGACGTGGCGAGCGACCACACCATCGTCCCGACCGAGGTCGAGACCGGCGGGCGGTTCGACGACCGGTTCGCCCACCTCCGGCACAAGCACGGCTCCTACTGGCGGTGGGTGCGGCCGGTGTTCGACGGCGCGACGCGGTCGGCCGCCAACGCCCGCATCGAGTTCCGGCCGCTGCCCGGCCAGCCGACCGTCGCCGACGCGGTGAGCTTCCAGGCCGTCTTCGGCGGGCTGATGGAGAGTCTCCCGCGCCGGGAACACCCCGTGCGCTCCCTGCCCTGGGAGCGGGCCGAGCGGAACTTCTACGCCGCCGCCCGCGACGGACTCCGGGCCGACATCGAGTGGTACACCGCCGACGGCGAGACCACGACCGCCGTCGACGAGATATACGGCGAACTGTTCGAGCACGCCCGCGACGGGCTGGAACTGCGCGGGCTCTCGACGGAGGAGGCCCGGCGGTACATCCGGCCGCTGCGCGAGCGGGTGGACCGCCGGCTCACCCCCGCCCGCTGGAAGCACGAGCGGGTCCGCGAGTCCGTCCGCGAGGGCGTCCCGCTGGCCGAGGCGATCTGGGGGACCCAGGCCGCCTACGTCGAGCGACAGGCCGAGACGCTGCTGGAGGGGAGCTTCGTCGACTGGCTCTGACCGGCGGAGGCTTATGCCACCGGGGGACCCGAGGTCGGTATGGTAGCGCTCGACGCCGTCGTCCTCCCGGCCTTCCGGAGCGAGGAGTGGCCCGCCGACGAGACCGTCCGGTGGCTCGACCGGTACGACCTCGACCGCGAGGTCCCGATCGCGCCCGGGAGCGACGACTACCACACCCCGCTGTACCACGACGGCACGGTCGGGGTGCTGGCGACCGGGATGGGCGACACGGCCGCCGCGATCGCCGCCGCGACGCTGCTGGCCGGCCCGGTCGACGTCTCCGGAGCGCTGCTCCTGACGGCGGGCATCGCCGGCGGCCCGCCGGCCCGGACCACCGTCGGGACGACGACGGTCGGCGACGCGGTCGTCGACTGGGACCGCAAACACCGGACGGACGACGGCGACGGCTCGTCCGTGTCGCTGCTGGAACACCGCCCGCGGGACTACGTCCACCGGCTGAACGGGGCGCTCGTCGAGCGGGCCCTGGCCGCCGTCGAGGGGGTCGACCTGGTCGATCCGACGCCGGAACTCGATCCGGGACCCCGCGAGACCCACGCCGACGACGACCCGCCCGCGGCGCCGACCGTCGAGCGTGGCACCGTGATCGCCGGCGGGGAGTTCTGGCACGGCCGGGACCGCGCCGCCGAGGCCGAGTGGCTCTGCCGGGAGTACGGCGCCGGCCCGCACCTGGCGACGAACGTCGAGGACGCCGGCACGGCCCACGCGCTGGCCCGCCACGGCGCGCTGTCCCGGTACCTGACGGTTCGGTCCGTGTCGAACTTCGACCGGCCGCCGGCCGACGACCCCGACGCCGAGAGCCACGACTGGGCCGCCGGGCTGGAGCCGGCCGCGGAGAACGCCTTCCGGGTCGCCGACGCGGTCCTCTCGGCGTTCCGTGCCGACCCGGACGGCTGGCGGGCGACGTTCTGATCGGCCGGGAAGACGGTCTTCGGGGAAGAGATCGAGCGGACCGGTCACTCTGCAGGGAGAGCCCTCGGCACTCAGGGGTTCCGTGACGGATGCTTCCCCCGTTCGGATACTGCCGCCGCAGAACCCCGGGGAGACTTGCCCGTTCATCCGCCGGGAGTCGGCCGTCGAACCGTCCGAACCCTGGTGGACTGAAATGGCGAGTGGGGTTGCACAAGCCCGGCGACGCGAGCACGCGAAGCGCGCAGCGAGCCGCGGGACCGCAACCCCACGAGGGCTTTCGCTGTCCGTCTCCCAGCACGCGGTTGCTCAGTTCGAACACGGCCGCGGGGAGCGCCGACAGGGCTTAGTCGACGCGCGGCCGTCCGGGAAACGTGAGCGACCAGCGAGACGACCCGACCGCGGCCGGCGAGGTCGGCGCGGACACGGGCGCCGACGCGGACGCCGACGGGGAGCCGTCGTTCGCGGCGACGTACCCGCTGCTCTCGGCGGTCGTCGTGGCCGCCGTCGCCACGGTGAGCTACGCCGGGATCCAGGTGGTCTCGGGCGACCCGGTCGCCGTCGCCGAGACCGCCGGCTTCGTCGTCGTGTTCACCGCGGTGTACGCCGGCGGCCGCTACTACCTGGCGGACGCCGGCCGGCTGGAGTGAGCGGCGGGCCGACGGGCTCGCGAGGGTCCCGTCACGTCGGGCTCGGTCACCCGAACCGGTCCAGTCCCGACTGGCGGCGCGCCCGCCCCTCGGGGTCGGACTCCCAGGGCGTCCGCGCCCTGCGCAACTCCGCGCGGTCCACCGCGGGCGGATCGGCCGGCTCGTGGCCCCCACAGGCGGGTCCACACTCCTCGCCGGCCCGCACCGGCCGTCCCTTCCACTCGCAGTGGGGCAGCCCGTCGGCGTCGGGCGAACAGCGGCTACAGGCCGGCAGGTCGTAGCTGCGCCACCCCTTGCCGTAGGCGCGCTCGGCGATCCGCCGGCGGAGCCGCTCCTTCTCGTCGGGCTCGACGATCCGGACGTCCGTCCGGCCGGGGGCGTACTCCACGGGCTCGACGCCGGGCTCGTCGACCGGGAGCCGAGCGGGCTCGCGGATCACCGTCCGCTCGCCGGTTTCGGGATCGAACCGCCAGACGCCGACGGCGTCGGGGAGCCGGTTGAGGTGGGCGCCGGTGACGTGAGAGGCCGTCGCGAGCACGGCCGCGTCGGCGAGCGCCAGCGAGACGTCGAACCGGAGCTGGCGCTCCAGGTCGCCCGGCCGGCCGAGGTCGGGCTTGTTCTCGACGGCGACGATCCGGCCGAACCAGTCCGGGTAGCGGACCGCCTGGCGGACGTACCGCCGGCCGCCGCGGCGCTCGGCCTCGAAGAACCCCCGCTCGATCGCCTCGTCGACGGCCTCGCGGGCGTGTTCGGGGTGGCAGTCGAAGGCGTCCCGGGGACGGCGTGCCCGGCCGGGGCCGACGTCGCTCTCGATCGCGGCCGGCGGGATCGTCCCCGCGGTGATCGCGCGGCGCTCGTCGAACTCGGGGCCGGGCTCGATCCGGACCACGTCGACGATCCGGCGGCCCGAGGCCGCGGCGCCGAGCTGGCGGGCCAGCAGGGCGTCCTCGGCCTCCAGGCGGGCACACAGGGACAGCTCGAAGGCGAACTCCCGCACGACCGTCGGCAGGGCGGCGACGGGCAAAAGTCCGCCGGCGCCTCGTCGACGTCGGCGTCCGGACAGGTGGGCGCTCGGGCGCGGACTCGAAGCCCTCCGCCGTCGGCGTTCGGACCAAAGGCGGCGCCCTCGGTCGGTCTCGACGGTCCCCGGATCGGTCCGCGGGCCGGAGTGTCGCGGCCCTACCGAGGGGGAACGGGGGCTCTTTCAGAGCACGAAGCCACTCGTGCGGTCTTTTGTGAACGTCGGCTCAACACCGGAGCGATGTCACGGGTGGGATCACGGGGCGCCGGGGCGGCGCGGATCGGGGTGCTCGTCGTGGACGACGAGCCGGAGATCGCGGATCTGGTCGCGACATACCTCGAACGGACCGAGCGGGGGCTCGCGACGACGGCGGCGACGTCGCCGACCGCGGCGCTCGACGAACTGACCGAGCGGCGGTACGACTGTGTAATAAGCGATTACCACATGCCGGGGATGGACGGACTGGCGCTGCTGGAACGGGTGGCCGAGCGGGCCCCCGACGCGACGCGGGTGCTGCACACGGGAGCCGACGACGACGCCGTCGTCCGGCGGGCCCGCGAGGCCGGCGTCGACTACGTCCACAAGCGGGTCGACGGCAGGGGGTACGACCGGCTCGCGACGCTGGTCCTGCGGGACGGCGACGGGTAGCCTCGGCGGCGATCGGTCCTCGCGGCGACGCTCGTGCCGGGGAGACGGGCCGGAACGGATCACGACGGCGCGGACCGCGACACGGGCACGGGTCGTCCGCGGGGCCGGGAGCGGACGGCCACGACGGGCGGAGCGGAGCCGAGCGGGGCGATCGAACGGGAACAGTAGGTTTATCAGGCGTACGGGGCGAACCTTCGGGCACGATTACTCCCGACATGACATCGAACGAACAACCGGAGGTGAACATCGGACTCGTCGGGCACGTGGACCACGGGAAGACGACGCTGGTCCAGGCGCTCTCCGGCGAGTGGACCGATCAGCACTCCGAGGAGATGAAACGCGGCATCTCCATCAGGCTGGGCTACGCCGACGCGACCTTCCGGCAGTGTCCGGCCGTCGACCCCCCCGAGGCCTACACCGTCGACGAGCACTGCGAGGAGCACGACGTCGACACGGACGTCCTGCGGACGGTGTCGTTCGTGGACGCGCCGGGCCACGAGACGCTGATGGCGACGATGCTGTCCGGCGCCGCGATCATGGACGGCGCGGTGCTGGTGATCTCGGCCACCGAGCCGGTCCCGCAGGCACAGACCGAGGAACACCTGATGGCGCTGGACATCATCGGGATCGACAACGTCGTCATCGCACAGAACAAGGTCGACCTCGTCGACACCGAGACCGCGCGGGACAACTACCGCCAGATCCAGGAGTTCGTCTCGGGCACCGTCGCCGAGGACGCCCCCATCGTCCCGGTCAGCGCCCAGCAGGGGGTCAACATCGACCTGCTGATCGACGCCGTCGAGACGGAGATCCCCACGCCCGAGCGGGACCCGAGCGCCGACCCGCGGATGCTGGTCGCCCGGTCGTTCGACATCAACCGGCCCGGGACCACGTGGGACGAACTGCAGGGCGGCGTCCTGGGGGGGTCGCTGGTCCGCGGGGAGCTGTCGGTCGACGACGACATCCAGCTTCGACCCGGTCGCGAGACCGAGGAGGGCGGGCAGTCGGAGTGGCGGCCCGTCGAGACGACCGTCCGGTCGCTGCAGGCCGGCGGCGAGTTCGTCGACGACGCCACCCCGGGCGGCCTGCTGGGCGTGGGCACCGGGCTGGACCCCAGCGTCACGAAGGGCGACGCGCTGGCCGGCCAGGTCGCCGGCCCGCCGGGAAGCCTGCCGCCGACCCGCCAGCAGTTCACCATGGACGTCGAACTGCTCGACCGGATCGTCGGCGAGGAGAGCGGCGAGGTCGACGAGATCTCCACCGGCGAACCGCTGATGCTCACCATCGGCACGGCCACGACGGTCGGCTCGGTCACCAGCGCCCGCGGCGGCGAGGCCGAGGTGGCGCTCAAGCGACCGGTCTGTGCGGAGTCGGGCGCCAAGATCGCCATCAACCGACGGATCGGCGCCCGCTGGCGCCTGATCGGCGTCGGCACCCTCCGGTGATGCTCGTGCTCGACACCAACGCCCTCATGGCGCCGGTCGAGTGTGACCTCCGGCTGTTCGAGGAACTCGATCGGGTCTCCGAGGACGACGACCGCGTCGTCCCGGCGGCCGTGATCGCCGAACTCGAGAAGCTCGCCGACGGCGCCGGCGAGGCGGCGACCGCCGCGAGCGTCGGCCGCGACCTGGCCGAGCGCTGTCGGGTGCTCTCGACCGACGCCGACTACGCCGACGACGCGGTGGTCGAACTCGCGAGCCGTCCCGGGGCGACCGGCGCGGTCACCAGCGACGAGCCGCTGCGCGACCGGCTGCTGGAGCGGGACGTATCGGTAATTGGTTTAAGGAGCGGGAACAAACTCGCTGTCACTCGACCATAGTATGTACAAACGGGTCAGACTACGCGACACCGTCGAGGTGCCCCCCGAACACCTGGCGGACGTGACGCCGGAGCGCGTCAAGCGGCTGCTCCAGGACAAGCTGGAGGGCCGGATGGACGAGGACGTCGGATCGGTCGTCTCCGTGATCGAGGTCCGCGACGTCGGCGAGGGGGCGGTCGTGCCCAACCGGCCGGGGGTCTACTACGAGGCGGAGTTCGACGCCCTCACCTTCGACCCGCAGATGCAGGAGGTCGTCGACGGGGAGGTCGTCGAGGTCGTCAACTTCGGTGCCTTCGTGGGTATCGGCCCCGTGGACGGACTCCTGCACGTCTCGCAGATCTCCGACGAGTATCTCGCCTACGACGAGGAGAACCAGCAGCTCGCCTCCCGGGAGTCGAACCAGAACCTCACCGTCGGCGACGCCGTGCGCGCGCGGATCGTCACCAAGAGCATCGACGAGCGCAACCCGCGGGACTCGAAGATCGGCCTCACCGCGAAGC
>CAZMWG010000008.1:24932-34652 GCA_964569925.1 uncultured Halobacteriales archaeon | reverse complement strand
CTAGGCTCTTTCCGTTGTCTCTCGTTGTCAGGGGTGGTTCCCGTGGCTGTGGTTCGTCGATCGGAACCCGGAACGAGTGTTTAGTTCTCGAAGAGTCTTCGAACCCTTCTGTGGATGGGTGCGCCGAGCCAGTCCCGCCGCTCAGCGAGGTCGTCCAGTCTCTCCACCGCCTCGTCTCCTTCGAGTACCCCCCTCTCGACCAGCGCTCTCGGAACGATGGGCGAGACAGCGACCTTCGCGTTCGCCACGTTCTGGAGTTCGGGTAGTGCTCGGAGATCGTCCGTGATCAGGAACTCCGCCTCTCGTTCCTCGGTGAGGAGTGTGCAGCTACCTTCTCCCCGATCGACGCGCGAGGAGGTGAGTTCTCCCTCGACTCGTGAGTCTCTACCCGTTCCAGGCTGTCGAGTGCGGTGTCGGCCGCGTCTCCGTGTCGGTCGTCGTACGCACCGGTTTCCTCCGGTTCCTCGACTACCGTTTCCGTGGTGTGTACGTCGAACTCCGACAGGAACGTGTCGAGGAGGTCGACCGAGGCGATAGAGACGAGGGCGCTCGTGTCCGCCACGATCATTCTCTCGGACCGCTACAGTTCCGCGAGGTCGTCGGCCAGGTCCTCGCCTCGATCTAGAAGGGCTTTGAAGGCGCGTACGGACTCGGCGTCCTGCCTTCCGGCGAACTCCGTGAGGACGTCGAACCCGATCTGGTCGTCGAGGTAGAGTTCCACGACGGCTTCTCTGAACCTCTCGTCGCCTTCGACCTCGTTCGGATACTGCTGGAGTGCCTCTACGACGATCTCGGTCCGGTTCTTTCTGGTGACCGCCGCTGCCACGTCCGTCTTCTCGACCAGCTCCTCGGGGAGCCGGAAGTTGACTCGTGTGCTTCCCATACCCGGCACCTGTGTGTACAGTGTACCCACACGTTGATATCGGTGTCTGCACCGCCGACGACGACCGAACGATGGAAGAGTCCGCCGGCAGGTATTTTACAGTCCCCGACGGACGGTCTCGACACCGTTTACCGTGTCGACGAGGTGAGGGCGAGATGGACCCGCTGACGGCGTACGACGGTCTGCTGGTCCGCGTCGGTCTGTACCTGCTCGTGTTCTGGCCGACGGTCGGGTACTACGTGCGCTCCGATTCCGAGAGGCGAGGGCTCTCCGATCCGCGGCGCCGTGGCGTCGTCCTCGGGTTTCTGGGCGTCCTCGGATCGCTGATTCACCTGTACGTCGTCCGGCGGAGGGACTGATCTCTCCCGTCGCGTTCCGTCCCTGTTTGACGAGAGAGGTGTTCGGCCGAACGACCCGAAGCCCACACGACTCGGCTCCGTCCGGGGAGGCGACGCTCGCCCGAACACGTCCGCCGGTCACTGGAGTTCTCGGACGCCGAACGGTCGTCTCCACACGAGATCGACCCGGAGGAAACCTGTTAGCACCATCACACTCCGCCCCCCGGACATGGGACCCGAGACCGGACGAGAACTGGACGACGTGGACCGGAGCATCCTGTACCTGCTCCGGCGGGACGCCCGCGACACGACGGCGGAGTCGATGGCCGACACGGTCGGCGTCTCCGCCAGCACGATCCGCAACCGGATCGACCGACTCGAGGACGACGGCATCATCAGGGGCTATCACCCGGAGATCGACTACGAGCGGGCCAACCTGCCGCTCCAGATCACCTTCATCGTCTCCGCGCCCCCGACGGAACTGGAGGAGTACTCGGAGCGGATCCGGCGGATCCAGGGCGTGATCGACGTCCGGGAGATGCTGACCGGCCGCCGGAACTCCACGTCGACGTGGTCGGGACGAGCACGACCGACATCACCACGATCACCGACACGATCCACGACCTGGGCGTGGAGATCGAGTCCTCGGAGATGATGCGGCGACGCCACGTCCAACCGTTCAACCACTTCTTCCTGCAGGGGACCGAGGACATGGACGCGCGCGGCACCGACGAGGTCGATCCGGGCGCGGGCGCGGACACGGGCGAGAACGGAAGCGAGGACGCGGGATCTCCGGCCGAGTGACCGTCCGAGGGTGTTCGAGATACCGCAGATTTTGTGGCCGGACACACGGGAACGCACGCCGATGGTTTTGGAAAGTACGAATATCTCGGGCGAACTCTGTGGGATCCCGAAACCCTCGGTTCGACGTCACAACAGCGTTATACGATCGGTTCGCCTACCCCCGACCGACGACGGCGGTCGTCACTCCCGTCGGACGATCCCCGCCAGGAACACGACGATCCCCGGCCGAGACCACACCGGGACGGTCACCGGAGCACGCGCTCGGCGACACTCTGCTCGTGACACGTCCGCCGCTCCGCGAGCGGTAGCTCCGTCGCGGGACGTCGTGAGTGATCGACCGACAACCCCGTCCGGCCTCAGAGCGTCGGGTCCGGCCCGTCCTCCGCGCCGTCCGAGCGGGCGAGCAGGGCGTCCCGGCCGGTCGAGACCAGATCGAACAGGCGGTCGGCGGCCTCGTGGAAGCGTCGGTCCCACCCCTCGGGGGTGACGTAGTCGCTGACGGCGAAGACGGCGCCCGCGTCGAGGTCCCGGGCCTCCGCGAGCGAGAACAGCGTCGCGGCCTCCATCTCCACCGTCAGGTAGCCCCGGTCGGCCAGGCGGCGAGCCTCCATCGCCGTCTCCCGGAAGGCGGCGTCGACGGTCCAGGTCGGCCCGACCCGCACCGGTCGGTCCTCGGCCACCGCTTCCCGGAGGGCGTCGACCAGCGCCGGCGTCGCCGTCGCGTCGTGGTCCTCGGGCAGGTAGTGGTGGGAGGTCCCCTCGTCCCGCAGCGCCCGGTCGGCGACGACGGCCTCGCGGGGGGCCAGATCGCGGGTCAGCGCGCCGGCGTAGCCGACGATACAGAACGCCTCGACGCCGGCGGCCGCGAGGACCTCGACCACGATCGCCGTCCCCGGGGCGCCGATCCCGAAGTTCCCCGCGACGCCGACCCGCCCGTCGGTCCCGGCCAGGCGGTGGAGGTCGGCCATCCCCGGCGCGTCGACCGCGCCGTCCTCGGCCCCGAGTCGCTCGACGGCCCGCTCGTAGATCGACCCCGAGTAGGTCAACACCACGGCCTCGGGCGGCTCCTCGTAGTCGCCGTTCAGTTCGCGGTAGTACGCGAGGTCCTCGTCGGGGCTCGTCAGCGAGTCGTGGTCGTACTTCTCGGGGAACTGCGGGAGGGTCACGTCCCGGCGTGAAGCGGCCGGGGCAAAAACCGCCCGATGGTGTGTCTCACCGCCACACACGTCCGGCCGTCGGGGCCGGGGACCCGGCCCCCGTGCCGTGTTCGGTCGCTCGGTCACGGACCGTGCCGCCGCTCGGCCGCGCCGTCGTCCGGGTCGTCCGGACACGGCGACCGACGGGCCGGTCGGCGTCGTCGGAGACACGGACGCCGCTCACCGGTCGACGTCCTCGTCCGTGGCGGCGGCCTGGGCCGCTCCGGAGGGCGGCCCCGACACCCGCTCGGGTTCGCCGGCGGCGAACTCGGAGCGCAACGTCTCCAGGTCGGCGATCGCGTCCTCGAGCGCCTCGCGGGCGGTCGCCTCGTCGTAGAACGCTTCCAGCGAGCGCAGTCGGTTCGTGATCGCCCTGCGACAGGCGTCGATCTCGTCGTACCAGTCGTGGCCGCTCTGTTTCATCAGGTAGTGGACGAGGACCCAGTCGCCGATCCCCGCCGGGTTCTCCTCGGTCGTCTCGTCGACGGCGGGCAGGTCCGTCTCGAACTCCTCGAGCAGACGGACCGTGGCCCGGGAGACGATCGGGCGCAACCGGTAGGCCCGGTCGCCGCCGACCGCGCCGAACCGCTCCACCATCTTCTCGCGGGCGCTGTCGTACGGGCCGTCCGTCCAAGGGGTCACCGTGGCGGAGTCGAGCAGGCCCGCCGTCCGCAGTTCGTCCCAGCGGTCGCGCTCGGCCTCGATCGCCGGCCTCGGGTCGTCCTCGCCGGTCACCACGAGGATCACGCCGCCGTCGTCGACGGTGACCCCCTCGGCGAGTTCGACCGGTGGCTCGTGGCGGGCGGCGTCGCCGAACCGCCAGAAGTACGTCGAGTCGACGGCCTCGTGTGCGTCGAAGCGATCCCACGCCCCCGTCATGTACTGCCGCAGAAACTGTCGCTCCCGGTCCAGGGCCGTCCGAAACGTCACTTGAACGCTCCGCATGGCCGTCGTTTTACCCCTGAGCGTGATAAGTCGTTCCAGAAACACGTTTCGTAAACTCCTCTGACAGGTTCGGCCGTCCTCCCCTCGCCGCTCGGGCCCGGGGTGGGACGGCTCGATCCGACGCGGGGGGTGGACCGTCGTGACTTCCGGGGAGGCTCCGGTCGGGGACGGCGGCTCGCCCCCGGACGGCCGATCCGTGAGCAGATGTGTCTCCGGCGGGAAGACGGCCCATGAGCGAGCGCGGACACGCGAACGCCGGCTACCGGCGACTGTTCGACGGCGCGGGCCTCTCGTTCGGCGTCGGGTTCCCGCTGACGGGCGTCCGCGAGTCGACGCCGGACCTCGAGGCGGAACGGCGGCTGGTGGCCCACGCCGAGGCGGTCGGCTTCGACGGAGTGTGGGTGCGGGACGTGCCGACCTACTGGCCGAAGTTCGGCGACGCCGGCGGGGCCTTCGACCCCTGGCCGCTGCTGTCGGACCTGGCCGCCCACACGGAGGCGATGGCGCTGGGCACGGCGAGCGTCGTGTTGCCGCTGCGCCACCCGGTCCACGTCGCGAAGGCCGCGGCGACGGTCGACCGGCTCTCCGACGGTCGACTCGTGCTCGGGGTCGGGTCGGGCGACCGGGACCCTGAGTACTCCGCGTTCGACGTCGACGAGGACGAGCGCGGCGCGTCGGTCCGCGAGCGGATCGCGGCGATACGGACGCTGTGGCGCGAGGAGTACCCCGTCGTCGAGGGGTCGTGGGGCGCGCTGGACGGCGAGTTGGACGTGCTCCCGAAGCCGACGACCGAGACGCTCCCCCTCTTGCCGACCGGCCACGCCCGACAGTCCACGGAGTGGATCGCCGACAACGGCGACGGCTGGCTGTTCTACCACCTCCCCGAGGGGACGCTGGAGAGCTACCTCGCCGAGTGGCGCGACCTGGCCGGGGACGCCCCCTTCGCCGTCGTGGTGCGGGTCGCGTTCGCCGACGACCCCGGGGCGGAGCCCGAACACCGCCACCAGGGGTTTCACGCCGGCCTCGACTGGTTCCGGTCGTACTTCGGCCGGCTCCGGGACCACGGCGTCGACCACGTCCTCGTCGCTCTGGACGGCGACGACCCCGAGCGGGCGATCACGACGTTCGGCGAGGGGATAGTCGGCGAACTGTAGGTCGGGACCGGCGGCCGCTACTCGCGCTCGGCGTCGGTCTCGCCCCGCAGGGCGGTCTCGAGTTCCTCGATGCGGCGCTCGTCGGGCACTCTCGTCGGAAAGGGTGGTCGTGGTAGGACGTGGCGCTCGGTGCGCCGGACCCTGCCGTCGTATCCTAGCGGTTCGACCCTGAAGAAGCCACTGACGGACGGTCCGATCACGAAAACGGAGATCACGACGAGCGAGAACCGGGCACGGGCCGGTCGGGATTTGAACCCGCGTCGTCGGGTTAAGAGCCCGATGCTCTAAGCCAGGCTGAGCTACCGGCCCCGCGAACATCGGTAGGGTCCTGAGACGTATGAAAGGCGTGATTCGGAGAGACGCGACCGGGCGCGTGGTCCGTCCGGCCGCGCTCACTCCGACGGGGTCGAGAGGAGCCGCTCGGTCACGCCGGCCAGCACCGAGGCGGTCAGGTTGACGGCGTGCAGGCCGACGAGACAGATCACGACCCCCAGCAGGGAGGCCGCCAGTGCCTCCGGGAGCGTGTCGACCCCCCGGTAGACGCCGGACTCGATCGACAGCGGCCCGAGCGTGACCGGTTCGGCGACGTTGACGGGGCCGTACTCGACGCCGGGGAGGGAGTAGAGCAGCGGCGCGGCGACCAGGACCAGCCCGAGGGAGAAGCCGGCGACGATGGCGACGAACAGGTGGACCCCGACGAGGAAGGACCCGAACCCGAACGCGACGAGCAGGTAGTTGCGGGGTGTGGTCGCGACCGTCTTCAGGTACGCCGTCGTCGACGGTTCGTTCGGGTCGACGACCTCGTAGGCGACGTCTCGGTCCAGGACCCGGGAGAGGAGTTCGGCTTCGATCACGCCGAGGTACCCCCCGAGCGCGAGCACGCCGGCCAGTATCGGCACGCCGACCAGCACCGGGAGCAGTCCGACTCCGAGGCTGACGCCGGCGGTCAGCACGGCGAAGTACGCGACGCCCAGCGGGAACCGGGCGAGCAGGTACAGGAGGTTGGCGTAGGTCTCGCGGCGGAGTCCGACGCCGGCGATGCGACTCACGAGCGAGCGATCGTTCGCGGTCGTCGAGGACTGTGTGGAGCTCACGTGTCCTATGTGCGACCGCCGGTACATCAGTCGGGTGTCAGGATTGCACCGCGAGAAACGGGCCGGCGGTCACCCCCGGTCGGTTCGTGCCGTCAGCGCCCCCGCGGTCTCCAGTCGTCGGAGCGTCGCGGCCTCCCCGTCGATCGTCGCCCCCCGGACGTCCGCCCGGACGAGGTCCGCCCCGCGCAGGTCGGCGTCGGCGAGCGTCGCGTCCGCGAGACGGACCCCGCGGAGGTCCGACCGGCGCAGGTCCGCGCCCGACAGGTCCACGCCGGCGAGGTCGGCCCGCGGGAGGCGGGCACCGGAGAGGGTCGTCCCCGAGAGGTCGGCGCCGGAGAGGTCCGCCTCGGTGAGGCGGGCGACCGACAGGTCGGCGTCCGGCGCGCTCGCGTCCGCGAGGTCCGCCGCGGAGCAGTCGACGCCGCGCAGGTCCGCCGACGCGAGGCGGGCCTCCGAGAGGTCGGCACCTAGCAGTCGGGCGCCCGACAGCGTCGTCTCCCGGAGGGCGGCGCCGGACAGCGTCGCCTCGACGAGGGTCGCCCGCCGGAGGTCGGCACGGTGGAGACGGGCGCCGGCCAGGTCGGCGCCCCGTAGCGTCGCCCGCCGGCAGTCCGCGTCGGAGAGGTCGGCACCCCGGAGGTTGGCGCCCGCGAGGTGGGCCTCCCGGAGGTCGGCGCCGGCCAGGTTCGCCCGGAGGTTCGCGCCCGCGAGGTCGACGGCACGGAGCGTGGCCCCCGAGAGGTCGGCGTCGAAGAGGTCCGCCCCGGGCCGGATGTCCTCCGGGAGGACGTACTCCTCGTTCGGGACCGTGACCATACCCCAGGAGGGGGCCGGTCGGATCTAAGTCTGGTGGCGGAGGTTCGGTTCCCGTCGACGGACGCCGGTCCCGGCGGGGCGGTCGATCGGGGCGACGACGACCGTCGGCGGCGAGGGAGACAGGTCCTCGGCGGTCCGGTGAGGCCCCCGTCGGCGGACCGTAAACCGTCGACCGCTATAGAGAACGAGCGGGACGAGCTTCAGAGCGCGCGACACCGCGGTTGGTTATTCCCGGCGCGAGCGCCAGGGGACCGGACATGCGGGGACGCCGTTCGGACGGAGCGACGAGCGCGAGCCACGGGATCGACGACCGCGGGGCTTCGACCCGCGCGGTCGGGGGCGCGTAGCGTGGTCGACGTCTCCGTGTCGGGGCTCGACGACGACTCGCCGCTCGCGGCGGTGGCGGTCGTCGTCGCCGGTCTCGCGATCGGCGGGTTCGGGGTGTACGACCACGTGCGGGTCGGCGACGCGCTCGAGGACGCCGTCGAGGTGGAGGCGACGGTCCTCGAGACGGACGTGGAGGCGAGCCCGAGCGGGTCCGCCGGAACGGACTACCGGACGGTGGTCCGCTTCGAGTACGAGTTCCGCGGCGAGTCGTACACGAGCGGGAACCTGTTCCCGTCGTCGTTCGATCCGACCTACGACACGCAGGGGGAAGCGGAGTCAGCCCTGGACGGGATCGAACCCGGCGGGACCGTCACGGCGTACGTCGACCCGGCGTCGCCGGGCGAGGCGTTCCTGCGCGAGCGGCGGTCGAACGCGTCGCTGGTGCTCGTCGGGGTCGGGGCGGTGTTCGTCGTCGTCGGGATCCGGCGGCTGCTGTGAGCCGACCGACCGGGCGAGACGGCCGGTATCGGCCGCGGGCGGCGTGCTCCCGTTCGCCACCCCGGTAGCTATGTCGTCACGACGCGTCCGCTCGACTACAGCTATGACCGACGACGCCTTCGGCCGACCGGACGAGACGCGCGACGACTGGGTGGACGTACGGATGACCGACCCCGACGAGGGGGAGTGGGACGTCGACGTCGTGATCGCCGAGGGGCGGGTGGAGTACGTCGACCTCAGGGTGCGCCCGGAGCTGCTGGCCTCGTTCGTCGACTGTCTCGTCGAGGACGTCGGGGAGCGACGTGCCGGCGAGGTGCTGTCGACCGTCGCCGACCGGAACGGGGTCGACCTCGCGGACGACGCCGGCGACGACGGGACGGCCGCCGACGGCGACTGAGCGGTCGCCCGGGGGCGCGGGACCACCGCCGACCGCGATCCGCGGCGCGCCGACGGCCGGAGGACCGTGACCACCGCCGGGTCGTCCGGTCGTGCCCGGGCCGCGTCCCGACCGTCCGGGAGAACGTACCGCGGCGGGTCGACGGGCGTGGGTTCGAGGACGACCGAGTCGAGCCACCGACCGGTCGCGTCGTTCGTCCAGGCCACCACGCGGGAACGGAACGCGGCGTAGTCGACCGTCCCGGACCGGCGGTTCAGCCACGCGAGGAGGGCGGCGACGGACCGGCCGTGGGTCCGGAGTTCGGCGTCCAGCGCGAGCACCACCGCCTCGCCGTGGGTATACTGGATGGGGTGGCCGTCCGTCGCGGGGTCGGCGAGCACCGGCGCGTCGTCCCGCTCGTCGGCGGCCGCCGGGTCGGCGTAGGCCAGCGTGTCGTAGGCGACGCTCGCCCGGAGGTCCGCCGGGGTGGCGTCGCCGGCGCGGTGGGCGGCCAGCGAGGCGAAGTGGTCGGCGCTGGCCTCGTCGAACCACTCCAGGTCCGGCCCGGCGCGAAAGTCCTGACAGGCGTGGACGTACTCGTGTCTGAGGACGTCGTCGGCGCCGGCGTCCCGGGCCGATCCCGCCTCGACCCACAGCGTCTCCGCGCGGTCGCCCCGCGGGTCGACCGCGAACCCGCCGTCTCGGGCCTCGGTGGGCAGGACGAACAGCGCCACCGGGGCCGACGAGCCACAGGGGAGCCCCGACAGCGAGCGGAGGCGGGCCGCCAGCGCCCCCGGGTCGACGTCGACGGCGACCTCGCCGGGGACGACCACCGACACCGGACGGTCGTGGACGAGGACGGCAGCCTCGGTGAACGAGGCGGCGTCGACCCCGACGTAGAGCCCGGTCGCGGTGTGGCGGACGGCGCCGTCGGCGGCGACGACGGCCGCCGGACTCCCCCGGTCGAACGGCGAGAGACAGCGGGCCCGCCCGCCGCTCCGGACGCCCACCCGCACGTCCGGGGCCGGGGCGTACGCCCACCCGGACGCGACGAAGTGGTTCTCGCCGTCGGCCCCGGCGGCGAAGGCGAGCCGACCGGTCCTCGCGTCGAGGGTATATGTCCCGTCGCCGGCCGGGTCGAACCCCTCGACGACGGTGGCGTTCGTCGGGAGTCGGACGGTGACCGCGTCCGTCCGGCGGGTCCGCTCGACGAGGACCACGTAGCGGAGCGGCCCGCCGGCCTCGCCCGGGTGCGCGACCCGGACCGTCACGTTCGGGATCGCGAGCAC
>CAZMWG010000008.1:739-24832 GCA_964569925.1 uncultured Halobacteriales archaeon | reverse complement strand
GCACGCGGTCGGCTGGCGGCGTGCCGCCCGCGGCGGGACACGCGACCGGTCCGTCCGCGTCCGGGGCGACCCCGTCGGTCGACGCCCCGGGTTCGTCGGGCCCGTTCCTCCCGGTCGATCCCGCTTCTCCGGACTCCCCGGACGTTCCGGTTCGTTCCCCTGCCCCGGGCGCCCCGGCGGGGAGCCCCGTCGTGGCGCCGGCCGCGACCACGAGCCCCGCGGTCGCGAGGGCGGCGAGCGCGTTCAGCGACGACATCGACGCGACGACCGGCGGTCGCGTCCGCGCTCGACACCCCTCGCTGCCCGACGCCTCCGAGCCGGTCGCCCTCTGTCGTGACACATATAGACGCATATAGCAAAATATAGCTATTAATAATTAACCCGCTACGCCGCGGCGACCGCCCAGCGGTGCGGTCGGGGGACGCGGGGTCGGGAACGACGGCGGGCGCGGCGACGGTGCGTCCACGCCCCTGGACTCGGTACGTCCGCGCGTCGGAACTCGGGTAGTCGGCTCCTGTCGCGGGTCGCCCGGGAATAGACGGCTCGTACGACGGCGACCGGCGGCCGCCCGCCGACGTCGATCCTCCGTCAGTGGTATGATTTGGCGTGTGGTGAGCCAGTGTTTCACGACGCGGGATCGAACCCGTCGGCCTAAACCGGCGCGACGCCGAGGACGAACAGTGACCGCACGCACCGAGCGACTGTTCTCGGGCTACGGCGGGCGGATGCTGGCGACGCTGAGCGTCGGCTGGGCGACCCTCCAGTTGGGTCGGTTCGCGCTGCCGCCGCTGCTGCCGGCGATCATCACCGACCTCGGGACGACGACGGTGGTCGCGGGGCTGGCGCTGGGCGGGCTCCAGGCCGTCTACGCCCTCGTCCAGTTCCCCAGCGGGCGCCTCTCCGACCGGTTCACCAGGCCGTCGCTGGTCGTTCCGGGGTTGGTGGCGCTGGCCGGCGGGTTTCTGTTGCTCTCCCGGACCCGGACCGTGGCTGCGCTTTTCGGCGCCGCGGCGCTGATCGGCGTCGGCAAGGGACTGTTCGCGGTGCCCTCGCGGGCGCAACTGTCCGACCTGTTCGTCGAGCGCCGTGGTCGGGCGCTGGGGCTGTACGCCGCCGGGACGGACGTCGGCGGGATCCTCGCCTCCGTCGTCGGCGTGGTCGTCACGGGCGGGGGTGCGCTGCTGGCGCTCGTCGGCGTCTCGACGGTCCCCGCGGTCGACTGGCGCACCCCCTTTCTCCCGGTGGCGGCGGTCATCGGGCTGGTGGCGGTCGCCTACGCCGGCTGGAACCGCGACCCCTACCGGATCGGCCGGACCGACGTGGCGCTGGTCGCGACCGTCCGACGACTCGCGACGACCCGTCGCCAGCGGGAGGCGCTCGTGGCGTTCGCGCTGTTCTACTTCGTCGTCGGCGCGTGGGTGAACTTCCTCCCCACCTACCTCGCCGACGGGAAGGGGTTCGCCGAGCCCGTCGCCGCCGGGCTGTTCGCCGTCGTCTTCGTCGTCGGCGTTCCGGTGAAGCCGCTGGCGGGGGCGCTCTCCGATCGAGTTCCCCGCCGGGCGGTCGGGGCCGGCGGGCTCGCGCTGAGCACCGTCGCGCTGGCCGCCGTGGTGCTCGCGAACTCCGTCGTGGCGGTCGGGGTCGCCGTCGCCGCCTACGCGGTGGGCTACAAGGCCGTCTTCCCCGTGGCCGACGCGACGCTGCTAGACGCCGCGCCGGACGACAACCTCGGCGGCGACCTGGGCGCCGCCCGGGGGCTGTTCCTCGGCGTGGGCGCGCTCGGCCCGGTGTACATGGGCTCGCTCGGCGGGAGCGTCGGCTACCGGCCGGCCTTCGTCGGTCTCGGCGCCTGTCTGCTGGTCGCCGCCGGACTGCTGGCCCGCGGCGTCCGTCGCTGATCCGGGTCGAGTCCGACGGTCATAAGCCCCGACCGACCCCAGCACGGTCGTGTGCCGGTCGGTACTGACCCGCGCCGTCGCGGCGCTCGTGTGGGCGGGCGCCGCGGCCGCGCGGACCCTCTCGCGGGTCGGCGTCATCGAGGAGGGGCGGCTCCGGGAGACGGTGGACCTCTCCTGGCCCCGCGTGGTCACCGGCTTCGCGATCATGTCCAAGCGGACCGTCGACCTGGCGATCGTGGGGATCGCCGTCGGCTCGGAGGCGGTCGCGGGGCTGACCGTCGCCAACGCGTTCTGGGACGTCGGCAAGTTCGCGCTGATCGGGCTGGCCGGCGGGACGGTGTCGCTGGTCTCGCAGAACTACGGCGGCGACCGGGGCGACAGGGCCGGGGCGGCCGTCGCGGTCAGCGCCGTCGCCGCGGCGGGGCTCGCGCTGCCGGCGGTCGTCGTCTTCTCCCTGTTCGCCCGGCCGCTGGTCGGGCTCGTCGGCGGCGGCGGTCCGGCTGCCGGCTTCGGCGCCGCCTACCTCGCCGTCGTCGCCCCGGGGCTGCTCTTCGAGGGGCTCAACCTCGTCGCCTCGCGCACCTACGCCGGCGTCGGGGACACGGTCACGCCGATGGCGGTGCGGGCGGCCGGCGCCGCCCTGAACGTCGCGCTCAGCGTCGGCCTCGTCTTCGGCGCCGACATGGGCGTGGTCGGCGCCGCCGTCGGCACCACCGTCGCCACGGGGGTCGTGACGCTGGTGTTCGCCTGGGGGATGACCGGCCGCTCCTACGCCGGTCGCGGGGCCAGCCCGGTACCGATCGGACTCGACGTCCGCCCGGACCGGCGACTCCTCCGGGAGTTGCTCTCCGTGTCGGCGCCGCTGGTCGCCCGTCGGCTCGCCCAACTGCTCGTGGTCTTCCCGCTGCTGGCGATCGCGTCGGGCTTCGGCGCGACGGCGCTGGCGGCGGTCGGCGTCGCCCGGCGGGTCCGGGCGCTGTGTGGCAGTTTCACCTGGGGCTTCTCCATCGCCGCCTCCACGCTGGTCGGCCAGGCGCTGGGCGCCGCCGAGGAGACCCGGGCGATCGCCTACGGGCGGGAGATCACGAAGCTCTCCGCGGTCGTCTACGTCGTCGTCGCGGCCGTCGTGGTGCTCGCGGCCCGACCGATCGCCGGCGTGTTCGTCGAGCCCGCCGAGGTCTCGGCGACGGCGCCGTTCGTCGTCGCCGCGGCGGTCAGCGTCGTCCCGCTCGGCGTCGACGGCTCCGTCACCGGGGTCCTCCGCGGGGCCGGCGACACCCGGATCCCCTTCCTGGCGACGCTTGCCGGGGCCTACGTCGTCGCGCTCCCGCTCGCGTACCTCGGGACGGTCACCGCGCTCGGCGTCGGCGGTCTCCTGCTCGCGCTGGTCGCCGAGACCGCCGTCCCGATGGTCGTCAACGGGCTGCGCTTCCGGGCCGGCGACTGGGTGGCGATCAGCCGCTCGCTGCGGCCCGACGCCGACCCCGTCGACTGACCGCCGTCCCGATCCCCGCACACGGCGGCGCGGGGTTGAAGTGCCCGTGACTGTAATGGAAGACCATGCAGATAGGGATCGAGCGACGACCCGACGAGGTACTGATCCGGGCGGACGGCCGACCGGTCGGCTCGCTGGACCGCGAGTTCTTCGAGGCGTGGAGCGAGCGCATCGACGACGCCCCCGAGGCCTGTCTGGAACGGTGTCTCCGGTCGGGCGACGGTCCGCTCGACGCCGAGCCGGCCCGGTGAGGCCGGACGACCGGCGCCGACGCGTTCAGTCGCGGAGGACCGACGCGGCGACCCCGCGCAGCGTCGCCCGGTCGACGTCGCCGGTCACGGAGATCCGCCACTCGCCGCGGGACCACGAGAGGGTGTCCCGGTCGCCGTAGGAGCCGGTCGATAGCTCCCGCCCCGCGACCGTGACGGTGCGGTCGCTCTCGGCGGCGGGGTCGCCCGGCCGGTCGGTGACGTGGATCCGGATCGACTCCGCCGACTCGCCCCGGCCGTTCGCGTACCGGAGGTGCAGGTCGCGGTGGTCGCCGTCCGAGCGGGTGGCCGACCGGAACTCGAAGCCCGGCGGGGTCTCGGGGTCGGGCACGGGCCGGTCGAGCGCGGCGGCCATCGCCTCGCGGGAGTCGTAGCGCTCGGTCGTGACGACCGTCGGGTCGCCCGGCAGCGTCGCCGGGTCGAACTCGAAGGTACCCGGCTCGAACGCCGGGTCGAACGCTACCTCCTCGGCCACGCTGGTGAAGTCGTAGCGGCCACTCTGGCGGACGAACACTCGGTGGCCCCGCAACGGGTAGAGGTACTCCCGGTCGAGCCACAGCGTGCTCTCGACCATCGAGGTGTCCTCGACCGTCGGCTCCAGGTGGACCACGAACGCGGACCGGCCGGCGACGGACTCGACGCCGCGGTAGTCGACGGTCACCGGGGTCTCCCGCCAGCTCACGGAGTCGTTCTCGGCGGGCGGGACCGTGGGCAGCGGCCCCAGCGCCGGCGGACGGTCGAGCCGACCGCCCAGCGCCTCGAACAGCCGGCGCACCTCGCGGGCCCGTCCGGAGGCGTTCGGCCCGTCGACCGTCGACCGGAACACCCGCTCGGCCCCCGGCGTGTAGATGTACCTCACCGAGCCGTTCGAGACGACCAGCGAGCCGACCTCCGTCCCGCCCGGACCCGGCGACGGCGGGCCGGTCGCGACGACCTCGCTGCGGAAGTCGCCGGTCGTCGGCCGCGTCGCGATCCGGTTGACCGCCCAGGAGGCGTTGCCGTCCAGTCGCCGGGTCACGTTGAGCGAGACCCGAACGCCGTCGAGTCGGTCGATCCGCTCGGCGGCCTCCGCGCCGGTCGGTGGCGCGGGCGTCCCGGCGCCGGCGAGCGAACACCCCGCGAGCGCCGGGGAGAGCGCCAGCAGGACCGCCAGCGCCGCGACGCGGACCCGTCGGTCGCGCCACCCACGGCCGTCCGACATCGTTCGGACGGCACGAGGAACGGGTGACATATCAGCCCGTCGGGATCGGTTCACACGAGGATATCGGAAGCGTCGGGCGACCGTCGCGGCGTGTCGGACCCGACCGGCCGGGCGTCACCGCCTCGATCGGGACGACTCCGCCGGATTGATCCCGCGGCTTCGCCTATCGGATGGCGTGTCACCCCGCGTGTTGCACTACTCGGACGTCGAGACCGCCCTGGACGAACCCGACCGCGTGGGGGCGCTGGCCCGGACGGTCGACCGACTGCGCGACGGGGCGACCGTCGTCGTCGGCAGCGGCGACAACACCGCTCCGGGGGCGCTGTCGCTGGCGACGGCGGGCGGGGCGGCGATCGACCTCTTCGAGACGGTCGCGCCCGACGCCGACACCTTCGGCAACCACGACTTCGACTTCGGGCCGGCGCGGGCGCGGGAACTGGCCGCCGCGGCGCCCCAGCCGTGGCTCTGTGCCAACGCCGAGCGCGACGGCGGGCGGTTCGCCCCCGACGCGACCGACCCCGGTCGGCCGGTCGAGGCCGACGGGACCACGGTGGGGGTCGTCGGCGTCGCCCACCCCGAGACCGACGCGATCAACCCCGCTGCCGCCGATCTCACCTTCCACGATCCGGTGCCGGCGGTCCGGGCGACCGCCGACGACCTCCGCTCGCGGGGCGCCGAGCGCGTCGTCGTCGCCTCCCACTGTGGCCGCGGCGACGAGCGGATCGCCCGGGAGACCGACGTCGACGCGGTGCTGGGTGGACACGTCCACGACGTCCACTGCGCCGTCGTCGACGGGACCGCCGTCGTCCGGCCGGGCCGCGCGGCGCGGTACGTCTCCGAGGTCGACCTCGGCGGGCCCGACGTGACGCTCCACGAGGTGACGGTCGAGGACCGGGAGGGTGAGGTCGCCGCAAACGACGGCACCGACGTCGCCGCGAACGACGGACGCGTCCGCGCCGACCCGGGTGACGGACCGGGCGCGGCGCTGGCCCGGTCGCTCCGCGATCGGCTGGCCGCCGAGGGGCTGGACGAGGTCGTCGCGACGGTCGACGAACCGATCGAGCGCACGGAGGAGACGGCGACGGTGGCCGAGAGCCGCGTCGGCAACCTCGTCGCGGACGCGCTGCGGTGGCGGGCCGGTGCCGACGTCGCGCTCAGCCCGCCCGGGGCGATCCGTGCGGGACCGCCCCTGGCCGGCCCGGTCACCGTCGCGGAACTCGTGGGACTGGCGCCGTACGACGACGACCTGACGACGGTGGCGCTGTCGGGCGACCGGCTGCGCGAGGCGTTCGTCGCGGTCCCCTTCGGCTACCACGACGACGGCCACCCGGACCGCCACTGCAGCCACGTCTCGGGGGTCCGGCTCGTCTGGGACGACGACGCCGGCGCGCTGCTCGACGCGACCGTCGGCGGCGAGCCCGTCGATCCCGACCGACGGTACACGGTCGCCGTCGCGGAGTACCTCGTCGAGAGCGACCACGTCAACGACGCCTTCGGCCCGGCGGACGTGGTCGAGCGCCACGGACTCGCCCGCGAGGCCGTCGTCGACTACGCCCGCGAGCGCGGCCTCGACCCGTCGGTCGGGGGCCGGATCGAGCGGCCCGAACTGTAGGCCGGGGACTACGTCTCCCCGACGACGTCCCGGAGCACGTCGTCGGCGAGGTTCCGGCCCGACACCGGCAGGACGACCGTCGAGCCGGCGACCTCGTCGGCCATCCGGCGCAGGGCGGCGACGGCGGCGGCACAGGCCCCCTCCATCACGACCCGCTCGTCGGCCAGCAGGTCACGCACCCCCCGGCGGATGGCCTCGTCCTCGACCAGCAGGAACTCGTCGAGGTGGTCCCGGAGCACCCGCGTCGTCAGGGCGAAGGGTACTCTGGTGGCGATCCCTTCCGCGAAGGTCTCCATCCGGTCGTGGGGTTCGAGGGTGTCCTCCGCCCAGGCGCGCCGCACCGCCGGCGCCCGCTCGGACTGTGCGCCCACGACCGTCGCGTCGCCGACGGCGCCGACGGTGAGCGAGTAGCCGGCGGCGCTGGACCCTCCGCCGACGGGGCAGAACAGGTAGTCGACGTCGGGGCGGTCCTCGATGACCTCTAAGCCGGCGGTGCCGACGCCGGCGACCAGGTCGGCCTCGTCGCCGGAGTGGACGTACCGGTACCCCTCCTCCGTGGCCAGTCGCTCGGCGTGTTCGCGGGCCCGATCGAAGTCGTCGCCGTGCCGGAGCACGGTCGCGCCCAGCCGCTCCATCGAGGCGACCTTCGCGTCGTTCGCGTCCGCCGGGACGACGATCCGGACGGGGACGTCGAACTCGCGGCCGGCGTAGGCGACCGACCCGCCGTGGTTGCCGGTGGAGGCGGCGATCAGTCCCCGCTCGCGGAACCGCTCGTCGAGCCGTGAGACCAGCGTCACGCCCCCGCGCACCTTGAACGCGCCCGTCGGGAGCGTGTCCTCGCGTTTCAGCAGGACGTCGGCGTCGAGTTCGGCGGAGAGGGGCTCGCTGCGGACCAGCGGGGTCCGCGGGAGGTGGCGGGCGACGACCTCCCGGGCCGCGTAGACGTCCGCCGGGGTGGGGGGTTCCAGGTCGTGGTAGGGAAAGACCGTGGAGGCGTCCGGCGAGTCGATCGGCTCGTCCATGTCCGTCCCTGTGCGGGCAGCGACATAGTGGCTGTGCTCGCCGCGCGGTCGACGGGAGAGCCGCCGGAGGGGCCGGTAGGCGGCAGCTAACCGGCCGAAGGGACGACCTGTGACCCCGTCGTCCGTTCCGCGGTCACGCCACGACGGGTCCCGTGCCGGCCGACCTGACGGCGGTCCGTCAGTTCCGTGTGACACGTTCCCGAACACCTACGTCGGTTCCGTCCCACGTCGTCGTATGACCCTGGCGATCGAGGGCGGGGAGCCGACGGCGCCGGCGGGGTTCGACGAGGAGTGGCCGGTGTACGGTGAGCCCGAGCGGCGGGCGCTGCTGGACGTGCTGGAGAGCGGCCGGTGGTGCAGCGCGGACTTCTACTTCGACGAGCGGGAGTCCCGCGTGCGACGCCTGGAGCGGCGGTTCGCCGAGGACGTCGGCGTCGAGCACGCTCACGCGGTGCCCAACGGGACACAGGCGCTGGAGCTGGCCTTCGAGGCGATCGGCGTCGAGCCCGGCGACGAGGTGATCGTCCCCGCGGTGTCGTTCATCGCGTCGGCGACCGCCGTGACGCTCGCGAACGGCGTGCCGGTGTTCGTCGACGTGGAGCCCGACACCTACCAGATCGACCCCGACGCGGTCGAGCGGGCGATCACCGACCGGACCGTGGCGATCGAGGCGGTCCACTACGGCGGCCGGCCCGCCGACCTGGACCGGCTGGCCGCCGTCGCCGACGAGCACGACCTCGCGCTGGTGGAGGACTGCGCACAGGCCCACGGGACGGAGTGGCGCGGCGAGCGCGTGCCGGCGGCCGGCGACGTCGGCTGTTTCAGCCTCCAGCTCTCGAAACAGCTCAACTGCGGCGAGGGCGGGATGGTCGTCACCGACGACGACGAACTGGGCGAGTTGCTGTACGCCCACAAGAACCTCGGTCGGACCCCCAGCGGCGGCAAGTACGACCACGCGGTGCCGGCGGGCAACTACCGGCTCTCGGAGTTTCTCGGCGCGCTGGCGCTGGCCCAGTACGGCCGCTTCTCGAAGCTCACGCCGGTCCGGGCCGAGAACGGCGCCTACCTCGCCGAGCGACTGGACGCGGTCGAGGGGATCGGGACGATCGAGCGCGACGAGCGGGTCACACAGCGGGGGTACATGTACTTCTTCCTGCGGTTCGAGCCAGAGGCCTGGCCCGCGGGGGTCGACCGCGACCGGGTGATGGCGGCGCTGAACGCGGAGGGGATCGCCTGTTCGACGGGCCACAACGACCCGATCTACGCCCACCCGGCGTTCCGGGAGATCGACCCCGCGTTGTTGCACGGCAACGAGCGCGACTACCGGGAGACGGAGTGTCCGGCGGCCGAGCGGATCTTCGAGGAGGAGGTGATCGTCCTGGAGAAGGACTTCCTGGCCGAGCGGGACAACTGCGACCTGGTGGTCGCGGCCCTGGAGAAGCTACGGGCCCACGCCGACCGGCTGGCGGCCGTGCCGGCCTGAGAGGGCTCCCTACCGCGCGGGCGCCGCGAGCACCTCGTCGAGGTCCAGGCGGAGGGTGCCGGCGGTGTACCCCTCGGCGGTGCCGTCGGGGCGGACCCGACAGACAACGGCGGGCTCGTGGCCCACGTCGGGACGCTCGCCCAGCACCTGTCGCCACTCGTCCTCGCGGAACGACGAGCAGTCGACGACGAGGACGGCGTTGCCGTGGATCGCGATCTGGTCGCGCGTCTTGGCGTCGCCGGTCGCCCGGACGGCGGCGACCGGGGAGTCCGCACGGCGGCGGGTCGGCGGCCGCGGACGGGTCACCTCCACGAGCAGGTCCCCGACCTGGAAGTCCAGCGCGTGACCCGAGCTCAGTTCCACCTCGGGCTCGAACTCGTGACCGGCGCGGTGGAGCAGCCAGGCGACGTTGAACTCGCCCATCGTCGCCCGCATCCGGCCGAGGTCGACCCCGTCGCTGGTGCCGAGCTTGCTCGCCATCGTGTAGCGGTGGTCGTCGAGCACGCCGGTCCGCAGGAACGCGTCGTAAAAGGAGAGGGCCTCGTCGCGGTCGGCGTCCGGGAACCCGGCGGCGTGGTCCCGGAAGAACTCGCGGGTGCTCTCGCGGCCGTCCTTGGAGAAGAGGACGGGGAGGAAGAACCACGAGAGCCGGTCGTGGGCGGCGAGCCACGGCGCCTCCGTCTCGAGGGTGGCGAGCAGTTCGCGCTCGGCCCACCGCGAGATGGCGTCGGGGGCCTCCTCGAAGGTGTGTTTGTCCGTCCGCCACAGCGTCTCGGGCGTCTCGGTGTTGCCCAGCCAGTAGGCGTCCCGGTCGGACCAGCAGAAAAGCGCCAGGTCGCCGTTGTCCATCGACAGCCGTCGGGCCTCGTAGTCCCCCGGCGGGACGAACCACGACCCCTCGAGGTCGGCACCGAACCGCGCGTCGAGGGGCGCGAGCACCGTCTCGCGCACCCGCCCCTCCGTCCATCCCTCCGTCGACCGGCGAAACCGTATCGGACCTGCCACACGTTCCGTACGCGTGGACACCGTTTGAGCGTTCCGTTCACCGCGACCCCGGGCCGGATCACCGACACATTGATACTCACTACCACGCAAGTTCGAGCGTGGTAACCAATGTCGATGGGAGCGTACGACGAGGACGAACACGAGCGGCGTGAGCGCAAGAACTCGGAGGTCGACCTGAGCGAGGCGGACGACCGCGGGAGCTACCGCGGCGAGGTCGAGTACGAGTCGGCCGGCTCCACGGAGGAGCTGCTCGACCAGTTCCGGGAGATGCAGTCCTCGTAGCGCCCCGGGCGGGCGGTCGAACCGGAGGGTCCCGGCCGGTCCGACGGGGGGGTGACCGCGGTCAGCCCCCCGCGAGGAGTGTCCTCCGCGAGCCCATGAACACCAGCGCGAGCGTCGTTACCGTGACGACGGCGACGATGTGGCCGGCCAGCGCGAGGAAGAACACGGGGTAGCCACGGACGAACGGGACGAGCAGGACCTGCAGGAGGCCGAAGGCGGTGGTCGACAGCGCGGCCCGGCGTAGCTGGCTGGCGGTACCGGGGTCGAAGTCGTAGCGGACCGCCCCCCACAGCGAGACGACGCTCGCCCACCAGCCGGTGCCGATCCGGTAACAGAGGTCCCACAGCACGAGCATCATCAGGTAGACCGCCGGGACCGGCGGCTCGGGACCCAGGAGCGTCGTCAGCAGCGCCGGCTCCGTCCGCGGGTCGACGACCAGCAGCTGGACGGCGACGCCGATGAACGCGAGCACCGACAGGACCACCTCGATGCTGGAGCCGAAGAGCAGCGCGCGGTAGGCCGAGGGCGCGGTGCTGGTGCGGATCAGCCGCCCGATGCGCAACATCGCGACGCTGCCCCCGGCGGCGACGACGATGGCCGCCGTGCCGGCCGGGACCGCGTTCCAGAGGTCGTAGTAGGCCGCGAGCACCAGCAGGCCGGCCTCGAACGCGACCAGTTGGAGCCCCACCGCCGCCCAGGACGGCAGCCGGATCCCCGGGAGCGCGCCCACGATCGACTCGTACACCCACGTCTCGCCGTACTCCGGGTCCGCGCCCATCACGCGTCGGCCCTCTTCGTCGTCGTGTCGTCGGCCGTCTCGCTCCGCGGGAGCCGTTCGACCAGCGGGGCGTCCCGGCCGGGGACCCGCTCGATCCCCTCGACGGCCCGCCGGACGGCGTCGTCGAAGGAGGTCAACTCGACGGGCACCGACTCCCGGATCGGGCCGTCGTCGGCGACCACCGGGTCCTTCAGCCCGTCGATCAGGGGCCGGGCGACGCGGGTCTCCACGTCGGTCACCAGCCCGATCCAGTACGAGGACAGCCGCGGGGTGAGCACCGGCACCGGGAGGATCGTCGGCGCCCGGCCGGAGACGATCCGGGCGGTGTGTTCGATGATCTCGCGGTAGGTCAACACGTCGGGGCCGCCGATCTCGTAGGTGCCGCCGGCGGTCTCGGGAGCGGCGAGCGTCCCCACCAGGTAGGCGATCACGTCCGCGATCGCGATCGGCTGGCAGGGCGTGCGCACCCACCGCGGCGTGATCATCAGCGGCAGCCGGCGGGCGAGTTGCCGCACCATGTCGAAGCTCGCGCTGCCGTCGCCGACGATTATCGCCGCCCGCAGGGTCGTCAGGTCGTAGTCGCCCCGCCCCAGCACCCGCTCGACCTCGCGGCGGGACTCCAGGTGCTCCGAGAGGTCCTCGCTGTCCTCGCCGAGGCCGCCGAGATAGATCGTCCGGGCGACGCCGGCCGCGCTCGCGGCGTCGGCGTAGTTGCGGGCCGCCCGACGGTCCCGCTCGGCGAAGTCCCCGCCCGAGTGTAGCGAGTGGATCAGGTAGTAGGCGGCCTCGACGCCCTCGAAGACCCCACCGAGGCTCCCGGGCTCCAGCAGGTCCCCGACGACCACCTCGACGCCCTCCGGGGGGTCGTAGCGGGACGGGTCCCGGACCAGCGCCCGGACCTCGTGGCCCGCCGACAGGAGCGCCGGGACCAGCCGGCCGCCCACGAAGCCGGTCGCCCCGGTGACCAGAACGCGCATACCGCTCGAAGGGAGTCCACGTGCTTAACTGTGGTCCGACGGCGGGACGGTCAGTCGTCGCCCGGCGACGGGGTCTCGTCCGCGTCCGCCGTCGCGTCGGCGACCCCCTCCCACCCGGGCGTGCCGGGCGCGCCGGCGTCGTCCTCGACGTGGACCGCCAGCCGCGGGTCCGGGGCCGGGCTCCCCTCGGCGTCGGCGAGCCGCCGCCAGCCCCGGATCGACCGGCCGACCCAGGAGTCCGCGGCCAGCGCCCGCTCGCGGGCCCGTTCGTAGGCGTCCGGGTCGACGGTCGTCGTCCCGGGGCTCGCGGCGGCGGCGACGGCCACGAACTCCGCGCGGTCGGCCGGCGTCGGGCGCCCGGCGGCGAACCGTTCGACGGCGCCCGTCAGCCGGTCGGGGTCCGGGTGGACGAACAGCTTCGCGCCGACGGCCTCCGGGCCCAACAGCGGCTCCGCGTCCTCCGGGTCGCCGTCGAGCAGCCGCCGGCCGCCGTCGGCGTCCTCGACGCGTTCACACTCCGTCTCGACGTCCAGCGCGAGGTGTTCTCGGGGGTAGTCGGCACAGGTCGCCGGGTAGCGCTCGTCGCCGTGCTGGCGACACTGGAGGGTGGTCGGGTCGAGGAAGGCACAGGTCCGGAGCCACCGCGGCTCGGCGCCGAACGGGCCGACGGGTTTGGGGACGGTCCGCAGGCCGACGAAGAAGGCCGGACCGTCGGGCAGCGCCGCCAGGTCCACCCCGTCGACGGTGACCCGCCGGCGGTCCGGGTCGTCGTCGGCGGCGCGGAACAGGCGCGCCGTCAGCGCGTCCGCGCGGCCGTCGGCGACGTAGCGACGCACCTCGTCGCGGGTCAGCGGCACCAGGTTGTAGGCGTCGTCCAGGGGCGCCCGCGGGCTGCGGCGCGTGGGAGCCGGGACCTCCCCGTCGTCGGCCGTCCGTAGGGGTCGCCAGTCGATGCAGCAGCCGGCACACCCCTCGCAGTCGACCTCCATGGCGGTCAGTGGCGCTACTGATGAATAAGTAGCCGGAGCGAACCGCGGTCGACGGACCACCGCGTGACGGGGTCGTGGCCGCGCTCGACGTGGCGTGTGGGGTCGGACCCGCTCGTCGGTGCCGAACCGGGAGAGCGACCGTCGGAGTCCCGGGCGTCCCCGGCGGCCACCCGACCGTCGGTCGCCGAACGGCTTTTCGCACGGGCCGACCTACGGAACGTCATGTCGACCGATCCCTGCGACGGCTGCGGCGAGGAGGTCCACATCGCGGGGGGGATCGCCGGTATCTGGACGAACGACCACGAGTCGACCGGCGGGCTGACGCTCGAACTGGCCGACGGCTCCGAGCACTTCCTCTGTTTCGCCTGTCTGGACCGTCTCCCCGACGACCGCGAGGTCACTGCGGCCGACGTGGCGGGGCTCTGACGTCGTCGGTCTCCGGGTCGAACCGCCGTTCTCCTCCGTGAGAACGGCCGTAGCCGCCGCCTGACCGGCGTCGGGGGCGCTCCCGGGCGCGAACCGACCGTTCGATCCCGTCGGTAGAGAGCCGATAACAAAGACCCGTGGGTTCGGGGGGGTGGGTATGACGGACGGCGACGAGCGGGCGCGACCGCCGCTCGGTGAGTGTCCGAGCTGTGGACGGACGATTCCGCCGGCCAACCTCCTCATCCGCTACGAGACCGCGACCGGTCCGGTCCGCGTCTTCGCCGAGTGTCCGACCTGCGACGAGCCGGTCCACCCGGAGTGAGTCACTCCTTACTCCGGAGACCCGTCGGACGCCGACGCCGTGGACCCCCCGGGACCCGACGGTCCGACGGCCGGCGGATCCGGGGGTCGTCGACCACCCGACCGCAACGGCTTAGTCCGGCCGGCGGGTGATCACGGGCGTGAACCCCGCGCGGATCTTCGAGGCCTTCCCCGCCCCGGAGTACCGCGGCAACCAGGAGTCGGCGCTGGCCCGGATCCGGGACGCCTTCGAGGCCGGCAACGACGTCGTCCTGGTGCGCGCGCCGACCGGCAGCGGGAAGTCCCTGCTCGCGCGGGCCGTCGCCGGTTGTGCCCGCGGGGCCGGCGCCGACGACCCGACCCGGCCGGTCGGCGCCTACTACACCACCCCGCAGGTCTCCCAGCTGGACGACGTCGCCGCCGACCCGCTGCTCTCCGATCTCAACGTGATCCGCGGGAAGGGCAACTACGACTGTATCCTCCCCGGCGAGACGGACACGCCGGTGACGCGGGCGCCCTGCGTCCGGGAACGGGAGTTCGACTGCGAGGTGAAACACCGCTGTCCGTACTTCTCGGACCGCGCGATCGCCTCGAACCGGCGGATCGCGGCGATGACGCTCGCGTACTTCATGCAGACCGCCGGCTCGGACGTGTTCGGCACCCGCGACGTCGTCGTGATCGACGAGGCCCACGGGCTGGGCGACTGGGCCGAGATGTACGCCACCGTCGAGCTGAGCCCCGACACCGTTCCCCCGTGGGAGGCCTGCGAGCCCCCCGCGGTCGGGGACGCCAGCGACGCCGCGGACCACGCCGAACGGGTCGTCCGGGTGTGTGAGCGACGGCTCGAGGAGCTGCGTGGCAACGCCGAGCTCTCCCGCGAGGAGGCCGCCGAGCGGGACGCCTGCCGGGAGCTGACCCGGGACCTGGGCTGGTTCCTGGAGGACTACCGGGACCCCGAGACGGGGACGACGTGGGTGGCAGACCAGCCCGACGGCGCCGGGACCGCGGTGACGGTGAAGCCGCTCGACCCCGAGCGGTACCTCCACCACACCGTGTGGGACCGCGGCGAGCGGTTCGCGCTGCTGTCGGCGACCATCCTCGACAAGGACGCCTTCTGTGCGAGCGTCGGCCTCCCGCCCGACCGGGTGGCGATGGTCGAGGTCGAACACACGTTCCCGGTGGAGAACCGGCCGCTGTACGACGTCACCCGCGGGAAGATGACCTACGAGCACCGCGACGAGACCCTGCCCCGGATCGCGGATCTGCTCGTCCGGCTGCTGGCCCGCCACCCCGACGAGAAGGGGCTGGTCCACTGTCACTCCTACGCGATCCAGGACCGCCTGGCCGACGGGCTCGCCGACCGGGGCGTCGCCGAGCGGGTCCGTCGGCACGACGCCGACGACCGCGACGGGCAGCTCGCGGCCTGGAAGCGCGCCGACGAGCCCGAACTGTTCCTCTCGGTGAAGATGGAGGAGGCCCTGGACCTGGAGGGTGATCTCTGCCGGTGGCAGGTGCTCTGTAAGGCGCCGTACCCGAACACGCGTGACTCGCGGGTGGCCCGCCGGCTGGAGGACGGACAGTGGGGGTGGTACTACCGGGCGGCGCTGCGGACGGTCATCCAGGCCTGTGGCCGGGTCGTCCGGGCGCCCGACGACCACGGCGCCACCTACCTCGCGGACTCGTCGCTGCTGGACCTGTTCGGCCGCGCCCGCGGCGCCGTCCCGGAGTGGTTCGGCGACCAGATCGACCGGATGACCGCGCCCGACCTGCCCGCGGGAGACCCGGACGCGGCGCTCTCCGGACTCGGCGGCTCGTCGCGCCGCGGACGCGGCGGGCGACGGGGGTCGAGCGGTCGCTCCGGGTCCGACGGTCGGGGGTCGGACCGCACGAGTCCGATCGCCGACGTCTGGGACACGGAGTGACCGGCCGCTAGTCCGCACAGAGATCGACGAAGTTCCGCAGGATCCGCAGCCCCGTCTCGCCGGACTTCTCCGGGTGGAACTGGGTGCCGAAGACGGTGCCGGAGTCGTCGGCGACGACGGAGGCGAAGTCGACGCCGTACTCCGTGGTCGCGACGACCGCGTCCCCGTCCTCGGGGACGGCGTAGTAGGAGTGGACGAAGTAGGCGTGCTCGCCGTCGACGCTCGCGACCAGCGGGTGGTCCCGGCGGACATCGAGTTCGTTCCACCCCATGTGCGGGACCGTCCGGTCGGCGGCGAAGCGGACGTTCTCGCCGGGGATCAGCCCCAGCCCCTCCGCGTCGCCCTGGCCGGCGTGGTCGGCCTCCTCGCTCGTCGAGAGCAGCATCTGCATCCCGAGACAGATGCCGAACAGCGGCCGGTCGCCCGCGGCGACGTCCGCCAGCGCGTCCCGGAACGGGCCGGCGTTGTCCATCCCCTCGCTGAACGCGCCGACGCCCGGGAGCACGACCCCGTCCGCGCGGTCGATCGACCCGGGGTCGGCCGAGACCTCCACCGCGGCGCCGGCCCGCTCCAGCCCGCGGGTGACGCTGCGGAGGTTCCCCAGCCCGTAGTCGACGACCACCACCTCGGCGGCGGCCTGCTGCGTTGCCATACCGACGCTTCTCCCGGTCGGGATAAGTCGCTTCCCCTCGCCGCGGAACTCGCCGCGGCCGTCCCCGCCGCCGGACGCCGGCGTCCCCGCGGCTCAGAACTCGCCGAGCCGCGACTGGCCCCCGTCGGAGAGGTGTTCGACGGCGCTCTCCAGGGCCGTCTCGAACGTCTCCCGCTGACTCGGGTCGTACAGCGTCGCCGCCGGGTGGACCGACACCAGCACCCGCCGGCGCTCCCCGCCCAGTTCGGCGTCGAACACGCGGCCGGCCTCGCCGGTGACCGCCACGTCCCGTCCCAGCAGGTGCTCGGCAGGCACCTTCCCCAGGGTCACCACGAGTTCCGGGTCGACGAGGTCGATCTCCCGCTCCAGGTACCCCCGGCAGGCGTCCAGTTCCGCGACGTGGGGGTCGCGGTTGTCCGGCGGCCGACAGCGCACGCAGTTGGTGATCCGGACCTCGGCGCGGTCGAGTCCCGCGCTCCGGAGCCCCTCGTCGAGCACGTCGCCGGAGCGGCCCACGAAGGGTTCGCCCTCGGCGTCCTCGTTCTCGCCGGGCGCCTCGCCGACGAACAGCAGGTCCGCGTCCGCCGGTCCGACGCCGTTCACGATCCGCGACCGGGACCCGACGAGGGCCGGACACCGCTCGCAGTCGCTCACCGACAGGCCGTCCATCCGTTCCATACGCCCCGCTCGGCCGCCACGTACCAAAGCGCGTCGCTCGTGGAAGCCGGGCGGCCGGAACCGAACGCTGGGGACGCCGCGGCGTGGATTCACGGCTACGGTCGCGACCGCGACCGGTCGTCCCCGGGACTATCGGTCGCGGTCGACCCCGTCGGCGGCCGCCCGGGCGACCAGGCGGGCCACGCGCAGCGGCTCCGGCCGGCCGCCCTCGGGGGTGAACGCCCGGACGGCGTCGGCCGCGGCGGCGTCGTCGATCCCGACCGCCCTGACGTACAGTCGACGGTCGTCGACGGTCACGGGCCGGCGGTCGGGCTGGTCGCGGTACGTCTCCAGCCGATCCGCGACGGTCGCGGGGTCGTCGAACGCCTCCCGGATCGCCGACTCCAAGCCCCGGCTCTCCTCGTAGGTGACCGAGACGGTCGGCACGCCCGTCCGCTCGTGGAGCGCGGGCAGGTCGAAGAGGTTGAACCAGGCGGGGGCGACGCCGGACAACAAGAGGTAGCGGACGTCCTCGCGGCCGAGTCGGGCGACCATGTCGGCGACGGCGTCGGTCGCGTCGTCGCCGCCGACCGTGCAGGTCCCGAGGACGAACCCGTCGGCGACCCTGTCGGCGCGCACGACCGCGCCGGCGAGGGTACTCTCGGCGTCGTCGTAGGACTCGGCGACGCCGAGGGCCCGAACCCCGGCTCTCACGTGCTCTCGCGGTCCTGCTTCTTGATGTCCTGCAGACGGTCGAGCAGTTCGTCGTTCGAGGCCGTGAACTCGTACTCCACGTCGCCGTCGTGGGTGTTCTCCTCCGCGGAGACGCCGTCGTCGTCCTCGAAGTCCGTGTCGTACTCCTGGTTTTCCTGTTCGGACTCGTCGTAGCTCCCGAACCCCATACGATAGTATGTTATACACCCAGAGTGAAAAATCACTCGGCGGTCCGGGCGGTCGACCGGCCGGTTCTCCCCGCCCGGACGGCTGTTCCGACCGGCGTCCGCGGTCCGACGTTCCGGTCAACGGAACGATAGTTCCGCGCGGCGGCCGCCACAGCACTCAAGCGCCGGGCGCGACTCGGTCCTGTATGGCCGTCCACCACCTCACCGCCGACGCGGAGACGTTCACCTGCAACGCCTATCTGGCGACCGGCGAGGCGCCGACGCTGGTCGACGCCGGCGCGATGGCGGGCGTGTCGGACGTGATCCGGGAACACGTCGACGAACTCGACCGCGTGGTGCTCACCCACCAGCACGGCGACCACGTCGAGGCGCTGGAGGAAGTGCTCGACGCGTTCGACGCCGAAGTGTGTGCGTACGGCGACCACCCGCGCCGGGACCGGGTGCTGGCCGACGGCGACGCGGTCCGGATCGGCGACGAGCGCCACGAGGCGGTGTACACGCCCGGTCACGCCGACGATCACCTCGCCTTCGTCTCGGAGACGACGCTGTTCTCGGGCGACGTGGTCGTCCACGACGACGGCGCGTTCGACTACGGGAGCTTCGGCCGGACGGACTACCCCGGACAGTCGCGGGAGCGGCTGATCGAGTCGATCCGGACACTGCTCGAACGGCTCCCCGACGGCGTCGAGCGGATGTACGCCGGCCACGGCGAGACCTTCCACGGCGACGTCCGCGACGTCGTCGAGACCGCGCTGGGCCGGGCCGAGGAGCGCGAACCGAAGTACCCCGACGAGTAGGCGGCGTCTCCGAGCGAGTCGGGAGAGTCGAAACACGGACGATGTCGCTCCCCCCGTCGGTAAACGTCTCCTGCCGGCTATCTCCTCGTTCCTCGGCGTCCAGCGTCGCTTTGGGGTACGAGCCCGCGACCGAGCGGTCGGCGAGCGGCCACATGCGCCGCCCTCCGGCACCGGCGCGTCGGGTACCCGGAGCATACTTTTGTCTCCGTCGCGTCAGCGGCCGGTATGTTCGGCACGAGCGGGATCCGCGGGCCGGTCGGGGAGGACGTCACCGCCGACCTGGCCCTGTCCGTGGGGCGGGCGCTGGGGGTGGACGCCGACCGCGTGGTCGTCGGCCGGGACCCCCGGGAGTCGGGGACGTTCCTCGTGGACGCGCTGTCGGCGGGGCTGCGCGAGTCCGGCGTCGACGTGGTCGACCTGGGACTGGCGGCGACGCCGACGGTCGCCCGGGCGGTGGGCTGGGAGGACGCCGACGCCGGCGTCTCCGTGACCGCGTCGCACAACCCGGCCCCGGACAACGGGCTGAAGCTCTGGCAACCCTCCGGGCAGGCGTTCGACCCGACGCTGCGCCAGCGGATCGCGACCCGGGTGCGTGACGGGACCGCGGAACTCGCCCGCTGGGACGCCACGGGCGACCGCTACCGGGGCCACGCCCGCGAGCGCCACGTCGAAGCGATCGTCGACGCGGTGGACCCCGAGCCCTGCACCGTCGCGGTCGACGTCGGCAACGGCGCCGGCGGGGTGACGGTCGACGCGCTGGGGCGGCTGGGCTGTGACGTGGAGACACTGAACGCCCAGCCCGACGGCCGGTTCCCCGGCCGACCCAGCGAACCGAACGAGGAGAACTGCGCCGGGCTGGCCACCTACGTCGGCGGGACGGACGCCGACCTGGGCGTCGCCCACGACGGCGACGCCGACCGGACGATGGCGGTCGCCGGCGACGGCCGGTTCGTCCCGAAGGACGCCCTGCTGGCCGTGTTCGCGCGGGCGAGCGCCGAGTCGGGCGAGACGATCGCCGCGCCGGTCAACACGAGCCTCGCCGTCGCGGACTACCTCGCCGAGAACGACGTCGCCGTCACCCACACCCCGGTCGGCGACGTCGACGTGGCCGAGGCCGCCGGCCGCGAGGGAGTGGTCTTCGGCGGCGAGCCCTCCGGGACCTGGATCTGGCCCGGGGAGACGCTGTGTCCCGACGGACCGCTGGCGGCCTGCAAGCTGATCGAACTGCACGGCGAGCGGCCCCTGGAGGAGCGGGTGGCCGACGTGCCGACCTACCCGATCCGTCGCGACAGCGTCGAGACCGACCGGAAGGAGACGGTGATGGCACGGGTCGCCGACGCCGTCCGCGACCGGTACGACGACGTCCAGACGCTGGACGGCGTCCGGGTCGACCGCGAGGACGGCTGGTTTCTGGTGCGGGCCAGCGGCACCCAGCCGCTGGTCCGGATCACGGCGGAAGCCCGCGACCCGGAGCGTGCGGACATCTGCTACGAGGAGGCCCGCGAACTGGTCGTCGGCGCGTTGGAGTGACGGCGGTCGGGAGGGGAGACCGGGGGGTAGGGGTGGTTCGGGACGCGGTCCGGGCGTCGCGTCGGGCGGCGGTCAGCTACGACGGGTCGAGCGTGCCTCGCGGACGCCGGCCCCGTCACGGATCTTGTCCTCGCACTGCGGGCAGACGCGCGGTGCCTCGATCTCGTCGGGTGTGAACACGCGTGCGTAGTCGGCGGTCACGAAGGCACCGCAGTTCTGGCATTCCGGCATACGTCACTCTCTGGGGTGGCGACTCTCTTAACGATTGGTGTGGTATCTCGTCGGCTCGGCTCCCCGACACCCTTCGAGGGCACCGGCCCCGGTTTCCGGGAGCGGTCTCGACCGCGGTCCCGGTTCGCCGTCAGAACTCGGCGGTGACCGCGCCGTCCTCGTTCAGTTCGACGACGCCGTCGAACAGGTCCCGGAACCGCGCCACCGTCTCGTCGTCGTGGACGCCCTGTGCGAGGTGGACCAGTCCGACGGCGTCGTGCTCGTCGAGCAGTTCGAGCAGCCGTCGCGCGGCCTCCATCGCGCGCTCCTCGTCGGCGTAGTAGGCCAGTTCCGTCAGCGAGTCGAAGCTCACCCGGAGCTTGCCCTCGTGGGACTCCAGGAACCGCTCGGTCTCCTCGATGATACCCTCGACGTCGTCCGGGGCGGCGACGTAGCGGACGTCGTCGGACTGGCGCCGGGTGTAGCCCCGTTCGATCGACAGCGCGTCGAGGATGGTGGCGCTCTCCTCGTCGACCTCGTAGTGTTCGAGCTTCTGCTGGACCTCGCGGGCGGTGGTCCGCGTGGAGATGACCAGCAGGTGATCCGTGTCGGTCCGCAGGAAGTCCGTGTCGATCCGGTCGGTCTCGGCCGTGCTCGGGTGGACGAGCAGGACGCCCGTCCCGGCGGGGATCGAGTCCGGCGCGCCCTCGATCGCCAGCTCGTAGTCCATGTGCTCCGGAGCGCTCGCGCCGACATTAAGCCTGCGGGTCACGCCGTCTCGCTCGCTCACGCCGGTCGCGTCGCTCGGCGGTTCCTTCCACGGGCCGAGAGGGATTTGAACCCCCGACCATCTGGTCTCTCCCGCCGTCGCGCGGGGCGACCGCGCGACCGCGCTAAAAGCCAGACGCTCTCCCTGACTGAGCTATCGGCCCTCGTCACCGAGCAGGTACGACGGCGGCTAAGGGCTTACGGTTCCCCGAGGTACTCCCGCAGCGCCTCCGACACCACCGTCCCCGGCTTCCGGTTGTCCTCGGACGCGCGCCGTCGGAGGTCCCGGTACACCGCCCGGTCGAGGTCCACGGTCACCCGTCCCAGCGGGACCCCCGTCTCGCGCAGCGCGGCGGCGACGCTCTCCCCCTCGTTGACGGCGCTGGCGGCCGACCGCACCTCCCGCACCGTCAGGTCGTGGTCGAGGATGGCCCACGCGAGCAGTAGCCGGGCCTCGCCGCCGACGCGGGCGACGTGTTTCGCGGCGGTGGGGGCGATCTCGCCGCGGGCGACGTGGCGCCGGATCGACCGGGGCAGGTCGTGGACCCGCGACCACTTCCGGATGAACGACACCGTCGCCTCGCCGCCGGCGCGCTCGGCGGCGGCCTTGTACGACCCCTCGCCCCGGACCAGCGCGGCACACGCCGCCGCGCCGCGGAGCATGAACACGTTGTCGTCGGCGCCGGCGGTGTTCTCGCTGAACGCCCGGACCGTGTCGGCGGCGAGCTGCAGGCTCTCCGGGTCGTCCGGATCGAACTCCACGGCCTCGTCGGCCTGGCTGCCGGTCAGCCGCGGATCCCCGCGGATGACCGGTTTGCCGACCGGCGACTCCCGTTCCGCCGAGCGGGGCTCGTCACCCTCCGCCGTCATCGGTTCCCCGTCGGTGACGCGTGATCAAAAGCCTCTCGTCCCGTGTGTCCCTGGGGTGCACACCCGTCGTCGGCGCGGCGGCGTCGCCGGCCGCACGGATCGGACGGCACGACCCGTCGCGCCCGTCGTCCCGGCGTCGTGTCGCGTCCGCTGGTTCGTCTCCGTCGTCGGCCGCTCAGTCGTCGGCCGCTTCGCGCTGCTCGGAGAGGTGCTCCCACACCTCGGCGCAGCCGCATCCGTCCTCCACGTCGTCGAGGTGATCTGTGGTCGCCTCCTCCGTCTCATCGGCCTGTTGGTCAGTCATCGTTGGTCCCGACCCGGGCGGCGGACGCCACGCCGGGTTGTGGTGACTCTCCCTACGCCGTCGTTCCGTATAAGAGCGCGTCCACCCGTAAACGCTACCAGCACTCCCGTCTACCGGCAAACCGTGCGTGTTTCTCGGACGGCGTTCGACCGGCCGTGTGGCGCGGCAACTCGACGCACGCGGCGCCCGGCGGCGGATCGGGTCGCGGTCCCGACTCCGGACCGGGACCGACGCGCTCAGGTGGCCGGCGAGCGTACGGTCGGAGGATGGGGATCGACGTCCACCAGCTCGACGACGGGGCCTGGATCTCGGTCGACGGCACCCGGCAGGTGCCGGTGAGCGACCTCTGGCTGCTGGCCAGGAGCGACGTCTGTGACTGCGAGCCGACGGACTTCCTCGCGGAGGGGTTCGTCGAGGTCGGCGTCGACCCGCCGGTCGTCCAGGCTCGCATCGCCGGTCGCTGTATCACCTGCGGGACGGAGGGGATCACCGACTGGCTCTCGGTCGGTCGCGTCATCGGCGGCGACGACGGCGAGTTCCACCTCGTCGACCCCCAGAGCGTTCACGTACCCGACCGACGCCGCCGGCTCGCGACGCCGAAGTAGCCACAACACTTGCCTGTTGTGGGGAGACAGGGAGAGGGTTGACGGCAAACGTGGCGGTATATGTCGTGCGCACGTGTGATGGTTCAGAGAGACGTATGCCGACCAAGGTCGAGAAGTGGAAGGACGAGGTGTACGGCAACGAGATCCGCGAGCGGCTGCTGGAGTTCGCCGAGGAGGGCTGGGAGTCGATCCCGGAGGACGAACACGACGCGTGGTTCGAGCGCTTCAAGTGGTGGGGGCTGTACCACCAGCGGTCGGGCCAGGAGTCGTACTTCATGATGCGGATCGGGACGCCCAACGGCGTGATCGAGCCGGGTCAGCTCGAGGTCATCGGCGAGGTCGCGAAGGAGTACGCGACCGGACCCGCCGAGAACCCCGAGTTCGGCGACGCCTACTGTGACTGGACGACCCGCCAGTCGATCCAGCTGCACTGGATCAAGCTCGAGGACATCCCGGAGATCTGGGAGAAGCTGGAGTCGGTCGGGCTGTCGACCCAGCAGGCCTGTGGTGACTCCTGGCGCAACATCGTCGGCTGTCCGGTCGCCGGGAAGGACGCCCACGAGCACATCGACGCCTGGCCGGTCGCCCAGGAGCTCAACGAGCGGTTCAAGGGCGACGAGGAGCACTCGAACCTGCCCCGGAAGTGGAAGGTGTCGGTCACCGGCTGCGACCAGGGCTGTGGCCAGGGCGACATCAACGACCTGGCGTTCGAGCCGGCCGAGAAGGACGGCGAACTGGGCTTCAACGTCCGGGTCGGCGGGGGTCTCGCCCGGAAGGAGCCCCGCCTCGCGCGGGACATCGACGTCTGGACGCCCGTCGAGCGGGTGTCCGAGGTCGCCGGCGGCCTCTCGAAGTTGTTCGACGAGTACGGCGACCGGGACAACCGGTTCAACGCCCGGATCAAGTTCCTCGTCGACGAGTGGGGCGTCGAGAAGATGCGCCGTGTGCTCCAGGAGGAGTTCGTCGACTTCGAGCTCCCGACCGCGGGCGAGGACATGCGCGACCAGTACACGTACAACGCCGGCACCGGCGAGCACGGCGACCACGTCGGGGTCCACGAGCAGCCCGACGGCGACCACTACGTCGGCCTGAACGTGCTGGTCGGCCGGATGGGCGCCGACGACGTGCTGGAGTTGGCC
>CAZMWG010000008.1:0-729 GCA_964569925.1 uncultured Halobacteriales archaeon | reverse complement strand
GTACGGCTCCGGCGAGGTGCGGCTCACCCAGCGCCAGAACATCATCGTCACCGACGTCGACGACGACCGGCTGGACGCGTTCCTCGACGAGCCGCTGCTTTCGGACTACTCGCCGGACCCCCACCCGTTCATGCGGGGGTCGATCGCCTGCACCGGCACGGAGTACTGTTCGCTGTCGATCGTCGAGACGAAGAACCGCCAGGTGCGGTACGCGCGCTGGCTGCGTGACAACGTCGACGTGCCCGAGGGCGTCCAGGACTTCCACATCCACCTGTCGGGCTGTACGGCCTCCTGTGCCCAGCCCCAGATCGCCGACGTCTCCCTGCGGGGGATGAAGACCCGCAAGGACGGCGAGCCCGTCGAGGCGCTGGACATCGGCCTGGGCGGCGGCCTGGGCGAGGACCCACGCTTCGCCGACTGGGTGGAGATGCGCGTCCCCGCCGACGAGGTGCCGGGTTACATCCGGAACCTGCTCGCCACCTTCGAGGCCGAGCGCGAGGACGGCCAGACGTTCCGCGAGTTCGTCGCCGAGCACGACGAGGAGGAGTTAGGCGACCTCGCCGAGGCCGAGGAGACCGACTACGACGACCCGTACATGCACAACACGAAGCAGACCTGGTACCCCTACGTCGAGGACGACGACCTCGACGCCTCGCCCGCGCCGACCGACGGTGCCGGCGACTCGCTGCCCGCGGACGACTGAACGGGTCGCGGGCCCTCCGCGCCCGG
>CAZMWG010000007.1:0-39228 GCA_964569925.1 uncultured Halobacteriales archaeon | reverse complement strand
GCGTCAGGCCGCCGCCGGCCCGATAGGGAGCTCCCGATCTCGGTCCGACAGCAACAGGCCGGGGCGCTCGAACTCGAGACTCATCCCTCCGCTGACGTCGCCCGGCGAGAGGCCGCTGGGGCGGACGTCCACGTCGTACCCCCGGAACAGCGCCGCGAGCACGAGTTCGCCGACCAGCAGCGAGAACCCCTTGGCGGGGCAGGCCCGAGGGCCGGCGCCGAACGGGAGGAAGGCGTCGCGACGCGGCGACAGCCCGGCCCACCGGCCGGGCGAGAAGGCGTCCGGGTCCGACCAGTGATCCGGATCCCGGCCCAGCGACCACTGGTCGATCCAGACCAGATCGTCCCGGGCCACCTCGTAGCCCGACAGCGTCGTCGGCGCCGTGGCGCGGCGGGTGATCGAGTAGGTGGGCGGGTAGAGACGGACCGACTCCAACAGCGGCCACCGGACCGCCTCGCGACAGCCCACCAGGTCCGCGTTGGTCGGCGCCCGGGGCAGATCGGCGGTCGCCCGGCTCACCGCCGCCCGCTCGTCGGGGTGTGCGCCCAGCAGTTCCAGACACGTCGACAGCATCACCTCCGGGCTGACGAAACCGGCCACCAGCGGGATCGGCGCCACGTCCGCCAGCCGGTCGTCGCCGACGCCCAGCGAGTCCCCCATCGCGCGGACCAGGGTGTCCCCGGGCGCCGAGCGGACCGCGTCCGCGATCCAGTCGCTCACCGGACCGCGGCTCAGCCACACCCGGAGCAGCGACGCCCGGGGCGTCCACACCGGGAGGAAGCTCGACAGCCCCAGGTTGGTGACCCGCAGGCCGCGGTCGGCGGCCGTCGCGATCCGCTCCTCGATCCCGGCCGGTGGCACCCGGTCGAACAGCGCTCTCGCGGTCGCGCGCATCGTCAGACGGCGGGTCAGCCGGCCCGCGTCGTGTCGCCGTCCGGTCCGGAGCGCCCCCACGTCCCGCCCGATCTGTTCGCCGGCGGCGGCGATGGCCCGTCTGTACGAGTCGCCGGTGAAACCGTCCACCAGCGCGGCCCGGCGGTCCGACTGTTCGATCCCGTCGTCGCCGTTCGAGAGCGGGTTCGGGAAGGGGAGCGACCGGCCGATGTCCGAGTACTGCTCGAACCGCCCCCCGTCGGTCAGCACGTCGACCGCAAGCTCCGGGTCGCTCACCACCAGATACTCCGTCGTCCCGACGCCGTAGGTCGGCAGTCGCATCCGCGTCACGTCGTTCCGTCGCCCGTGTTCGAGGAGATAGCTCACCGGGTCCAGCGCGAACCGCGCCTTCTCGACCAGAGTCCCGCAGTGCAGCGGCGGCACGCTTGCCATGTGTTGACAAGGCTTTTCGACCCGGTTAGTAACGGTCCCGCTACGCCGTCGGGCGTGTCGGTCCGACCGCCGTCGGGCGAACCGATCCGTTCGTCGCCGTCCGCCCGGGCTCGTGGTTCCGGCGGGGCCGTGACCGTCTTCCGCCGCGGTGGTCGCGTCCTCCCGGTCGCTCCGAGGGGTGTCCGGACCCGGCGGTCCGACGACGGCCGGGGACCACCGCCTCGACACGGACCGACGGGACGGCCCACCCACCCACCGGAGACCGGCCCCCCGTCGCCGAGCGGAACCGGTCGCTCCGTCACCGAACCGGACTCGTCGCCTCGCCCGGCGGTCCGTGGGCGCCTCTCCGGGCGGTTACACCGTTCCTTCGACAGCGGTAACGGTCCGTTACCCGGACGACCGCGGGCGGGACTGCGAGCGCGTGGCCGCCGAACGGCCGGGTCGAGCGGAGCCGATGGCCGTCCGACACCACACACGCATTTACGTCACGAGCCGGTGGTACCACGGGTGAACACGACGAGCGCGGCGGAGACGGCGACACGTTCGACGGCGACGACGGAGCGATCGGAGGGGCGGCGATGAGCGGCGGCGACCCGGACCTCGACCTGGCGGCGGCGCTGTCGACGGTAGAGGAGGCCTCGCCGCTCGTCAACGCGATCACGAACGACGTCACGGTCAACGACGTCGCCCAGGTGATCCTCCACTGGGGCGGCCTGCCGGTGATGTCCGACGACGAGCGCGAGATCGCCGAGATGGTCGCGGGGGCACAGGCGCTGTTGCTCAACATGGGGACGGTCAGCGAGACCGGCGAGCGGACGATGATCGCCGCCGGCGAGGCCGCGGGGGAACACGGCGTCCCGGTCGTACTCGATCCCGTCGGCGTGGGAGCGACCTCGACGCGGGACCGCGTGGCCGAGCGGCTGGCGACGGAGATCGACGTCGCGGCGATCAACGGCAACCACGGCGAGATCACGGCGCTGACCGGCGCCGACGCGGAGGTCCGGGGCGTGGAGTCGGTCGGCGACTACACGGACATCGCCGAGACCGCGGTCGCCTGTGCCCGCGAGTTCGACACCGTCGTCGTGGCGTCGGGCGACCCGGACGTGGTCGCGACGGCCGACGCCGCCTACGAGGTGCGGGTCGGCGACCCGATGATGGGCCGGGCGGTCGGCACCGGGTGTATGCTCGGCGCCACCGTCGCGACGTTCCAGGGCGGCCTGGAGGATTCCCTCGTCGCGGCGCTGTCGGGGACCGCGGGCTTCGGGCTGGCCGGCGAGGCCGCCGCGGCGGACGCGTTCGGGACGGTCCACGGCCCCGCCAGCTACGTGACCGCGTTCCGGGACGCCATCGCGGGACTGTCCGGCGTCGACCACGACCCGACCGCCGAGCGCGTCGAGCGGGTGCTGACGGCGGAGTAGCCGCCGGCGGACGGGTCGACCACCTGGGTGGTCGCGGACGGCGGGTGTGTCCTCAGTCGTCCTCGTCCCCGCCGCCGCCCTTCGCGAAGTAGCTCGTGAAGAAACCCGACAGGAACGAAGACACCGCGACCGACAGCACGACGTCCGTCAGGTCGTACTCCTCGCCGTCGTCGGCCATCGCGACCGTGGCGACGACGCTGACGACGAGCGAGACGATCCCGTTGACGAGGTGGGTTCCGATTCCCATACCCGTTTCTCGTCGCGGTCGCTCAAAGGCGTTCGGTCGGGGAGACCGCGGGGTCGACCGGTCGCCCGGGTCTCTCAGCCCAGGTCGGCGCGCTCGAACCGCCACAGGCCGACGACCAGCGGGGCGACCACGAACAGGGCGGCGACGATCACCGAGAACGCGACCAGCGGCAGTCCGGGACCGCCGACTGCGGCGGCTTCCGGCCCGTGACCGACGACGGCGTAGAGCCACTCCTCCACGGTGTCGAGCGCGACGAACGGGTTCAGCCGGTCGAGGTAGCGGAAGGCGAGAGCGTCGTCGCCGCCGACCGCGTACGGGTCGAAGCGGCCGCCGCTGAGCGAGCCGAACAGCGGCTGGACGACCGTCCCCCAGAGACCGAACTGGCGGCCGAAGACCAGGAAGAAGCCGGCGTACGCCGCGAGCGCCCGGTAGACCGAACTCGTCGCCGCCGACGCCCCGAGGGCGACCGCGGTCCAGAGGGCACCGAACCACAGCGTCGAGACGACAGAGGTCAGAAAGGCCAGCGGGTAGGGATCGCCGAGCCGGACGAACACGAGGAACTCGGCGAACAGGAGGCCGGCGAGCAGCGTCGCGGCGACGACGGCCGCCCGCGAGGCCGCCTTCGCGCGGGCGAACCCCCGGCGGGTCCCGCCGGTCCCCAGCACGAACCGCAGGGTGCCGGCGGACCGCTCGGCGACCACCGCGCGGCCGCCGACGACGGCGGCGAGCACGAGCGTCGAGAGGCGGAACTGGCCGGGGATCCGTGTGAGGACGCCCGAGATCCCGAAGATCTCGGCGGTGTCCGCCCGGACACCCGTGAGCAGCCCCGGGACCGCGATCAGGGCCGCCAGCAGGACGCCGACGGCGACGATCCGGTCGGCCAGCGCGTGCCGGAGGTCGGCCGCGAGAAGCGTCCGCCAGCGCCGCCCATCCCCGGCGCGGCCGTCGGTGCCCTCGTCCGCTTCGCTCACGTCCGCGCCGACGCCGGAACTCGACTTCGTCGCACGGACGAGGCCGGCGATCCGACCGACCAGGGCGTCGGTCCCGGCCCGAGCGGCCCGGCGGAGCCGCCCCACGAGCGGGAGAGGGTCGGGCTCACCCCCGAGGTCGGCGCGCTCGAACCGCCGGAGGCCGACGGCCAGCGGGACCGCGCCGAACAGCAGGAACAGGCCGGTCCCGAGGACGTGCGGGAGCGGGCCGCCGACGGGGTCGCCGGGACCGACCGCGCGGACCGACCAGGACATCGCCTCCCAGAAGTCGGTCAGCGGGTTGAGCCGCTCGACGGCCCGCAACCAGACGGGCGCCGCCGCCAGCGACTCGTAGGCCGGCACGGCCGTCGAGCCCGTGGCCGCGAGCGCGGCCAGCGGTCGGACCGCGACCGACCACAGCCCCGGCCGGTCGCCGAAGACCGCGTAGGTCGCCGCCAGCGCCCCGACCGCCCGGAACGGCGTCGCGAAGACCGCGGAGTAGCCCACTGCGACCGCGGTCCAAACCGCGGCGTACAGCAGCAGCCAGGCGCCCATGGTCCAGTAGGCGGCCAGGTACGGCGAGCCGTAGTTGCGGGCGACCACGACGTTAGCGACCGCGAGCACCGCCGCCAGCACGACGACGGCGCCGATCGCGCGGGCGAGGTACTTGCCGAGGACGACCCCGCGGCGGGTGGTCGGCAGGCTCAGCAGGAGCCGGACCGTGCCGTCGCGGCGCTCGCCGGCGACGGCGCCGTAGCCCACCGCGCCGACCAGCACGAGCACGAGGGCGAGCATCTCGAAGGGGATCAACAGGAGCGTCTCCGCGATCGGCCGCCGGTCGGGCGTGAGCGTGTTCGGCGTCGAGGGGAGGAACATCAGCCCGAGCAGGACGGCGGCGGCCCAGAGCCGGCGGCTCCGGAGCAGCCGCCGCAGGTCCGCGCGGGCGACGGCGAGGACGCTCACGGCTCGTCGACCGCGGGCCGGTCGGCCGTCCGGGTCCCGGGACCGGCGTCCGGGTCCTCTCGGTCGGAGCCGATCCCGGCTCCGTCGCCGGTGACCGCCCGGAACACCCGTTCGAGCGACGAGGCCGCCGTGTCGAGGTCGCGGATCGTCGCGCCGGCGGCGTCCAGGCGGGCGACCACGTCGGCCTTCGCGGCGGGCGCACAGGCGACCCGCACGGTGTCGCCGGCGGCGTCGACGCTCGCGACGCCGTCGATGCCGGTCAGGTCGGGCACCGCCCGCGAGTCCGGGTCGGCCAGCGTGAGGATCAGTCGGCCGGGACCGCCGGCGTCGGCCCGGAGCGCGTCGACGGCGTCGACGGCGACCAGGCGGCCGTCGTGCATGATCCCGACCCGGTCACAGACGGCCTCCACCTGGTCCATGATGTGACTGGAGAAGAAGACCGCCACACCCCGGTCGCGCTCGGCGCGGACGATCTCGCGCAGCCGTCGGGCGCCGTCGGGGTCGAGCCCGCTCAGGGGCTCGTCGAGGATCAGAAGCTCCGGGTCGCCGGCGAGCGCCACCGCGAGACCCAGTCGTCGGGCCATCCCCTTCGAGAAGCCCCCGACCCGGCGGTCGGCGGCGTCGGCGATCCCGACCCGCTCCAGGAGGTCCTCGGGGTCGTCGTCTGCTCCCTTCGTCCGGATCGCGAACTTCACGTGGTCCCGAGCGGTGTCCCGGTCGTAGAACCCGCCGGCCTCCGGGAGCACGCCGACGCGTTCGCGGATCTCGCGAGGGTTCTCCTCCGGGTCCAGTCCGAGGACGCTGACCTCGCCGGCCGACCGCCGGACGAAGTCGAGCAACACGTCGATGGTCGTCGACTTGCCGGCGCCGTTCGGGCCGAGGAAGCCGAACACCTCGCCCCGTTCGACGCGCAGGTCGACGTCCCGGACGGCGTGGAGGGCGCCGTACCGCACTGTCAGGGACCGCGTCTCGATGGCGGCCATACGATTGCCCGACGGGATGTGTGGAACTTGTCCGTTTCGACCGTTCCCGCGGGAGCGACGTCGCCCGGGCCGCCGTCGGAGCGGGTCGGACGGCGGTCGACACCGCGGGCCCCCACCCGACGACTGACGCGGAAAGCCGCCCCAACCCTCCGGCGGTCGGGATACCCGGAGGCTAACTACGTCGTCGCCGGCCGTACGGGGTCGCGGGATACCCGATGAACTACGACGAGTTCACCGGTCAGGTACAACACCGTCTCGGACTCCCGGGGACCGGCGAGACCGTGCGGGCCGTCCGGGCGACGCTGTCGCCGCTGGGCGCGCGGCTCGCGGCGGGCAACGCCGAGGACCTGGCCGCCTCGCTGCCGATGGAGATCGACTGGTACATGACCGGCGCGGTGGCGGAGCACGGACAGCGCTTCGACTGGCGCGAGTACGTCTCGCGGGTGGCCGAGGTCGAGGGGGTCGACCCCTCGGACGCGGCCTACCACGCACAGGTGATCCTCGACCTGGTGGGGGAGGTGGTGCCCGAGTCCGACCTCCGACAGCTGCGCGACCAGCTCCCGCAGGACCCCGACGACGAGAACTGGGGGAAGCTGTTCGAGGTGGTCGACGCCGGCGGGTGGAGCGAGCACGAGGGCGGGGGGTGAGCGGTCCGGCGAGCGCGCGAGTCCGGAGGTCCGTCGGGCGGTGGGGGACTCCATCGCTCCCGCCGGCTCCGGCGTGTCGGCGTCGGTCGGCTCGCCACGGCGCCCCTCAGCCGGTTCCGTCGGCCGGCCGGGTGTAGTCGACGGTGATCCGGTCGCTGGCGAGCACGGCGTCGCCGATCGCCTCCTCTGCGTCGTCGTGGCGGGCGCCGCCGGCCACCTCCAGGTCCCGCGAGAGGGCGTACACCTGAAACCGGTGTTCGATCGGCTCGCCGGCGGGCGGACAGGGGGGTTCGTAGCCGACCTCGCCGCCGCGCCGCCGACCCTGTCGAGCGCCGTCGAGCGCCTCGACGGTCGCCGCCCGGGGCAGCGCCGCCGGGATCTCGGTCCGCGCGGCGGGGACGTTCCACAGCGTCCAGAAGATCGGCTCGCTGAGCGGTCCCTGGTCGAACTCCGCGGCGACCGCGAACGCCGCCGTCGGCTCGGGCGCCCGCTCGACGACGATCGGCGGCGAGACGCCGTCGCCGGCACAGGTGAACCGATCCGGAAGCTCGCCGCCGTCGGTCATCGCGGGGCTCGACGCCGCGAAGGCCCGCTCGGGCTCGCCCGACGGGCCGGCACAGCCGGCGACGAGGCCGACCGCCGCGACCCCGAGCGAGCTCAGCAGCGCGCGGCGGCTCGGGCTGTGGTGCACACGATCACTGACGGTCGCGGGCGCTTCACCGCTTCGATGCCCGACGGCGCGACCCCGCCGCTGGCGGCGACCGGACCGCCGGACCGGGGAGTGGCCGAGTCGAGGACGCTCGGAGAGGTTTTATTACCGCCGACCGGTCACTCGGAAACGATGGCGGACGGTCCACACGGACGGCTCGCGCTCGCGGCGGGTGCCGCGCTCGTCGTCGCCGGTCTGGTCGTCGGGCTCGCGCTCGCGGGCGGGGACGGGAGCGCGTCGCAGCCGGCGATCGGCGAGAACGCCTCGGCCCGGCTGGCCGACCTCGACGGGCTGGCGGCGACCCGCGAGACGGTGGTCCGTCACGACGGGTCGGCGAGCCGGACCGTCGAGCGCGTGACCGTCGACCCGGACGCCGGCGCGGTCCGTGCGGCCGTGCGTGAGGGCCCGGGATCGACGGACCTCCGGGTGTCGAACGGGTCGACGCTGTGGCTGTACGACCGGGAGAACGCGACCGCCGAACGGATCGACCTGAGCGAGCCCGCGGCGGGGAACGCGCTCGACCGGATCCCCCGGCTGTTCGAGCGGTTGAACCGCGCGGCGGACGCCCCCACCGAGGGCACCTCGGTGAGCGTCTCGCCGCTGCCGGTGGTGCCGGCGGCGGGTGACCGGGGCCGGCCGGCGACCGGTCCCGTGGGCCGCGACGACGGCGCCTACCGGCTCACCTACGAGGGGACCGAGACCGTGGACGGCCGCGAGGCCCGCGTGCTCTCGATCGGCGCGGCGGGCGCCGGCGAGCCGGCGGCCAACTACACCCAGACGCTGTGGCTGGACGCCGACCGGTACTACCCGCTGCGCCAGCGGACGGCCTGGACCCAGGGCGGGGACCGCACCGTCGTGACGACGACGCTGCGGAACGTGACCGTCGACCCGGGGATCGACGCCGACGCCTTCCGGTTCGAGCCCCCGGCCGGCGCGACCGTCGAGGAGGTCGAGACGCCCGATCGACGCCGCTACGGCTCGGTCGGGGCGCTGCGGGAGGCGGCGGAGATGACGGTCCCCCGGGTGGACCTGCCCGACAGCTTCGCGCTGGCCGAGGCGACCCGGACCGAGGGACGGGTGACCAGCGTCGGCCTGCGGTACGTGAACGCGACGGGGGTGCTGACGGTTGCGAAAATCACCCCGGCGTACGCGCCCTACTCCGAGGGCGAGACGGTGTCGCTGGGCGACCGCGAGGCCACCTACCGCGACACCGGCGGCCGGCGGACGGTGTTCTGGTCGACCGACGACGTCCAGTACAAGGTGTCGGGCCGGGGGCTCCCGCGGGCGGTCGTGATCGAGGCCGCGCGGTCGGTCGCCGACGGGTGAGCGACCGACGGATCGCGGCCGGGGTGACTCCGGTCCCCGGCGGACCGTGTCCGGACCGGCTCAGAGCGCGTCGATGACGTCGTCGAGCACGATCCGGGCGGTCGCGCGGTCCAGGGGTTCGTTGCCGTTGCCACAGTCCTCGCTCATGACACACATCGGACAGCCGCGGCGGCGCTCACAGTCACAGTCGACGACGTGCTCGCGGGTGCGCCGGAGGATCCGGTCGAGGTCGTCGTAGATCGCCCGCGCGAAGCCGATCCCGCCCTCGATGCCGTCGTGGACGAACCACACCGGGCCGGGCGTGGTCCCGTGGTCGTGACGCGGCGTCGACAGGCCGCCGATGTCGTTGTTGTCGACGAGAAGCTCCAGGGGCGCGAGCTGGATGACGCCGTGCTCGGCGGCGTGGATGCCGCCCCCGTAGGTGAACACCGCCTCCTCGTTCGGTATGAGCCCGCTCCCGCCGAAGCCGTCGGTCGGCTCCAGCAGCGGCTCGTCCAGACGCTCGATCGTCGACCGGAGGTGGTCCGGCGGGAGCGCCACCCACAGCAGCTCCGTGTCGAGTTCCATCGGGGGCGAGCCGGTCGGGAGCGGCCCGCGGACCACCTCGCCGGTGCTGATCTCGCGCACCATGTACTGGTCGTAGGTGATCTCGACGGTCCCGCGCCCGAAGTAGAGGTCGTAGTCGCCCGAGAGCGACCGGTGGTCGGTCGGCTCCAGGTCCCGGATCCGCTTGGTCGACAGCGTCCGCGTGTAGTTGCCGGTCCGGGTGGACTCGACGAGGATCCGCGGGTAGCGGCCGTCGTCTTCCACCTCGATCACCTCGTACTGGCGGCCGGCGTGGACGAACAGCGCGCCCTCGTGGTAGTCGCGGTAGGCCCGCTCGCGGGCGACCGGGTCGTGGTCGATCTCCCCGTCGACCCGGTGGACCTGGAACTCCCGGCCGCCGGTGGCGTACATCGAGATCCGGGAGGCCGGTCGGGCGTCGCCGGTGTAGGTGACGCCGGTCTCCAGGTCGCCGGTCCCCTCGAGGACGCCCGCGTCCTGCCACATCTCGGTCACCTCGCGCAGCCGGTCGGTCTCGCCCAGCACCGGCGCGTCGTCGGCGGTCAGCGGGCGCTCGTCGGCCGCCGCCAGCAGGTGGTCCGCGTAGACGCGGTCGTTGTCGATCGAGACGACCGCGTCCTCGACGTCGTCGCCGAACAGGTAGTCCGGGTTGTCGAGGATGTACGAGTCCATCGCGTCGTCGCCGCCCACGAGCACGGAGAGGGCGTCGGCGGTGCCCCGACCGGCACGGCCCACCTGCTGCCAGAAGCTCTGCTTGGTGCCGGGGTAGCCCGCGGTGACGGTGGCGTCGACCGAGCCGATGTCGATCCCCAGTTCCAGGGCGTTGGTCGAGGCGACGGCGTCGAGCCGACCGTCCTTGAGTTCGTTCTCGACGCTCCGGCGGGTCCGCTTGCCCAGGCCGGCGTGGTAGGGCTTCACGTCGATCGACCGGCCGTCGCGGTCGGCGGCGTCGGCGGTCTGTTTCGCCGCGATCTCGGTCCCCTGGCGCGCCGAGCAGAACTGCAGCACCTGCCTGCCGGCCCCGGCGAGGTGGGCGGTGACGCTCGCGGCCTCGGAGCCGGTCGACCGGCGCGCCCGCTCGAAGTCCGCGGTGGGGTCGCCGTCCTCGCCGACCTCGTCCCAGTCGACCGGCGGCTCCCACAGCGCCACGTCCCGGCTGCCCCGCGGCGAGCCGTCCTCGTCGACGACGGCGAACTCCTCGCCGATCAGCCGGCTGGCGTGCTCGGCGGGGTTGCCGATCGTCGCCGTCGTCAGCACGTACCGCGGGTCGGCGTCGTAGTGGTCGAGGATCCGACGCAGGCGCCGGAGGATCCAGGCGACGTGGGTGCCCGTCACCCCGGAGTACTCGTGGGCCTCGTCGACGACCACCAGTTCCAGGTTCGAGTAGAACCGGTGCCACCCCCGGTCGCGGCCGTGTCGCGGGAGGTAGACGTTCAGCCCCGCGGGGTTGGTGAGGATCACGTTCGCCGAGGTGCGGATCTCGCGCTTGCGGTCGCTCGCCGTGTCCCCGTCGTAGACGCCGATCGTCGGGTCCAGCCCCCAGTCCCCGCGGAGCTTGTCGTTGAGCTCAGTCTCCTGGTCGCGGGTCAGCGCCTTCATCGGGTAGAGACACAGCGCCGTCGCGTCGGGGTTCGACAGGTGGTTCCGGGCGGCCTGCAGGGCGTATACCCACGTCTTCCCCGAGGAGGTGGAGGTGGTGACGACGACGTTCTCGCCGTCTCCCAGCCGTTCGAGGGCCTCGGCCTGGTGGCTGAACAGGTCGTACTCGAGGGCGTCAGCCAGTTCCGGCCGCAGGACGTCGTCCGCGGGGACCGTGTCGGCCGGCCGGGCGTCGAGCCGGCGGCTGTCGACCACCTGGCCCTCGTAGTCGGGGTAGTTCTCGACCAGCGCCCGCTCGGTCGGCGCCCTCGGGGCCGGACCCGGGCTCGAACCCCCGCTCCGGGAGCCCCCGTCGGGGCGTACCGACCGGTCCTCGTCCTCGTGGTCTGCCGACCCGCCGGTCCCGCGGCGGCCGTCGCCGACGTCGCCGCCTCGGCGGTCGTTCCCCCTGTCCCGTTCGGTCCCGTCGCGTCCGTTCTCGCGTGTCATGTGGAAGTCTCAGAAGTCCGAGAGCGATCCCTGTCTGGAGCCGGCGCCGGTCGGCGAGGTCGTCTCCGGCGGCCGGCGGGCGGCCCGCTCCATGGCCCCGTAGATCGTCGCCAGCGCGCGGACGTCGTCCTCGCAGTAGGCCTCCAGGCGGTCCCAGTCGGGGGGCTCGACGGTCGCGGACCCGTCGTCGGTCCGCTCGACGCGGTCCCGCCAGTCGACGTATATCTCGGCGACCGTGCCGCCGTCCATCCCGACGGTCTCGGGGGTCCAGCCCAGCGCGCCGGCGACGTCCTCCAGCCGGTTGCTCCGACCGGGCAGCGCTGCGTTACCCTGGTTTCGCGCCCAGTACAGCGGGTCGAACCGGTAGACGTCGGTCCACTCCTCGAGGCGGTCCGGACAGTGTTCCCGCACCTGCTCGCGGATCACGCCGAAGTCGAAGCCGTAGCCGTTCCAGGCGACGACCGGCCGGCCGGCGGCGCTGCCGGTCAGCCACGTGAGGAAGGCCGACAGGTGGTCGGCAGGCTCGCGAGGGTCGTCCTCCCGGAAGGCGAGGTAGCGGCCATCGTCGGGGCCGCCGTCGAGCACGCCGACCAGCCAGGCCCGCGAGGCCCCGAGGCCGTCGGTCTCGACGTCGACGAACACCGGGTCGCCGTCCGGGAGCGAGCCGTCGCCGGTCGGGACGACCGTCCCCTCGGCCACCGCACGCGCCGACGCCCGCATCCGGGCGACGGTGTCCCGGCCCAGCCCGCGGACGTCGGCGAGCGCCGCCGGGGAGGCCTCGGCGACCGCGTCGCGGTCCCGGAACCCGGCCTCGCGGAGCCGCCGGGCGCGCGTCTCGCCGACCCCGGTCAACCCCCGCAACCCGAAGCGGTCCGGGGAGTGTGACTCGGCCGCCGTCGTCCCGTCGGGGTACACCTCGACGGCGGCGAGCCCCTCGCTCGCGTCGTCCGCCGCCGCCCCCAACTGTGCGCGCGAGACGCCGGCGCCGTGGACCGACACGGGGGCCTCGACCGCCGGCCCGTCGTAGGTCGTCGAGAACCCGGGTCGCAGCGCCGTGGAGACGTGCGTGACGCCGGGACCGCTCCCGTCGCCCGTCACGTCGTCCCCGCCTCGTGGGTCTCCCCGACCGCGGTGCCACGCCGGCGGGAGCGCCCGGAAATACGCCTCGGCACCGTCGAGTTCCGTCCGCCGGCGGTGTGGGTCGACCGTCAGCGAGAGCGCGTCGGTGACCAGACAGGCCCGCCGGCCGGCCGCGTCCGGTCGTTCGTCCGCGCCGGCGGTGGCCTCGGACGGTCGCTCCGGGAGTCGTCCGGGGTCCGGCGCGACCACGACCGCCACCTCGCCGGTGACGTCGACGGTCGGTCGCATTCCCCGTCCCGGCCGGCGGACCGGCGTGTCCGCGACCCCGGCCAGCCCCGGCTCGACGACGTTCGCGTCCGGCGGCGCCGCCAGCACCACGTCCGGGTCGAGCGCCGACAGCGCGTCCGCCACGACGTCCCGTACCTCGAAGGCCTGGACGACCGATCCGGGGATCGAGAGTAGCGTCGCCGGCTCCGCGTCCGGCGGCGGGAGCGACGGTCCGGGGGTCATCCCGACCTCCGTCGGACCGCCCGACGCCGGTTGCGGTGTCGTGACATCCGTCTCTCTCGGGGTAGTCGCGCGAGCGACATCAACGTTCGCACCCGCCGGAGAGACGCCGTCCGCCGGAACCCGCGCCCTCGCGACGCGGGGTCAGTCACCGGGCGTCGGCGCCGGTCTGGCCCCCTCGACGGTCTCGCCCACCTGGGTGTACACCAGCGCCAGACCGACCGCGCCCCCGACGGTGGCGACGACGAACGGGACCGCGAACGCGAAGCCGACGAGGATACCCGAGAACAGCGTTCCGAAGGCGATCCCCAGCCCGAACCCCATGGTCAGAAGCGACAGCGTCGAGCCCGACTGGCCCTCCTTCGCGAGGTCGCCGGCCAGCGCCAGCGACGGGGCGAACACGGCCGCCACGGCCGCCCCCTGGAGGAAACGGACGGCGACCATCGTCCACGAGGAGGTGACGAAGCCCTGCGCGAGGGTGGTGGGCAGGAGGAGGACGAACCCGCCCAGCAGGAACGGGCGTCGGCCGTAGCGGTCCGAGAGACGGCCCAGCGGGAGCTGGAAGACGACGTTCGCGAGCACCGTGGCGCCGAACTGGAGCGAGAACATGAAGGTCCCCTGATCGAGGCGCTCGTTGATGACGCCGGCCAGCGGGGCGTACAGCGCGATGCTGAGCGCCATCACGATCGTGGCGAGGCCGAGCGCGAACACCGGGTCCAGGCCGGGACCGTCCGGGTTGCGCATCTGGATGGAGATGTCGTCCGCCGCCGAGGCGTCGGTCCGCTCGGGGTCGGTGATCAGGGCCGTCACGAGGGCGAAGCTGACCACCGCCCCGACGACGGCCACGAGGAAGGCCCCCTCGAACCCCGAGATGGTCGTCCCGGCGAGGGTGTACGGGCCGGCGGCGACGACGCCGCCGGCGACCAGCGGCCCCGTCCCGAAGCCCAGCAGCCGGAAGGTGTTGAACAGGCCGAAGTTGCCCCCGCGCTCGTCCTCGGCCGAGAGCTCGTTGACCAGCGCGACCGTCATCGGGACGGTGAACGCCGCGCCGACCCCCTGCAGCGCGCGCATCAGGAGGACGGAGACGTAGTCGGTCAGGTAGATGTAGCCGGCGGAGCCCACCGCCACCAACGCCAGTCCGAACAGGAGGTAGACCTTGCGGCGACCGGTGCGGTCCGAGAGGATCCCGGTGAACGGCTGGCCGAAGCTGTTCAGGAAGCCGAACAGCGAGAGAACGACACCGATCAGCAGTTCCGGGGTGACGGTGAACCGCACCCCCGCGAACGTCGCCTGCGTGCCGACGAACGCGGGGAGCTGGACGATCTGGCTGCCGATGTAGAGGGGCAACACGACGACCAGGAAGGAGTTCGCCAGCGAATCGACCATCCGGGCGATCGCCAGCGCCAGGATGCGTCCGTCGAGGTCGAGCCCGAGTGCCATCACGCACGTGTTCGACTGCGGGCACATGAGACTGTCCGAAGCGGTCGGAGGGACCGACCGCTCCGTCGAGCCGAGCGCACGTGACGCGGTCGCGTCCCCGCCCGTCTCTCGCGTGTGGACCACGGCGGCGTTCGGATCGCAGGGCTCGTGTGCCGGGCGGACCAACCGCCGGCGTGCGCGAGTTCGTCGCGGAGAACCTGGACCGGTACGCCGAGACACGGGGGCTGTCGCCCGACCGGCTGGCGTCGTTCGGCGAGACCTACCGTCGGCAGGGCCACCTGACGCGCGACCAACTGTACGAGATCGCCTACGAGTCCTCGACCCGCAGCGCCCACCACGTCGAGCGCAACCCCGACCCGCGGTGCCGAGAAGTGACGGCGAACGTCCGCCGGGTCGACGGGGACTTCTCGAAGGTCCGCCTGCTGACGGGGCTGTCGGGGTTCCGGGCCGCGACGGCCTCCTGTGTGCTCGCTGCGCTGGACGGCGACCGTCACGCGGTCGTCGACACGCGGGTGTGGGCCTCGCTGGAGCGACTCGACCGGCTGGAGGGCCGGAAGGAGTCGTTCGACGCCGCCGACTACGTGGCGATGATCGAGCCGATCCGAGAGATCGCCGGGGAGAGCGGCTACCGACCCGTGGACGTCGGCTACGCGCTGTTCGCGTACGACTACCACGTCCGCGAGGGGACGTTACACTGACGAGTCGGGCGGCGGGGCGGGGCCCGACCCCCGATCCCCCGTCGCGGAGCAGTCAGCGGTTGTGCTCCGCGACGACCCGCGAGATGGCGCGGGGGACCGCCTCCTCGCCGGGCGGGAGTTCCCAGGTACGGTCCCCGGCGGCCGACTCGACGGTGACGGTGACGGTCCGCTCGGCGTCGACGTCACCGCCGGTCGGGTCCTCGCCCGTCACCGAGAGGACCACCCCCGCGGTCCCGACCGCCGAGAGGACCGCGCCGGCGAGCAGTCCGAACGTCGGACCGCCTCCGTTGAGCAGGAGCAGGCCGAGCACCAGCACCGCACCCAGGACGACGGCGACGCCCCCGGCCAGCAGCGCCGTCGGGGGCTCCTCGTCGCCCTGTCGGCAGGAGACGCCGACGATGCGGTCGTCCGACAGCAGGAAGCTCTCGATCGTCGTGTCCGCGGCGGTGTCGCCGGTCTCGACGTCGATCACCCGGCGGTCGGTGACCGCGGTCATGGCGACGGCCTCGCCGGTGTCGCGCCGCCCGCCGACGGCCCTGACCGTCTCCCCGTCCGGAACGTGGTGCTGTAACGCCCGTCGTACCTCGCTTGGAACGCTCCCCATCACGAAAGTTCAACGACTCTAGCGGATAAAATATCTTCGGGTCGGACACAACTCCGCTCCGTTTATATTCCATCGGGCGCGGGTGTCGGGCATGTCGCGACGCGACGGGAGGTCGTCTCCGTGACGGCCGTACTGACCCTCTCGCTGGTCGCCCACGTCGTCTCCGCGGCGCTGTGGACCGGCAGCGTGTTGTACGCCGTCTACACCGTGGTGCCGGCGGCGCGGGCGGGCGAACTGGCGGTCGGAAGCTACGAGCGGACGGTCGACGGTCTGTTGACGATCACGCGCTGGACGGGGATCGTGCTCCCGGTAACCGGTGCCTACCAGGCGTGGGTGCTCTACCCGCTGCCGCGACTCGTCGGCACGACACGGGGGTATCTCGTCGTGGGGATGGCGGTGCTGTGGACGCTGATGAACGGCGCCGTCGAGTTGGGCGTGTTGCGGATGCGGACCGTCGACGGGGACGTCAACCTCGGGCGGTACCTCGCCGAAGGGTTCGGCGTCGACGGCGGGATCGCCGACGGGGCGGTCCGACGGAGCGCGGAGGCGGGACGGCCGTACCTGCTCGCCGCGGCGGCGCTGGCGACGCTGCTGCTGGTCGACGCCGGCCTGCTCAGTGGCCCTCTCTGACCGGGGTAAAGAACTCCTTACTACGTGTACTCCGGTCTTGCGTCCGTCGAGGTAGCTCCGTCGAACGCATGAGCCGCCACTCTACAACGGCCGGGGACGTCGCGGCCGACTGTCTGTTGTGTGACGCCCCGGTCGCGGAGACGACCGACGGCGAGCCGGTCTGTGAGGACTGTCGCGACACCGTCGTCGAGCAGCGACGGCCGATCGCGCCGTGTCGCGAGGTGAGCGTCGAACGACGCGGGATCGAACTGACGAAGACGCTGCGGACCGACGGACGGGTCGAGTACCGCCTGCGGTCGGCCCTCGATCGGACGGTCGCCGTCCGGTTGCGGGACACGCTCGGGGACCGCCCGGTCGAGGTCACCTGGTGGGTGCCGCCCGAGGAGCCGGTGCGGATCGTTCGCGCGGCCCCGGACGGCGCCGAGCACGTCGAGAGCGTCCCGTTCCTCCGGGTCGGGCACGAGCGCGGCGGCCGGCCGTCGCCCGGAACGAACGGCGGCGGCGAGGCGGAGACGGTGCTGGCGGCGATGCCGGCCTACGACGAGGGCGAGACGATCGGGGCGGTCGTCGCCGCCGCACGCGAACACGCGGACGCGGTGCTCGTCGTCGACGACGGCAGCACCGACGACACCGTCGCGCGCGCCAGGGCGGCCGGCGCGGTCGTCGTCGAACACGAGGACAACGGGGGGTACGGGGCGGCGCTGAAGACGATCTTCCGGACGGCCGACCGGGCCGGCGTCGACCGGCTGGCGATCCTCGACAGCGACGGACAGCACGACGCGACCGACATCCCGGTGCTGGTCTCGGAGGCCCGCGAGACCGGCGCGGAGATCGTCGTCGGGAGCCGGTACGGGGAGCGCTCCGGAACGGAGATCCCGGCCTACCGGCGGGTCGGCCTGGTCGTGATCGACACCCTGACCAACCTGAGCATGGGCCGCTTCCGGCCGTCCGCGTGGGTCGGGGACACCCAGAGCGGGTTCCGGGTGTACGACCCGACCGCGATCGCGTCGCTCGCGGCCGACGAGGGGGTCGGCGACCGGATGGGCGCCAGCACGGACATCCTCTCTCACGCTCACCGGGCGGGGTACGACGTCGCGGAGGTGGGGACGACGATCGCCTACGACGTCGAGGAGGCCAACAGCCACAACCCGGTCCGTCACGGGTTCGACGTCGTGTGGAACCTCCTCCCGGCCCTGGAGCGCGAGCAGCCGCTGCTGGCGCTCGGTCTCCCCGGGTTGCTCGTGACCGGCGCCGGGCTCGGCGCCACGGCGCTCCTGCTGGGTCGGTCCTCGGGCACGCCGGGAGCCGGGCCGCTCTTTCTCGCGCTGTTCGTCGCCCTGCTCGGAACGCTCGCCTGTCTCGCCGCCGTGGTCGTGCACGCGCTGCACGCCTACCACCGGTACGACTGAACGGCGCGCCGCCGACCCGACCCCGGGACCGTCGGTGTCGGCCCCCACGACCGGTCCGTTCGAGCCGGGAGATCCGATCGACCCCGGCCGTCGGCTCCTCGTCCGTGCACACGGGGCGAGCGCCACGCGCGGACCGGGCGGGACGCGGCGCCGCGCGCGGCGGTAAACAGTTCCTTACAGCCGTAATGGGTTCCTAACGGCCCGTCGATCCTACACAGACGACGGGTTGGTTCCCCGCAGTCGGTGGTGACCCGACGACGGAGCGCAGGTAGTTGACCACGAGCCGGTACGTAAGGGGGTAACGAGCGTCGTCATCGGGACACGAAACCCGACCAACTCGTAAGAACGGTTTTGGGAGTAATCTCTCATTAACCGAGCGTGCCGGATCACAGTCAGGACGATAACGACGGATTACCGACGGACGAACCGACGGACGGCACCGGGTTGCGCCGGCGCACCTACCTGGGTCTGCTCGGCGGCGCGGCGGCCACGCTCGGCATCGCCCAGAACGGGGCGGACGTCGTCGGTGACGCCGAGGCCGCGCAGTTCGGGTACGGCGGACTCCCCGTCGTCGCGTCGACGGCGACCGGCGAAGCCGAACCGAACGACCGACGGGAGGAGGCGACACCGATCGCCGTCGACACGACGGTGAACGGGACCCTCACGGGCAACGAGACCGACTGGTTCGCGGTCGACGTCCCCGAGGCCGGCAGCCTCGTCGTGGCCTTCGGCGGCGGCGACCCGGGTAGCGTGGTCGCCCTCGTGCTCTACGACGAGGGGGGCGACTTCGTCGACCAGCGGTACGCCGCCTCCGAGAGCGAGACGCGCCTGTCCGAACCGGTCGAAGCCGACCGCACCTACTACCTCCAGGTCGTCAACCTCGGTGCCTGGAGCGGCGACTACTCCTTCACCGCGTCGCTGGAGGCGGGCGAACCGACGCCGACCCCGTCTCCGACGCCGACGCCGATGCCCACGGAGACCCCGACGGCGACGCCGACGGACACGCCGACCGCGTCGCCCACGGAGACCCCGACGGCGACTCCCACTCCCTCGCCCACGGAGACTCCGACCTCGACCCCGACCGAGACCCCGACGAACACCCCCACCGCGTCGCCGACGCCCACGCCCACGGAGACACCGACGGACACTCCCACCGCGTCGCCGACGCCCACGCCCTCCCCGACACCCGCGCTCTCGGACGATTACGGAACGCAGGGCTACGGCGAGTACGGTTATGGTGGCGTGGAAACAACCGACGAGTGAGATAATACAACGATGACGACCATTCACGTTTCGCCGGACGGATCGGACACGAACAGCGGATCGCGGAGCGCGCCCCTCGGCTCGGCGAGGGCCGGCCACGACGCCGCCGGCCCGGGCGACGACGTCGTGATCCACGACGGCCTCTACCGGTTCGACAGCAAGCTGGTGCTGTCGAAGAGCGGGGAGGACGGCTCGCCGATCACGATGCGGGCCGACGACGGCGCCTCGCCGACCTTCGAGTGGACCGGCACCGACGGCGGCGACCGGGACAGCGGACTGAAGTTCTCGAACTGTTCACACTGGGTGCTCGACGGTATCGAGGTCAAGGGGTCCACCTGGAAGGGCGTCAACTGCAACTCCGGCTGTCAGGATCTGGTCTGGCGGAACCTCGACGTCCACGGCAATCGCTCGTGGGGGATCATGGTCAACGGCGGCGACCGGATCACGATCCGTAACTGCGACTCCCACGACAACTTCGACGAGCGCAACGGCGGGGAGAACAGCGACGGGTTCAACTACACCGGCCCGGCGACCGACGGCCTGATCGAGAACTGCCGGTCGTGGAACAACGGCGACGACGGCTACGACTTCTGGGTTTCGGAGGGTCACACGGTCCGCAACTGCTGGGCCTGGTCGAACGGCCGCGGGTCCAACGGCGACGGCAACGGGTTCAAACTCGGCGGCGGCCCCAACCGGGGCGGCGGTCACCTCGTCCACCACTGTGTCGCGTACGACAACGAGTACCGCGGGTTCGACTGGAACACCACCGACAACCCCCTTGAGGTGTACAACTGCACGGCGGTGAACAACGAACTCAATTTCCGGTTCACGGAGTCGGGCCCGTACACGCTGCGCAACAACGTCTCCGTCGGCGGCTCGCTGGCCATCGACGGCGGGGTCGACGACGCGTACAACAGTTGGAACCTGGGGATCGACGACCCCGGCTTTCGCAGCACCGACCCCGACAGCGACGACTTCCTGCGGCTCGCCGACGGGAGCCCGGCGATCGGCGCCGGAACGGACGTCGGCCTCCCCTACAGCGGCTCGGCGCCGGACCTGGGCGCATTCCAGACCGAGTCGCCGGACACGGGCGGCGGCGACGCCTCGCGGTCGGAGCCGACCGGCGGCACCCCGAACCACGGCTACAACACGCCCCAGCCCGGCCAGGCCGAGTGGAACGTGCCGCTGAACCAGAACTTCGACGCGATCGACCGGGACGTCCCGGTCGTCGACCAGGACGGCGCCCGCGACGAGTACGAGCCCATGGAACGGACCCTCTACGTGGCGTACGACACCGGGACGGTGTACGTCGGCGACGGCGAGGCCTGGAACCGGATCGGCACCCTCGACTGACGCCACAGGCCGTTTGTTCCGCGCCGTAGCCGGTGCATACTGTTACTGGAGGGCGCTGTCGGTCGGGCGCACCCACGCCATGCCCACGCGACACAGCGGCCAGACCGGAACCGAGATCGAACCGCGGGTGACGGACCTGGCGGCGACGGCCGCCCTCGCGGTCGTCGCGGCGGCGGCCGTCCTCCTCGAGTGGCCGACGCCGGTGCGTGCCCCGCTGGCGGTCGTCGCCGTGTTGTTCCTCCCGGGCTACTCGCTGACGGCGGCCCTGTTCCCCGCCGGCCCGGCGCGTCTCTCGGGCGACGCGGAGCCCGGCGGCGGCCCCCCGACCACCGGGATCACGCTCCTCGAACGACTCGTGTTGTCGGTGGGGCTCAGCCTCGCCGCCGTGCCGCCCGTCGGCCTGGTCCTGGGGCACCTGGGCGCGATCAGGCCCGTCACGCTGCTGTCCGTGGTCGGTCTGACGCTGCTCGCGGTCCCCGTCGCGGCCGTTCGGCGCCGGTCCCGTCCGGCCACGGACCGGTACGCGCCGGCGCTCGACCTCCGGGAGCTCCGGCCGGAGGGCCTCCCGGACCTCGTGACGGTGTTGTTGGCGGCGAGCCTGGTGTTCGCCGGCGGGGCGCTGGCGTACACCGGTTCGGTCGGTGACGAACCCCCGCCGGCGACGGAGTTCTACTTCCTCGCTCCCGGCGGGGACGGCGAGCCGCGGGCGGGGGACTACCCCCGCGAGTTCGCTCCCGGGGAAAGCCGCCCGCTCACGGTCGCCGTCGCCAACGCCGGGGGCGAGCGGACGGAGTACGCCGTGGTCGGACAGCTCCAGCGGGTCGAGTCCGGTCCGAACGGCACCGTGGTCCGGGAACGACGACGGATCGACAGTCACGAACTGACGCTCGGACCGGACGGGCAACGGCGGATCACCGACACGGTCACGCTACGGACCGCCGCCACGGACCGCGTCGTTTACCTCCTGTACGAGGGGGAGCTCCCGGCCGAGCCGCGCGCGGCCGACGCGTACCGGGAGATCCACCTCTGGATCGACGTCGGCGACGACGCCGGAGCGGGCGCCGGGATCGGCGACGAGACGGGATCGGGGACGGACTCGACCGCCGGGGTAGGTGAGTGACGTGTCCGAGGACGGCTCGACGACGGTGTGGCTGTTCATCACGGCGCTGTGTGTGGGCGGGGCCGAGCGGACGCTCGTCGATCTGGCCAACGGGCTGGACGAGGGGTACGACGTGACGGTGTGGACGGTCTTCTCGGCGACGCCGCTGGCGGCCGACCTCGAGGACGGGATCGCGGTCAGGTCGCTCAGCGACGCGGGCCGGGTCGAGAACGGCTCCGTGGTCGGCGTCACGGACCCGCTGGCACGGGTCCGGGCGCCGGTCAGGTTCTGCCTCGCCGCCCGGCGCGAGCGACCCGACCTGATCCACTCCTTTCTGTACCTCGACAACGTGATCGCCGGACTCGCGGGGCTGATCAGCCCCGCGGCCGTGATCACCGGCGTCCGGTCGGTGCCCGACGACCCCGGTCGGCTCCGCGCGCTGGCCGACTGGCTCACGATCCGGCTCTCCGACCGGATCGTCTCGAACTCCGGGGCCGGCCGGGAGCTGGCGGTCGACCGCGGCGCGCCGGCGGACCGGGTGTCGGTGGTCCACAACGGCCGACCCCTGACCACCTACCGGGACGCCGCCGCCGAGGCGATCCACGAGGAACTGGGCGTCGACGGCGAGCCGGTCGTCGGCACGGTCGGTCGCCTGCTGGAGCGGAAGGGCCACTTCGAGTTGCTGGAGGCGTGGGCGACCGTGCGCGAGCACGAACCCGACGCCAGACTCGTCCTCGTCGGGGACGGCGAGGACAGGGCGGCCCTGGAGGCCCGGGCCGCGGAGCTCGGGATCGCCGACGCCGTCCACTTCCTCGGGACGCGACGGGACGTGCCGGAGCTGTTGGCGGCGATGGACGTGTTCGCCTTCCCCTCGCACTTCGAGGGGCTGCCCGGCGCCGTGATCGAGGCGATGGCGGCCGGACGGCCGATCGTCGCCACGCCGGTCGACGGCACCGCGGAACTGATCGACGGCTACCGGACCGGGCTGTTCGTCCCGCCGGAGGAGCCGGCGGCGCTGGCGTGGGCGCTGATCAGGGCGCTCGAGACCCCGGAACTGCGGGACCGACTCGGACGGGCCGCCCGGGAGCGGGCCGCCGAGGCGTTCGCCGTCGACGCGATGGTCGACGCGTTCACGCAGGAGTACCGGGCGGTCCTCTAGAGGTCCGACAGCTCCTCTCTGGGGACGGCCCCGGAGACGAGCGCGACGGCCGCGTACACGACGAAGCCGACCGGCGGCACGACGAGCAGGGCGAGGAGGTCCGAGTGAATCGTCCCCGCGAGCAGGAAGATCGGGACCGCGCTGGCCGCGCCGGCGACCGCGATCCGCCCCGTCCGGAGGTCCGCGACGGGGTCGAACCCGATCGCCCGGGCCGACCACAGGTGGAAGACGAACATCGAGCAGTAGCCGGCGGTCGTCGCCACGGCGGCCCCGCCGATCCCGAGGCGGGGGATCAACAGGAGGTTGCCGACGAGGTTGACGACGGCCGCGCCGGCGGTGGCGTAGACGAGTTGCCGGAGGTCGCCGTTGCCCTGGCCGACGGCGAGGATCGGCCGAGCGATCGCGAAACACAGCGCCCCGGGCAGCAGGATCAGGAGCGGCTCCACCGCGGGCGCGAAGTCGGCCCCGTAGTAGGTCGTCACGAACGGCCGGGACAGCGCCGCCAGCCCGATCACCATCAGCAGGGTCAGCGCGAGCGTGTACCGCGTGGTGCGTGCGGACACCTCGGTGACCCGCTCCCGGTCGCCGTCCGACCACAGTTCCGACGTCGAGTGGACGAGCGTCACCTGGAGGATCCGGGGCACGAACCAGAGGAACTCCGCCACCGTGAGCGCGGCCTTGTAGACGGCGGTGGCCTCGCTCCCGCGGAACCACTGGATCAGGAGGACATCCAGGTGGAGGATCGAGACGTACAGCGCGAACAAGATGAAGCTGCCGGCGTTGAACGACAGCAGCCGGCGTGCGGGGAAGGAGTCGGGGGTCCGCTGGAACAGCACCGACCGGTCGAGCGAGCCCAGCAACACGACGCCACCCCCCACGGCCAACACGAGGTGACCGACCAGTCGGCCGACGAGCAGGCCGACGACGCCGCGACCGGCGAACAGCAGCGCCAGGCCGGCGCCGACGCCGACGATCTTGTTGGCGATCTGGAACGACTCGGAGACGCGCTCGCGCCCGAGCCCCATCAGCCCGCTGCGGACGATCGCACCGGACTGGCGTGCGACGACGAGACCGGCCAGGGCGACGAACAGGCGGTCGAACTCGGGGCCGAAGAGGCGGCCGGGCAGGCCCAGCGCGGACGCGACGACCAGCGCGCTCGCGACGACGACCACGAGCACGGCACCGACCCGGGCGTAGAAGGCGAACACCCGGTCGGCCCAGCCGTCGGGCCGGTCGGCCTCGGTCATGAACTTGCGGATGCCGTCGAAGAGGCCACCGTCGACGAACAGCATCAGGACTCCGAGCGTCGACAGGAGGAAGGCGTAGGTCCCGTAGTCGGCACGGCCCAGCACCCTGACGATGACGGGCGTGGCGGCGAACAGGGCGAGGAAACCGACGACCCGCGAGGAGAGGATCGCCAGGAAGCGGGCGAGAAGCGACCGGCTCACGCTCACCCGAGCCGCGTCGGGCCGTCGCCGGTCTGCCCGTAGAACCCCTCATCGAGGTCACCCTCCCCGTCGACGTACCACACCGCACCCCGGTCCGGATCCTCGGGGTGGTCGCGTCGAGCCGAGGCGGGCGGGGCCGACGGTCGCCGGCGGGCGAGGTCCGCCGTGTCCGTCGGCCCCTCCAGTCCCACCCACGTCTCGGACTCGCCGTCGTAGATCAGGCCCCCGACCCGGGTCCGGTAGGTCGGCGAGCCGGTCGCCTCGTTGCCCTCCTTCACCGTGAGCGTCGAGTTCGCCGAGGCGTGGTAGGTGGCGCCGGTCGTCTCGCCGGTGACGTCCCTGGCGATGACGCTGCCGTGGCGCTTGCACCGCAGCCCGGTCGTCAGGTTCCGCCCGCCGAGTTCGACGATCGACGTCTTCATCTTGGCGCCGTAGGCCATCAGGCCGTTCGTGGGGCCGCCGGTGAACCCGATCCGGTAGCAGTGGACCTCGCCGCTCCCGTACGCCGAGAGCCCGAACCCCTCGTCGTCGTAGGGGCTGTCCCGTCCCAGCGTGACGAAGGAGACGTGGGTGGCGGAGGTGCCGACCACGTTGCCGAGCATCAGGCTGCCCACCGTGACGGCGCGGCGGTCGTCCGACGAGCCGCGGATCCGGAGGTTCTTCACCGGCCCGGCGCTGGGCGCGCCCCGCTCCTGGCCGGCCTGGCCGGTCCCGATCACGGTCGGCACCAGGACGTCCTCGTCGTAGGTGACCGGCGTGTCGGCGGCCGTGGCCAGGTCGATCGTGTACTGGTCCCGGAGGTAGACCGGCACCCGGCGGACCGCCTCCTGGAGCGTCGCCAGCGGCTCTTCCCGCGTGCCCGCCGCGTCGTCGGAGCCCCGACCCGGCGCCACGTGGAGCGTGCGTCCGCCGTTGCTGATCAGAGGCCGGGCAGCCGGTGACGCGCCGACCGCGGCGTCAGCGGCGGTCAGCGCCGGCACCGGGTTCGCGGGCGTGCCGTGGCGAACCTGGCGCCACCCGTCGTCGCCGCCGAAGCGGTAGAGTCCGTCGGCCGTCACGCCGAAGGCGACCGGGTCCGCGCGGTCGGGCAGTTCCCGGACGGTCCGGCCGACGTGGATGTCGCCGGTGGCCGCCGCCAGCTCCTCCGGGTCCCGGTCGGCCGCGTCCGCGCCCCGGTCGGCGGCGGTCCCCCCCTCGCCGCCGTCGCCGCCGAACAGCTGACAGCCCGCGGTCGCCCCGAGCAACACCGCCGTACTCGTCAGTAACCCCCGCCGCGTGCGGTCGTCCATGTGGACAGTACGCTCCCCGGGCGCCGGCTTTAGTATGGGCCGGTTAGAGACGCGACCGCCCGGGCCCGGCGGCGGCCGGTCACGGCCGGCCGTGACCGGCGGCCCGGCCACCGACCGGGAACGCGACTCGCCCCCCGGGCGCCGTCTCCGCGCGGTTCGTGGCCGCTGTGGGGCCGGCTCCCGGGGTTAGGCGCTCCATTACAACCCTCTCGGGTCGCCCGGGTCGTCACGAACGAGCACCAGCCATGGCTGCCACGGACGACACAGCGTACGACGACGTGACGGTGACGGTCGTGATCCCCTACGCCGAGGAGTTCACCCCGCCGGAGATGCTGGAGGAGGCCCTCGACAGCGCCGAGGCCCAGCGCGAGGTGGGGGTCGAACCCCTCGTGGTGGAAGACGAGGAGCTACGGGGACCGGCGTGGGCGCGCAACCGGGGGCTGGAGCGGGCCGAGACCCGCTACGTCGCCTTCCTCGACGGGGACGACCTGTGGGCCGAGGACAAGCTCGTCCGACAGCTCCGGCGGATGGAGGAGACCGGCGCGGGGATATGTGTGGAGGGTCACGAGCGGTACGAGCCCCTCGACTTCGCCCGTGCGCTGTTGGTCGGCGAGACGTTCGCGCTCACCTCCGCCATCCTGATCGACACCGACCGGGTGGACACGCGGTTCGACGAGTCGCTGGAACGCCGCGAGGACCACCTGTTCATGATCGAGACCGCCGTCGACGCCGGGGTGTGTTTCGTCCCCGACACGTTCGAGGCGCGGAAGTACGAGGACGGGCTGAGCGAACACGTCGAGAAGTCCGAGGACCACGTGGACCGCTTCTTCGAGGTCCTGACCGACCGCGTGCCCGAGACCGAGCGGTTCCGTCGGGCCTACTACCGCAACGCCTACGTCTTCCTGGGTCGGGCTCGCCACCACGAGGGGAACTACCGGGAGGCGCTCAGCCTCTTCGTCCGGTCGCTGCGGCTCGGCCCCTCCGTCGCCGCCGTCGGGGCGTTCGGGATCACCGTCCTGGTCGCGCTGTACGACCTCCCCACGCGGCCGTTGCGGCGCCGCCTCGCCGGTGGGACCCATGAGTGACCGGCCGAACGTCCTCGTCCTCGTCCTCGACAGCGTCCGGTACGACCGCACCACCGTGGGGGGCCACGACCGGGACACGACACCGAACCTGGCCCGGATCGCCGCCGAACCCGACGGGGGGAGCTTCGACCACGCCGTCGCACACGCCCGCTACACGCTCCCCTCCAGCGCCTCCATCCTCACCGGTTCCTACCCCGGCGACCACGGGGTCGGGATGGGGGTCCGGAGCCTACCCGACGACGTCCGGACCGTCGCGGAGGCGTTCCGGGCGGCGGGCTACCGGACGGCCCTGGTCTCCAGCAACCACTTCGTGAGCGCCGAGACCGGCCTCGACAGGGGGTTCGACACGGCGGTCAGGCTCCCCGAGACACCCCTGGACCTGGTCCGGACCGTCGGCGTCCCGACGCTGCTGCGGTGGGTCGCGAACATCCGGAGTCACTCCGCCGGGTTCGAGCCCGACAAGTACCGCCACTCGACGGGCTTTCTGACCGCGTCGCTGGCCCGGCGACGGCTGGAGGCGCTGACCGACGCGGAGCCGTACTTCTGTTACGTCCACCTCAACCAGCCCCACCGGCCGTACTACCCGCCGCTCGCGTGGTTCGACCGGTACGGCGACGCCTACGAGATGTCCCGTGACGCGGCCGCCGAGTTCTCGATGACGGTCCACGAGAACCTCGTCGAGACGGTCGCACGGGGGTGTCAGCTCACCGACGACGAGTGGACGACGCTGCTGGCGCTGTACGACGCCGGGGTCGAGTACACCGACACCTTCGTCGGCGAGCTGTACGACCTGGCCCGGGACGGCGGCTCCCGGGACACCGTGGTCGCCGTCACCGCCGACCACGGCGAGCACTTCGGCGAGCGCGGGGCGCTGGGTCACAAGTACGTCCTCGACGACGCGCTGTTGCGGGTGCCGCTGGTGACCGCCGGGCTCGACGTCGACGTCGACGGCTCGCCGGTCCAGCACACGGACCTGATGCGGACGCTGCTGTCGGTCGCCGGCGCCGAGACGGGCGTCGTCGACGGGGTGGACCTCCGCCGGGAGCGCCGGACGGTCGCCGTCAGCCAGGACACCGAGCGGTCGCTGGAGCGGCTGCGCGAGGTCGACCCCGACTTCGACGCCGACCGGTTCTACCCCGGCGCCGAGGGGGGGCTGCCGGCCAGGACCGCCCTCCGGACGGCGACCCACCGCTACGTCCGGGGGGAGGACGGTTCGGAGGCGCTGTTCGAGCTCCCCGACGAGGAGCGCCCGGTGGGCGAGGCCCAGTCCGGGGTGGCGGAGTCGCTGGCCGCCGAGGCCGACGCCTGGCTCGCCGACCACGGCGTCGGCCGGGCCGACGAGGACGACGGAGAGCTGACGGCGGCGACGCGGGATCGGCTCCGGAACATGGGGTATCTGGAGGAGGAGTTGTAGTCACGTCGGCGGTCGGTCGCTCCGGAACGACCGTTCGGCGTCGGACCACAGGAGCCCGACCTCGCCGGCCGAGTACACCTTGTCACCACGGACGAGCCGCTCGTCGAGCCAGCCGTCGGAGACCCGCATCCGGTGGGAGTACAGCGAGTCCGCCGTGTTCGCGGAGAAGAACACCTCGTGGTCGGTCCAGGAGCGCCGGTAGAGGAGGTGGCCCGGCTCCACCACCAGTGACTCCCCCCGGATCGTGGCGTGTTCGGCGCCGGTCACGCGGAACCGCTCCATCGCCAGCCGGGTGTACCAGAACACCGTCGTCGGGGTCTCGGTCCCCTCGACGAACGAGGAGACCGCCCGGAGCTGTTCGTACTCCGCGTCGGAGAAGGCGTTCTGCGTCGTCGGCCGGGGGTCGAGCCCGTAGTAGTTGTCCGCGGTGACCAGCGGCCCGGCGGCACACAGCACCACCAGCAGCAGGAGGAGCAGTCGGCTCGTCCGGGCGGGGTCGGCGTGGCGACGGAGCTTCCGGAAGCCGATCGCGACGACGAACGCGAACACGAACAGCCAGGGCGCCCGGATGCGGATCAGCGACTGGATGGAGATGGGGGTCTCGAAGACGAAGATGGCGCCGGCGATCCCGGCCCACGCGACGGCCCCGTGGGTCACCGGCCGCCAGGGCGCCCGCAGGAAGGCGACGACGCCGATCGAGAAGACGAGCAACAGGACGACGAGGTAGACGCCGTACGGGCTCGCGAGCCACCGGAAGGCGGCGACCACCGGGTCGGGGGCCGCGCCGATGCCGAACGCGAAGTTCAGACTCTGTGTGTGGCCTCCGCGCGCGCCGCCCCGGACCAGGAGCCCCGCTTTGTCGGCCAACCGGCCGAGGAAGCCGGTCCGGTAGAGCCTGACGGTCGTGAGGACGCCGGCGAACGCGAAGAGCGCCAGTCCGCGGCTGGTCAGCAGACCGGTCGCGTACTCCCGGCCGTGGCTGGCGTACAGCGCCGCGACCAGCCCCAGCACGGGGACGAACAGGACCTCGGTGAGGTGGTGGGTGAAGACCAGCGCGACGGCGACGAGCACGAACGCGGCGGCGGCCGGCCGCGCGATCCGGTCCCGGGCCGCGAGGAGCGCGAGCAGCACCAACGCCAGGATCAGCACGATCGCCAGGGCCTGCGGGAAGACGTACGAGGCGTAGAAGGAGAGGTCGTCGAGCGCTGCGGCCGCCAGCGCGGTCGCCAGTCCCAGCCGCGGGTCGTCGGTGACCCTGGCGGTGATGAGGTACACCGCGGGGAGCAGCGTGGCGTATGCGGCCAGGCCCACGAGCGTGATGCCGTCGTGGGCGCCGAGTCCGGACAGCGAGGAGACGGTGCCCGAGAGCAGGTGCAGACCCGGGAAGTCGTAGTAGGTCTCGCCGGCGATCGCCGCGAGCGATCCCTCGGCGACGACGCTCTCGGCCAGACGGGTGTGAAAGAGCAGGTCGCCGTGACCGATGTAGTAGCCGGCGGTGAGGTACTTCGTCACCGGGGAGAGGAGATACAGCGCCGTGATCTGGGGGACGAGCCGTCTCGCGTCGGCCAGGACCAGCAACTGGCGGGCGACGAGCGCGTATCCGACCACCAGCCCCACCGCGACCACGAGCGGGGCGCCGGTCAGCGCCACCGCGCCGACCGTGACGGCCACGACGGCGTACACCGCCCCCCGGTGGAACCGGCGGTCGATCCGGGTGCGGGTCTCGCGGGTGACCTCGTCGGTGCCGTAGTGGATCATCGCCCCGCCGACCAGTCCCACCAGGGCGTACAGCCCGAACACGGCGAACTGGGTCGGCAGGTACGCCTCGACGGCGATCAGCACCGCGACCACGGCGGCGATCGTCGCCGGGTAGAACAGCCGGCCGAGTCGCTCGACGAGGTCGTCGGTCGGGGCTCTCAGCATCGTGCGAACGGGGTGTGGGGGGTGTCGGTCATCGTTCGGTGGGGGGGTCGTTCGGTAGGGGGAAGGGCGGCTCCGCGCCCGGTGGACGCGGACGCCCGTGACCCGCCGGCGGGTCAGCGGAGGCCTCCGTCGACGAACACGTGGCCGTCGTACCGGAGGATGTACACCCCGGCCTCGTGGCGGTCCGGGGGCGTGACCGTCTCCCCGAGCGCGTCCCGGACCAGCAGGTCGAACGCGTCGACGCCGGCCGCGACCGTGAGACACGAGGTCGAGGAGAATCGAGGGTTGATCTCGATCGTGCGGGGCTGCCCGTCGGCGTCGACGATCTGCTGGACGTTGATCGGCCCCGCCGGCGACAGCGTCTCGAAGATCCGCCGGCAGGAGTCGGCGACCGCCTCGTCGTGGCGGGTCACGCCTTTCGTCGTCGATCCCTCCTTCGCCATCGTCTCCTTCGGAACGACCGCGAGCAGGTCGCCGTCGCCGGTCGCCACGACGCCGGTGGTGAACTCCCGGCCCTCGACGAACTCCTGCAGGAGCAGTTCGGTCGGGGCGTACCGGGAGCGCCCCACCGCGGCGTCGACGGCGGTCGGCTCGTCGATCCGCCGGACCCCCCGGCTCCCCCGTCCGCGTCGGGGCTTGAGCACGAGCGGGAACGCGGACTCCGGGACCGAACCCGGTTCGTCGGCCGGCCAGGTCCGGGGGACCGCGTGGCCGGCCGTCGCCAGCCGCCGGTGGGTCCGTCGCTTGTCCAGCGCCAGGTCGACGACCGCCGGCCGGGGGGCGACGACCGGGACCTCGGGCAGTTCCGGGAGCCGCGGGAGCTCCTCGTCGACGGTCGGCACGACGACGTCGACCCCGAACGCGTCGACGGCCTCCCTCATCGCGTCCGGCCAGTCGTCGTCGTCGGCCGCCGGCACCGTGCGCCCGCGGTCCGCGAGGTAGAGGCCTGCCGCGTCGGGGTCCATGTCGACGCCGACCACCTCGTGGTCGGTCGTCTCCCGGAGCGAGTCGACCGCGCCGATCCCGCAGGCGCCGCCGACCCCCGTCACGAGAACAGTGGCCATGGCGTGGCGCAGTTCCGCTCGGCTGTTAGGTATGTGCCGGCTTCCGAGCCGACGGGGGTCGGTTCCGGGCCGACCGACACCCCACAGCCGCCCACTGTGGCCCCGGCCGGCCGTCGTAGCTCCCTGCTACCCTTGTGTGAAGGCGACCGGCGGACACCTGATGCTCCGGGCGGTCTGTTTCGACCTCGACGGGACGCTGTTCGACGACCGACAGTACGTCCGTGCCGGGCTCGAGGCCGCCGCGGAGGAGCTCGCGGCCCGCGAGGGGGTCGACCTCCGGGCGGAGCTTCTGGCGGCGTACTTCCGGCGCGGGATCACCGAACGGACCTTCGACGTCGTCCTGTCGGAGGCGGGGCTGTCGACCGACCACGTGCCGGCGCTGGTCGATGCCTACCACGGTATCGACGCCTCCCTCGTTCCGTACCCGGACGCCGAGGCGACGTTGACGAAGCTCTGTGGGGAGTATCGGCTCGGGCTCGTCACCGGCGGTCGTAACGGTCGGACCAAGCTCCGGCGGCTGGGGCTCGCCCGCTACTTCGGAGCCGTCGTGGTCACGCCCGAACGGGGGGAGGAGAAGACCGAGTCGGCGCCGTTCGTCGACGCGCTGGCCGCCCTCGGCGTGTCGCCGTCGGACGCTGCCTACGTCGGTGACAGGCCGACGCTCGACGTCCGCCGGCCCGCGGACCTCGGGATGGCGACGATCAGGGTCCGGCGCGGACGGTTCGGGGACGAGGAGTCGGAGGGGGGTCTCGAACCGGACGCGACCGTCGACAGTCTCGAGGGGGTGCCCGCCGCGCTCGAACGGGTCGACGGGTGAGCGGTCAGGCGACGGCGTCGAACCCGTTGTTGATCCGGATGACCTGGAAGGCCTCGGCGTACAGCGAGTTGGCCTGTCGGCCACGGAACCGCGCCAGCCCGCGCATCGCCTCCGCCTCGAGGTACTTCTTCTCCTGTTGGCTCTCGTGGGAGCGGATCGCCTCCATCTTCCGGTCGAGGAACTCCTCGGTGACGGAGCTGTAGTACTGCGGACAGAAGGAGGGCCGCGTCGACGGCGCCTCGAAGGAAAGCACCTCGTCGATGTTGCGCGACGCGGCGATCGATGCCAGCGCGGCGTGGCGGTGGTCCTGGTGAGTGTCCTCCTGGGTGTGGACGTACACCCTGTCGGCGTCCATCGCCGCGAGGTGGTCGTCGAGTCGCTCGACGATCTCGTGGTCGTAGGGCACCTTCGTGTCCTCGAACCCGAGAAATCGGACGTCGTCGACGTCGAGAACCGCCGCCGCCGTCTCCGCCTCCGCCTCCCGTCGCGAGGGATCGGCCAGCTTCCCCCCCTTCGTCAGATAGATGAACCGCACCGTGTCGCCCTTGGCCCGGTGGATCGCGATCGAGGCACCGGCGCCGATCTCGATGTCGTCGGGGTGTGCACCGATTGCTACGACGTTCATTGCCCGGTACGGCCCTCTCGATCACCGATCATAGTTAACCACAGTATGAACGCCGGCGGGCGCGGCGGACGGCGCCGGACGACCGCCCGGCGACCGTATCAGTCACGCTGTGCCGTCGTACGCCGTTTCGTGCCGGCACTGGCGGGCTCCGTCCGCCGACCTCCGCCCCTCAAGAGGCGCTTGTGGACTCGCGAGCCTCCGCACGATCGGAGCGCCGACGGGGACGGATCGCCACAGGACGCCACTGTGGCCCCGTAGAACGGGTATAACCAAATCCCGCTCGCCACCCATCCGCGACGATGGACACGACTCGTGGGGGTGCCGGTCGCGCGGAGAGCGAGGCCGACGGACCGGGTTCGCGTGAGCTGACGGTTCTGCGGGTCGCGACGGACCTCTACCCCGAGATCACCGGCGGCGGCGCGATCCACGCACACGCGATGTCCGAGCGGCAGGCGGCGTGGGGCCACGACGTCACGGTGTTCACCTCCGACCACGGGGACCGCGGCCTGCCGCGGGTCGAACGGCGCGACGGCTACACGGTGGTCAGGAACCGCGAACTCCTGCGGCCGTTCGACAACAGCCTCACCCCCGGGGTGGCCCGGTCGCTGTGGCGGCGCCTCCCCGACGCGGACGTCCTCCACGCCCACTCCCACCTCTACTTCGCGACGAACGTCGCGGCGGCCCTCGGGCGGGTCGCCGACGCGCCGCTCGTCGTCACCAACCACGGGCTGGTCTCACAGACCGCCCCCCGGTGGCTCCAGCGGCTGTTCATCCCGACCGTCGCCCGCGCGACCTTCGAGGCGGCCGATCGTGTGCTCTGTTACACGGAGACCGACCGCCGGCGTCTCCGGGACCGTGGCGTCCGGACCCCGGTAGAGGTGATCGACAACGGGATCGACTGTCGGCGGTTCAGCCCGCCGGAAGCGTCCGACCGGCGGCGCCGGGCGGTCCTGTTCGTCGGCCGACTGAAGGACGCGAAGGGGGTGCCGACGCTGATCGGGGCCTTCGCCCGCCTGGCCGACCGGTACCCGGACCTGGAGCTGCGGATCGTCGGCGAGGGTCCCGAGCGGGACCGGTACGAGCGACGCTGCGGGGAACTGGGCGTCCGCGACCGGGTCACCTTCGCCGGCGACGTCCCGTACGCGGAGATGCCCGAACAGTACCGCCGGTGTCAGGTGTTCGTCCTCCCGAGTCACAACGAGGGGCTCCCGCGGACGGTGCTCGAGGCGATGGCCTCCGGGACGCCGGTGGTGACGACGGCGCTCGAACAGCTCGAACCGCTCGTCGACGGGAGCGGCGCCGGCTACACGGTCGAGCGGGGCTCCGTCGACGGGGTCGCCGACGCGGTCGCCACGCTGCTCGAGGACCGCTCGGAGCGCCGGGAGCGCGGACGCGCCGGTCGCGAGCGCGTCGTCGAGAACAACGCCTGGACCCGGACGGTCGCGCGGACGACCGAACTGTGTCTCCAACTGGCACGGCGGTGAGAGTCGCCTCCACGACGGGACGACGACCCGGCGGACGCGGGGTTGGTCGGGCCCGGAGTCAGCCCGCCCGGACGAGCGGTTCGTACCAGTCGCGGTTCTCCCGGTACCAGTCGATGAAGGCGGCGACGCCGTCACGGATGTCGACCGACGGATCGTAGCCCAGCAACTCCCGCGCCTTGGAGACGTCGGCGTGGGTGTGGCGGGCGTCGGCGTCCTTCGCGGACTCGTGGACCGGCTCTGCGTCGACCCCGGTCGCCTCGATCACGTAGTCGGCGAGGTCGTTGATCGTGATGTTGTCCGTCGAGCCGACGTTGATCGCCTCGCCGTCCGCGGCGTCGGTCTCCAGCAGTGCGAGGTTCGCCTCCACGACGTCGTCGATGTAGGTGAAGTCGCGGGTCTGTTCCCCGTCGCCGTAGATCACGGGCGGGTCGTCGTCCAGACACCGCGAGACGAAGTTCGAGATCGCCATGTTCGGGCGCATCCGCGGCCCGTACACCGTGAAGTAGCGCAGGCTCACCGTCGGCACCCCCTTGATGTCCGTCCAGATCTCGCAGTAGTCCTCGCTCGCCCGCTTGGTCGCGGCGTAGGGGCTCTTGGGGTAGGTCGGGTGGTCCTCGTCGTAGGGGAGGTAGTCGGGCCGGCCGTACACCGAGGAGGAGGAGGCGTTGACGAACCGGCGGACGTCGTGGTCGGCGGCGGCCTCCAGCAGCGTGAGCAGGCCGCCGACGTTGTTCTCCTCGTACAGGAGCGGGTCCTCGACGCTGGGGCGGACACCCGCCCGGGCGGCCTCGTGGAAGACGTAGTCGGGATCGAAGGTGTCGAAGACGTCGGCGACCAGGTCGGCGTCGGTGATCGACCCCCGGACGAACGTGAACCGTTCCTCCGCGCGCTCGCGGCACAGTCTCACGTTGTGCTCCTTGATTCGGGTGTCGTAGTACGGGTCGAAGTTGTCGACGACGACCACCCGGTGGCCCCGCGCGAGGAGCGCGTCGGCGATGTGAGAACCGATGAAGCCCGCGCCTCCGGTCACCAGGACGTCCGTCGGACCGGACGGCCCGTCGCCGTCAAGCATCGGTACTCACCCGGCCCCCACGAACCGGCCGCTCGGAGCGACGAGCGAGTATCGGCCGTTCGTCCGCCGCCACCGTCCCCTCGGGCCCGCCATCGGTCGACGGTCGAAGCAGCGTCCCCTCGCCCGCGGCCGGGGTCACCGCCCTCATGGCTGTCGGTCACACGGTCGTCGGCGATCGGTCGACTGTCCGTCGATCGGTAGCATCGGCCGGGACATCCCGAGAACTACGGTTAGTTATCGACTCGTTACGGGATCCGTAGGTGGCTACTGTGGGCGGCCGGGCCGGCCCGAACCGGCGGACGGTGACGAGCCCGACAACATATAAACCGCCGGGGCCGACGACGGCGACATGGATCGTCTCGCAGCACTCGGGATCGGGAGCACGAACTGCCGGTCGGTCGTCGCGACCGCCGACGGGGAGTTCCTGACGCCGGTGTCCGTCGAACCGACCGAACCGCGGGAACTGGCGTCACAGGTCGTGCGGACGGTCGGTCGGCTGGCCGAGACGGCGGGACCGCTCGACGCCGTCGCGGTCTCCGTCGCGGGGCTCGTCGACGGGGCGACCGGTCGCGTTCGGGCGTTCGACACCCCCGACGGGGGGACGGTCGAGCGGATCGACCTCGGGACCGCCGTCGACCGCGCCCACGGGCTCAACCTCCACGTGGAGAACGACTGCAACGCCGCCGCCCTGGGCGAGTGCCACTACGGGGCCGGCGGCGACTACCGGTCGGTCACACACCTCACGTTCGGGACCGGGATCGGCGGCGGCGTCGTCGACCACGGACGGCTCGTCCGTGGCGAGTTCGGACAGGCCGGCGAGGTCGGTCTGCTCCCGATCTGTCCGGACGGCGACCGGGCCAGCACGGGGGTGGTCGGCGCGTGGGAGGCGTACTGTTCCGGCCGCGGGATCGCGGGGTTCGCCGCCGACCGGCTCCGGGCGACCGACCGGGAGAGCGTTCTCGACCCCGACGACCTCGACGCGGCGGCGGTGTTCGACGCCGCGGCGGCCGGGGACGCGGTCGCCCGGGACTGTCTCGACCGGGTCGACCGGTACAACGCCGCCGGGATCGGTGCCGTCTGTAACGCCGTCAACCCCGGGCTGGTGACCGTCGGCGGCGGCGTCGCGCTCAACAACCCCGACCGGCTCCTCGACGGCGTCGACCGACACCTCGAGGAGTTCCTGTTCGTGGACCGACCGGAGCTTCGGGTCACCCCGCTCGGGGACGACATCGAGCTCTACGGCGCGCTCGGCGCCTACCTGAACGCGATCGGCGCCGACGGTCCCGTGGTCGGGAACGGGGGCGAGTGACCGACGGCCCGGGGCGGACGGAGTCGAGGTGACCGGCGCCGACCGTCAGTCGTCGCCGGTCGCGGCCCGCCACTCCTCGACGATCGTTGCGCCCGACGAGGCGCCGATCCGCTCGGCGCCGGCGTCGAACATCGCGGCCGCCCGGTCCCAGGAGCCGATCCCGCCGCTGGCTTTCACCGGGCGGTAGTCGCTCAACAGCGACACGTCCGCGACGGTCGCGCCGCCGTCGGCGAAGCCCGTGGCGGTCTTGAGGTAGTCGGCGTCGGCCTCGACCGCGAGCTCCGCGACCCGGTGTTTCTCCTCGTCGGTCAACAAGGCGGCCTCGACGATCACCTTCACCGGGACCGGCACCGCCGCGACGACCTCCTCCATCTTCGCGCGGACGCGGTCGTCCTCGCCGGCCTTGAGCTGTCCGACGTTACAGACCAGGTCCAGCTCCGCCGCCCCGTCGTTCCAGGCCTCGCGGGCCTCGCCACAGACCGCGTCCGTCGTCCCCTGCCCGTGGGGGAAGTCGATCACCGCCGTCACCGGGACCTCGGCGTAGCCGGTCGCCCGCTCGACGTAACACGGCGGGACGCAGGCACGCATCCCGTGGTCGAGCGCCGCGTCGAGCACCGCTCGTACGTCGTCCCACCGCGTCGTCGGACCGAGCACCGTGTGCTCGATCCGCGCCGGCACGTCGTCCATACCCGACCCGTGGTCTCCGTCGCGGGTAAAGCCTGGCGGCGACGTCCGGTTGCGCTCCGCGCCGGCAGTGCGGTCCGGACTGATCGAGTCGATCGGGGTCGGATCGGGTCCGGTGGGAACACCCCGTCGCCTGTCGCGGCCGGAAGCTTTTACCCCCCCGCACCGGCCGGAAGGACATGGCCGTTCTCCCGACCGGTCTCGAACTGCCGCCGCTCGCTCACGCGGTCGTGTTGCTCGCCGGGCTAGTGCTCGTGGCGGCGCTGCTGGTCGCGCTCGAACCGCCGGTCACACAGCGCCACGTCGTCGGCTTCGCCCCCTGGATGGCCGTCGGGGGTGCCCTCCACGCGTTCCACGCGATCGGCGGTCTCTACCCGCCGGCCCTCGTGCCGCTGTTCGCCGCCCCCGCCGTCTACGTCACCACCACCGTCCTCGCCGGCGCGGTCTGGGTCGTCGTCGCGATCCTCGCCGCCGGCCGGAGCGGACCGGACACCGCCCCGCGGCGTCTCGGCGGGGTCGGACTCCTCGTCCTCGCCGCGCTGTTCGCCGTCGTCGTGGTCCGGGGCGCCGGGCCCGCTGGCGCGACGGTCCTCGTCTGGCCCGCCATCGCGGTCGTCCTCTCGCTGGCCGCCGCTGGGCTCACCCTGCTCGGACTCGGGCTCTACCGCACCTCGGACTTCGTCCGCGTCCGTTACGCGGGCGCGGTCGTCGTCTTCGCTCACGCCCTGGACGGGATCACCACCGCCGTCGGCGCCGACGTGTACGGCGTCGCCGAGCGCAGCCCGATCCCCCGGGCGATCATGGACTTCGCCGCCGGCCTGCCGACCGCCTCCCTGCTCGGCCGCGGCTGGCTGTTCGTGCTCGTGAAGCTCTCGATCGCCGCGGTGATCGTGCTCCTGTTCAGCGGCTACGTCGAGGAGGAGCCCGTCGAGGGGAGCCTCCTGTTGACCCTGGTCTCCGCGGTCGGTCTCGGCCCGGCGGCGAACAACCTCTTCCTGTTTCTCGCCAGCGCACCCTGAGCGGGGGTCGGCTGCTCCGTAGGCCGACGACGCCCCGGGGTCGGTCCGCTCAGTCCTCCGACAGCCGCACCGTCTTCAGGTTCAGTTCCTCGTGTCCGTCCGCCGTCGCGTGCTCTCTGGCCTCGTCGACCGCCTCCCCCGGTCGCTCGAGGTTTCCGTCGACCGTGTAGGTCACCACGTCCTCGCGCCCGTCCGTCCAGAACTCCACTGCCAGTTCGGGCATGCGCGACGGTGCGTCCGTCCCGCTAATATGTATTCCGGGCATAACGTTCCGGGCCGGCGTCGCCGCGTTTTTTGCAGGTACGACCGCTAGCTACGAAAGTATATATGCCAGGACGCGGCCAGTCCGAACCGAATGGTAGAGGGACACGACGCGAGCGGTTGATCGCGGCGCTGGCGCTGACGGCGGTCGGGGTGGTCGGCGTCGCCGCCGCCGGGAGCGCCCCGTTCGCCGACGCCGGCCTGGACCAGACGGTCGTCGACGGCACCACCGTCTATCTCGACGCCGGCGGGTCGACGGACCCGGACGGACGGATCGAGTCGTACCGCCGGCGGATCGAGGGGCCGAACGGGACGGTCACGCCCCCCGATCCGGACGCGGCTCGAACCCGCTTTCGGCCGACGACGCCGGGGCGGTACGTGGCGACGGTGACGGTGACCGACGGGTCGGGGGACAGTGCGACCGACCGCCTGTACGTGACCGTGGAGGTCGACCGGGGTCCGACGGTCGACCCGACCGGGCCGACGGAGGCGTTCGTCGGGTGTGAGACGGGCTTTCGGGTCGACGCGTCGACCGGTCGGGCGCCGTTCAGGCTGCTCCCCCTCTACGAGAACGGAACCCGATCTCTTCGACGGTCGACTCCTCGTCGGTGAGTCCGAGTCCGTCATCCGATGGAGGATTCACACGACAATGGATCTGAAACGGTCCATTCTCATCGTAATACTCCTGGCAGCCTCGGGAGTATGTGCTGAACACATCGACGGCTTGGATAGGTCAGGCCACGATCTCTGTGAAGTGGGTGTGCCGGACGACGGTTCGATATCCACTATCGGGCCTGGCTGTTGTCGGAATCACACGGATTCCGACCGACCCACTCCGAGAAAGGAGCCCTCGACACCGAGAGTTCCGAGGGAGAGACGCGTGCCTCAGAGAACGGGGGGCAAGCCGACCGCTCCGAAGCTACCGACGCAGGATCGATCAGAGAGGGCAGGAGAGCGCATCAGAACTTGAGTTTCACAACGCCGTGGATAGACAACGCACTACACGATATCATCAATGCCTCCGAACTGAGCGTTCGTTCGACCGCTCCGAACATTTCGGTCGAATACACAGTTGACGAGGGAGACCCGACTGAGCAGAACGAACTGGCCGTGTTTGCCGTTTCGGAGATTCTCTACAGGATCGACAACGGCAGCAGAGACGACCTTCGATACCTACCCGAGTACGTCAGCTGCCCAGGAGTAAACTCGTGGGCTTGTCGGTGGGACTCCCGAGTGTCGCGCTCCCGTAGGAA
>CAZMWG010000006.1:0-41510 GCA_964569925.1 uncultured Halobacteriales archaeon | reverse complement strand
GTTGGGGGGTGTGGGGGGGTGGGGTGGCACCCAAAACGGGTGCATTCGATGTTAGGAGTTTGATTGTAAAGAACCTTGTGGCCGAGTCGTCCCCGTGTCGCATTCTATCGTGGGGAGAATACACGCGGGAACGACGCGTCGCTACCCATTAGTGCCGCCGGTCCGTACCGTCGTCCGTGACGACCGCCGCCGAGGGGGAGTCGTCCCCGACGGTCCGGCCGGCCCGGCGCGCGGACCTGCTGGCCGTTCACCGGATCGAGCAGGCTTCGTTCCCACAGCCGTGGCCGTTCTCGGCGTTCGAGAGCTACCTCGGGGATCCGGGCTTCCTGGTCGCCGAGCCGCCCGGCGAGGGGCCCCACGCCGGCGTCGACGGCTACGTCGTCGCCGACTCGGTGCCCAACCACGGGACGCCGCTGGGCCACGTCAAGGACCTCGCGGTCCGGGAGGAGCGCCGCGGCGCGGGGGTGGGCACGGCGCTCTTAGAGCGGGCGCTGGGGGAACTCGGCGGGATGGGCTGTGGGACGGTGAAACTGGAGGTGCGGGCCACGAACGACGACGCGATCCGGCTCTACCGTCGCTTCGGCTTCGAGCACCGTCGCACCGTGCCGCGGTACTACGGCGACGGCGAGGACGCGCTCGTGTTGGTCTGTGCGCTGGAGTGAACGGACACGCACTTGTCGGCGGCGCCCCGAAACGCACGTATGGGACTCGCCTGTCCGGTGTGTGACGAGCCACAGGCCGACGCGACACACCTCGCGAACCACCTCGCGTTCTCGGCGCTGACCGGCGCCGACGACCACGAGGCCTGGCTCGACGAGCACGTCCCCGACTGGGGGTCGATGGGCGAGGCCGACCTCGCGCCGATCGTCGCCGACCACGCCGACGAGCGCGAGTTCCCGCAGGTGTTCGAGGACACCACCGGGTCGACGGGCGACGGGGGACACGGCCACGACCACGGCGACGGTGACGGGACCGGCCACGAGCAGGGGGACACGGGCCCGGCGGACCCGGCCGTCGATCCGCGGGCCCGCTCGCCCGCCGACGACCCGGAGGCCGCCGCCGTCGTCGAGGAGGCCCGCGAACTCACCCGGGAGATGCACGAGCGCGCCGAGAGCGAGGACGACGAGGAGGACGCCGCCGACGGGGCCGACGGATCGAGCGCGGACGACGAGACGCCGGACCGAGGCGAAACGGAGTAGTCGTCGCCGCCGCTACCGGGGGTATGGACACGGAGGGCCGGTTCGCGCCCGAGACGGCGGCCGCGGCGGCCGAGCGCTACGAGTCGGTCGGGACGACCGCACAGGTGACGGTTCGGCAGGTCGCGAAGGCGATGGATTTCGGCCGGGACGAGTACGACGAGCGGGTGACCCCGGAGGTCGTGGCGACGGCACGGGACGCCGTCTTCGCCGGGGACCTCCTGGTCAGGGTCGGCTCGCGCGAGGAGTTCGAGGAGTGGCGCGACGGCCTGGACGAGGGGACGGAGGTGTCGGTCGTCGGCTCCGAGAACGTCGACCGGGTGGCCTGGCACGCGCCGCCGTTCGCCGACCGGGCGGTGGCGGCGACCTTCGCGGACGAGCGCGACGCGGCCGTCGAGACGGTGCGCCGGCAGGCGATGGGACGGCTCTACGAGGGGGTGGTGTAGGTGCGGACGGTGACGAGACAGGTGCTCGCCGGCGGCCTGGTGGTGGTCGTCCTGTTGCTGGCGCTGGGCGCGCTGCCGAGTCTCCTGCGCAGCGGCGACCCCTACTACATGACCGCGACACAGGTCGAGGAGAACCGGTCGGCCGCCGACGCCAGCGCCCTCTCCGAGCGGTACCGCTTCGCGACGACCGCGCTCGAGAACGCCTCCGACGGGGAGCCGGGCCGCTCACAGCCCTACTGGCGGGGACCGCTCGGGCTGAAGGAGTCGTTCACCCACTCGCCGTTCGACGAGGTGGACGCGCTGGGCCAGCGCTCGCCGGCGGCCGTCGACGGCGAGTCGGTCTACGTCTCGACGGGCAACCGGACCTACCGGCTGACCGTCGCCCGCGGGGGTGGCGCGTGACCGACGGCCCCCGGCGGAACGGCGGCGACGGCGACACCGACGACGGCGACCCGTACGCTCCCCGGTCGGGCGCCGCCGGCGACTGGCGGGTCGTCGAGTCCCGGACGGAGTACGAGACGGGCTGGTACGCGGGCGGCTACGACCGCGTCGAGCAGCCCGACGGCTCGGAGAAGCGGTACTACTGGGCGGAGTTACCCGACGCCGTGGTCGTCGTCGCCCGGACCGACGACGCGATCGTGATGGTCGACCAGTACCGGCCGGTGATCCGCGAGGGGTGTCTCGAACTCCCCGCCGGCATCGTCGAGGAGGGGGAGTCCTACACGGAGGCCGGCGCCCGGGAACTCCGCGAGGAGACCGGCTTCGCCGCCGCCGGGTTCTCCCTGCTCGACTCGTTTCAGTGCTCGACGGGGGTGTTGCGCCACCGCCGGGCGATCGTCTTCGCGGAGGGGCTCGAACCGGTCGAGCGCGACCTCGACCCCAACGAGTTCATCGACGTCCGCGCGATCCCCGTCGAGGACGCCCTGGAGGTCGCCCGCCGCGAACCCGCCAACGACGCCACGATCGAGGGGCTGCTGCTGGCCCGCGAGGAGGGGGTGCTGTGAGCGACGGCTCCGGCGGCGGCCCTGAACGAGGAGAGGAGGACGTGGACCGCGCGGACGCCGGCGCGGTCGACACGGGCGTCGGGGAGTGGCCGGTGCTCGACACGACGGTGGTCTGGGAGCACGAGTTCTTCTCGGCGGGCTACGACACGCTGGAGCGGCCCGACGGCGAGCGCGTCGACTACTACTGGATCGACGCCAACGACGTGGTCACGGTCGTCCCGGTGACCGACGACGGCGAGGTGGTGCTCGTCGAGGAGCGCTCCCGACAGCTCCGGGGCCGGACGCTCGGCTGTCCCGGGGGGCGGGTCGAGGACGGGGAGGGGCCGGCCGTCGCGGCCCGGCGGGAGTTGCGCGAGGAGACCGGCCGCCGGGCCGGCTCGCTGGAGCGACTGGGCACCTTCCGGCCGGAGGCCTGGGTCCGGATGGACGCCGTCGTCTTCGCCGCCACCGACCTGCGGCGAGGCGGGCGGGATCTCGACGCCGGCGAGGAGATCACGGTCCGGACCGTGCCCGCCGAGGAGGCCGTCGCGGCCGTCCTCGACGCCGAGACCGTCCACGGGACACAGACCGCGCCGCTGCTGTTCGCGCTGAGAGACGGGCTGCTGGACTGAGCGGAGAGCCGGGCGGACCCTCATCGAGAGCCCGGGCGCCGCGTCGTGTCGAACCGTGGCGTCCTGTTCAGTCCTCGAAGCGGGACTCCAGTTCCTCGACCACCTGGTCCGAGCGACCGCCGTCGCCGCGGGCGGCCCGGCGGTAGCGACGGTACTCCGAGCGGTCCAGTTCGACGGTCCGGGTCTCGCCGCGGCGGCTCACCTCCAGGCGGACGGTGCCGGCGGGGTCGTTGCGCCGGCGGAAGTCCGCCACCGCGGTCAGGACGAACCAGAGCGCCGTCGCGGCGCCCAGCAGGTAGGTGACGGCGACGAGGAAGGCCAGCGAGTTCGGGTCGCCGATCCAGCGGGTCGGGTACGCACGGACGAACAGGGCGACGCCCACGACCGAGAGGCCGACGCCGGCGAGCACCCCGAGCCGCTCGCGCCGGTCCGCCGGCAGCACCACGACCACGCCGGCGAGCGCCGCGGGGACGCCCAGCCCGGCCAGCAGGCCGGCGAGCGTCCGGGCGCCGACCGTGGTCCGGACGCCGACGGCGGCCGGGAGGCCGGTCGTCGCCGAGAGGAGGGCCGCCACGAGTCCGAGCGCGCCGGCGGCGAACAGGACGACGCCGGCCGTCACGCGCCACCGGTCCCGCTCGCCGACGCGCCGGTCGCGGTACGCATCGCCGAGTCGCTCCAGCAGGTAGGTGACGGCGACGAGGAAGGCCAGCGAGTTCGGATCGCCGATCCAGCGGGTCGGGTACGCACGGACGAACAGGGCGACGCCCACGACCGAGAGGCCGACGCCGGCGAGCACCCCGAGCCGCTCGCGCCGGTCCGCCGGCAGCACCACGACCACGCCGGCGAGCGCCGCGGGGACGCCCAGCCCGGCCAGCAGGCCGGCGAGCGTCCGGGCGCCGACCGTGGTCCGGACGCCGACGGCGGCCGGGAGGCCGGTCGTCGCCGAGAGGAGGGCCGCCACGAGTCCGAGCGCGCCGGCGGCGAACAGGACGACGCCGGCCGTCACGCGCCACCGGTCCCGCTCGCCGACGCGCCGGTCGCGGTACGCATCGCCGAGTCGCTCCATACCGGCACCACGGGATCGGGGATCAAAACCACCCGTCAGACGGGCGTCCGACGGCGGAGCGCGGCCTCGGACGAGAGACGAGAACGGGACCGCGGGCGCGGCGCGGTCGAGGTCTAGTCGCTCTGGATACGCGGGGCCAGCATGTAGGTGACCGACCCCTCGCCCTCGGCGAAGTCGAAGTGCATCTTGACGGGGAACTCGGCGCCCAGCTCCATCGCCACCTCGGCGTCGCCGGGGATCGCCTTGTTCATGTTCTTCAGGTAGTCGAGCGAGAACAGCGAGTGGGCGTCGCCGGCGGTGAGGTCGATCAGGTCGTTCCGGCCCAGTTCCAGGTGGACGTCGTCGGTGTCGCCCTCGGCGTCGACGTAGAACAGCTCGTCGTCGGCGTCGACACCCAGCGCGATGTGGTCGGAGACCATGTCGGCGGCGGTGACCGCCCGGTCGATGTCACGGCCCTCGATGACGACGTGGGCGGGCAGGTCCAGGTCGGGGAGGTCGGGCTCCTGGCGGATGGAGTCGGGGTCGATCAGCGCGAGGGTGTACTCCAGGCCGTCGATGGAGATGTGGAGCTTCCGGGTCTCCTCGTCGAGGTCGAGGTGGACGAGCTGGTCCGTGTCGGCCATGCCGACGATGTCCTCGAGCCGCGAGAGGTTGACGCCGATCAGCCCCCCGTCGGTCTCGTAGGACTCGAAGGCCACGGCCGACAGCGAGAGGTCGACCATCCCGACGTTCGCGGGGTCGACCGCGCGGATCTCGAGCCCGTCCTCGCCCAGGTGGATCTTGCACTCGTCGACGAGCACGCTCACGGAGTCCAGCGCCGCCCCGAGCGTGTCCGCGCTCACGATCGCGTTGAACATCTTGCCGTTCGGTATGCCCCCATCCGATAAAAAGGCCCGTCTTTCCTCCCGTCGCGGGCGGTTCGCGGCGGCGAGCCGTCCCCGGGATCGGGCCCGACGCCTCGCGTTCCGTCGGGGCAGGTGACCGACCGTCGGACCGGTCGCGGGGACCCCGGTCAGTCGTCCCCGTCCGGGTCGACGTCGGCCGACCGCAGCGAGAGGACGACCGTGGTGCCGTCCTCGCGGCGCCGGCGCTCGATCTCGCCGCCGCAGAACTCGACGATCCAGCGGATCAGCCACAGCCCCAGCCCGGTGCCGTGGGTGAGCTGGGTGATCTCCCGCTCCCCGGCGACGATCTCCCACTCCCGGTCGGGGATCCCGGGGCCGTGGTCGTGGAAGCGTAGCTCGGTCCGGTCGTCGTGGCCGACGCCGGTCGCGGCGTCGATCCGCAGCCGCGGCGTCCCGTCCGCGTGCTCGACGGCGTTCTCGACCAGCTCCGCGAAGGCGCGCTGGAGGTCGCCGGTCCCCCGGACGGGCAGCTCGTCGGGGACGTCGACGGTGATGTCGGCCTCGGGGTGGTCCCGTCGGGCGCCGGCGACCGCCGCCCGGAGCTGTCCGGCGGCGTCGACCCGCTCCGTGCCGTCGCTCTCGGCGCGTCTCCCGGTGATCCGCTCGATCGTGCGGACCTTCTCGCTCGTCGAGGCCACCTCCGCGGCGTTGTCCCGGAGGGTGCCGGCCCGCTCGGCCAGCGCCGGGTCCGACACCGACCCCCGGAGGTGGTCGGCCAGGCCCATCACCACGGTGAGGTCGTTGCGGAGGTTGTGTCGCAACACCCGGTTGAGCACCTGCCGGAACCGCTCGCGCTCCTTCTGTTCCGTGATGTCGGTGTAGACGGCGAAGGCGTACGAGCCGTCCCCGTGGGCCGTCCGCGAGTAGGGGATCCCGCGCAACAGGAAGTCCCGCCGTCCGTCGCGGGTCTCCCGGCGGACCTCGACGCTCACCTGCTCACCGTCGCGCACGCGCTCGTCGATCCGTTCGGCCCGGTCGCGCTCCTCCGCCGGGACGACCAGGTCGTCGAGGTCGGCGCCCTGGATCGCTCCGCCGTGGCCGAACACGTCCGTGAACGCCGGGTTGGCGTAGCGGACGATCGGCCCCTCGTCGGTCAGTTCCGCCTCCACGACCGGGTCGGGGAGGTTCTCGAACAGCTCCCGGAACCGCCGGCGCTCGGTCGCCAGCCGGTCGCGGGTCTGCTCCAGCTCGCTGATGTCCGTGACGACGCCGGCCATCGCCGGCTGGTCGGCGCCGCCTTCCCGGCCCATCCCCTCGTCCGCGGCCGACAGCTCGATCTCGACCGGCCGTGACTCGCCGTCTCCGCCCACCAGGTCGATCTGCTGGGTGGCGGTGCCCGCGGACTCCCGGGTCGCGGTCAGCCGCGCCCGACAGTCGGCGACGTGTTCGTCGGCGACCACGTCGTACAGCCGCGACCCGCGCAGCGTCTCGACGTCCCGGCCGAGGTAGGCCGCCAGCGACTCCGTGACGAACGTCAGCCGGTGGTCGGCGTCCATCAGGAACGCCATCTCGTCGATCTGGTCGACGACACGCCGGAACTGGCGCCGCTCGCGCTCGCGTGCCAGCCGGTCGAGCGCTCCCGTGGCCGACAGCGCCAGCAGCTCCACCAGCGCGACGTCCTCGTCGTCGAAGGCGTCGCGCTCCTCGACGGCGATGCTCACGACGCCGTGCTCGCCAAGCGGCAGTGCCATCCCGCCGCCGAAGGGGCCGTAGTCGTGGTCGCTCTCCGCTCCCAGGTCGTCGGCGACGACCGGCTCCCCGCGCTGGAACGCCTCGCCGATCAGCCACTCGTCGTCGTCGTAGGTCGGCTGGCGCGGGACCAGTTCGCGGGCCGTCTCGGAGACCGCCGTCGGGGGGAGCTGGCCGGCCTCCTCGTCGTGGAGCCGCACCGACACCACCTCGAAGCCGAAGACCGACTCCGCGGCCTCGATCAGCTCCTCGAGCAGGGCGTCGACGCCGTCGGCCCGGTGGAACGCCTGAGTGGCGTCGAGCAGGTCGTTGAGCGTCCGCTCGCGCTCCCTCCGGTCGGTGATGTCACGCAACACCGCCGTAAAGAAGCGGTCGCCGGCGTGTTCGTACTCGCTGAACGAGATGGCCAGGGGCACCTGGTGGCCGTCGGCGTGTTCGGCCGGCAGCTCGATGTAGTCCCAGTCGATCGTCCGGTCGCCGGTCGTCAGGTACCGCTCGAACCCCGCCTCGTGGGCCGGCACGTACCCCTCGGGGATGATCGTGGTCAGCGGCTCGCCGACCAGCCCGTCCGGGTCGTACCCCAGGACGTCCTCGGTCGCCGGGTTGGCCGAACGGATCAGTCCGTCGGCGTCGACGGTGACGATCGCGTCGGAGATCGCCCGTGTGAGCGTGCGGTACTGCTCCATCCGGCGCTCGTCGGCCTTCCGGTCGGTGACGTCGGTGAAGTACACCGACAGCCCGTCCGGGTCGGGGTAGGCTCGCACCTCGAACCAGACGTCAAGCGGCGCGTACTCGGACTCGAACGACACCGGCTCCTGGCGCTCCATCGCGCGGTGGTACTGCTCGTAGAACTCCGTGTCGACGGCCTCGGGGGCCTCCTCCCAGAGGTGGCGCCCGATCAGTTCCTCGTCGTCGTGGTCGGCGTCCATCACCCTCCGGAGCACGTCGGCGCCGGCCTCGTTGACGTAGGTGATCTCCCAGTTCTCGTCGAGCGCGAAGAAGGCGTCGTCGACCCGTTCGAGGATGCGCGCGAGTCGGTCACGGGTCTCGGCCAGTTCCCGCTCGCGGATCCGCCGGTCGGTCACCTCCCGGGCCGACAGCAACACCGCGTCCCGTCCGTCGAACCGCTCGGGCAGCGGGACCGCCCGCCCCTCGTACCACCGCTCGCGCTCGGGACCTTCGAGCCGGTACTCGACGGTCGCCCGCTCCCCGGTCGCGAGCGCCTCGTCGATGGCCGACTGGATCGGCACCGCCGCCGCCTCGTCGAGGGTCTCGTGGATCGTCCGGCCCAGCAGCTCCTCGGGCTCGAAGGCGTGTTCGTCGCTCCGACCGCCGATCAGCGCGTCCAGGTAGGTCCCGTCGGCGTCGTAGACGAAGGCGTACTCCGGCGAGGCCCCCGCGATGGCGTCCAGCACGTCCCTGGCACGGCGCTCCTCGGTGCGCTCGGCCAGCGCCTCGATCCTGTTGGTCAGCAGCCGCGTCGGGATCGACCCGTCGACGATCCGCACGACGTCGGTGACGCCGGCTTCGATGGCCTCGTCGGCCCGGTCGGGCGCCGTCAGTGCCACCACCGGCAGGTTCGGCGCCACCCCCCGGAGCGCGTCGACGACCGCCCGGGCGTCGCTCGTCGGCGGGTCGTGGCGACACACCGCGCAGTCGATCGACCCGGCCGCCAGCAGGTCCCGGACGGTCTCGTCGTCCTCGGCGGTCCGGACCACTATCTCGGGTCCCGCCCGCCGGTCGCTCGTGCCGAGCGCGTCGGCGGTCGCGGGATCCAGCGAGAGCACCACGGGGGGTGTCGAGCGCGACCGGATCGCCATGTCGACCCTATACCCGGCGTCGAGGCTGGAAAGTCTTGTCGTTGCGCGGGGTGGCTCTCGGTCGGCGGTCGAACCCGCTCGGGGGCCGGCCCCGGTCCACCGGCGGGAGTCCCGGGATCGGCCGCCGACCGGCCCGGGGGCCGGGCGGTCGGCGGGGCGGCGAGGCTCTCCGAGCACGCGGGCGGGCGGTCGCCGTTCGCGGCGGGCACGTCCGGGCCGGCCCGCACGGCGGCCGCGGCGGTCGAGCGCGCCGGGACGGCTCTCGGCGCCGTCCGCGTGGACATCGGGCCCGGCGACTACCGGACCGACCTCGCGGACCGGTCCGTGGCCGACGGCGGGGACCGGGAGCGACGCTACCGGTGGGACTACCGGGGACGGCCGCCGGGGATGGACCGTGTGCCGGTGGCCGGACGCCCGCTGGGCGCGCGGGCGACCAACGGCGTCGTCGGGTTCGACGTCGGGCGCTCCGACGACGGCGACCCGGTCCGACTGCGGATCGACTCGCGACCCACGGTCCCGTGGTTCGACGACGTGACGCGCCACGAGTACGACCTCCGCCTCCGCGGACGCCCGGAGTCGAGCCGGTAGCCGGACCGAGCGCGAACGGCGGCCGGGGACGGCGCGGCGATCGAGCGACGGGACGGTCGCGACCGAGCGGCCCCGGTGGACGCCGGCGGCCCGTACACACCGAACTGTCGCCGGCGATCAGTCCGCCGGACCGGCGAGGTCCAGGTCACCCGGATCGACGTCGCCCGGCGCGTACTCCTCGAGGAACAGTTCTATGTCCCGGAAGGCGTCGAGCCGTTCGCGGATCGTCCCGTGGTCCCACTCCCACCACCTGGTGGCTTCGACCGCCGCCGCGACGTCCGGGGGGAACCGTCGGCCGATCGGCTCGGCCGGCACGCCGGCGGCGACCGTGTACGGCGCGACGTCGTCGGCCACCACCGCGCCGGCGGCGACCACGGCGCCGTTCCCGACCGTCACGCCCGGGAGGACGACGGCGCCGTGGCCGATCCAGACGTCGTGACCGACCGCGACGGACTGGCCCCGGCGCCACTCGAACACCGCGGCGTCGTCCTCGCCGAGGTCGTAGCGGTCGGCGCGGTAGGTGAAGTGGTGGCCCGAGGGACGGCCGGTCGGGTGGTTCGGCGGACCGATCCGGGTGTCGGCGGCGACGCTACAGAACCGCCCGATGGTCGCGACGTCGACCTGGACCCGCTCTGTCAGGTAGCTGTAGTCGTCGACGGTCGCCTCGTGGAGCCGACAGCCGGCGTGGATCTCGGTCCAGGCGCCCAGTTCGACGTCGGTCAGCCGGACCGGGTCGTGGATCGTCGGCTCCGGCGACAGCGGCTCGCGGTCGACGGCGCCGTAGGCGTCGTAGGTGTACATGACGGTGTGGCTCGGGTGGTGTCGGCGGTCCTCACGGGTGACGGATCCGTCCTCGCGGGCGGTATCTCGGACGGCAGGTCGGTTCGGGCGGACGATACCGAGCGGCGGATCGGCGCGGCGACGGTCGGGGCTCGTCTACCGCCGGCTCCCGGCCAGCGAGGCGACGAGCCGCTTGGGCGTGCGCAGCAGGATGGTGATCAGCCCCTCCGTCTCGACGGTGTCGTCGTCCCGGAGGTACGACCGGACGCGCTGGCTGAGCAGTTCGACCGAGCCGGCCAGCAGGAGGATGAGGATGATGCAAGCCATCATCTCCGTGTAGTTGAACGTCCGGCGCTGGATGTTGAGCTCCAGTCCCAGCCCGCCGGCGCCGATGATGCCCAGGCCGATGGCGACCCGGACGTTGTGCTCCAGGTCGAAGGCGGTCCAGGCGACGAACTGCCGGAACACCTGGCTGAGCATGCCGAAGCTCACCATCTGGGACTTGGAGGCGCCGACGCTGCGGATCCCCTCGATGGGGCCGTCGGCGATCTCCTCCAGTTCGTCGGTGAACAGCCGACCGAGGTAGCCGAAGGTGTCGATGCCGATGGCGAGCGTCGCGGTGAACGAGGAGACCCCACCCAGCGGGATGAGGATGAGCACCCACACCAGCGCGGGGATCGCCCGGATCAGGCTCATCACCGACCGGAACAGGAAGTTGAACGGGTAGGGGACCACGCGCTCGCTGGCGGTGACGCCGAAGAACAGCGCCCCGGGCAGGCCGAGCATCGTCCCGGCGATGGCGATGGCCATCGTCTCGAACATCGCGCCGGGGACGATCGTCACCCCGGAGTGGAGCCCGAAGGTGGGCAACAGCCCCAGGCCCAGCAGGCTCCCGCCGGGCTCGAGCCGCATGATCAGGTTCTGCTCCATCATGAACGCCCAGTACTCCCCGACGTCGAGTACCGGGAGGCCGAACACGGAGGTCAGCGGGAAGTACTCCCGCAGGGCCTCGGTGAACTGGGGCAACTGGACGAAGATCTCCGTGAACGAGAAGCCGATCATCCCCGCGCTCAGGTAGAACAGCACGAGGCTGAACCCGAAGCCGAGGACGGTGTAGATCCGCCGGAACGTCTTCCGGCGTTTCATGTCGGTCAGCTTCCGCTCGACGGCGGAGTCGCCGATCTCCTGGAACCCGAGGTACTTGGCGACGGGGTTGCCGTCGGGGGACTCGGAGCTCACGGCTCGGCCCTCCCGGTGGCCGCCTCGGCTCCGTCGCTCGTCGTGCCCTCGCCGGCGGGCACGCCCTCGACGTCGACGTCGATGTCGCCCTCCGTGTGGCCCTCGGCGAGCCCCACGGTCTCGACGCTGCCGTAGAGGTCGTCGATCAGCTCCGGGGAGAGTTCGTCGCGCCCGACGTCGAACAGGAGCCGTCCGTCCCGCAGGCCGATGAACCGCTCGCCGAAGTACGCCGCGATGTTCACCTGGTGGAGGCTCACCAGCGCCGTGACGCTGTGTTCGCTGGCGGCCTTCTTCAGGTAGCCCATCACGGTCTCGGCGCTGGAGGGGTCCAGGCTGGCGACCGGTTCGTCGGCCAACAGCAGGCTCGGGTCCTGCACCAGCGCGCGGGCGATGCCGACACGCTGCTGCTGGCCGCCGCTCATCTGGGAGACGCGCTGGTGGCCCTCGTCCAGCAGCCCGACGGTGTCCAGCGCGTCCAGCGCCCGAAGCTTGTCCTCGCGGCTCTGCCACTGGAAGAGGCTGCGCACCATCGACGTCCGGTCGAGCGAGCCGGTCAGCGCGTTGAGGTACGCCGACACCCCCTCGACGAGGTTGTGCTGCTGGAAGATCATCCCGACGTCGGACCGCGATCCCCGGATCTCCTCACCGTCGAGGTAGATCCCCCCCTCGGTCGGTTCCGTCAGTCCGTTCACGCAGCGCAGCATCGTGGACTTGCCGGCACCGGACTCGCCCAGCAACACCGCGAACTCGTCCTCGATCTCGAAGGAGACGTCCTCCAGGGCGGTGACGTCCCCGTACCGCTTCGTCAGGTCCTCGACTGTGAGTGTGCTCATGTGGATCGTGTACGCGAAAAAGCTCGTGTGTGGTTCGTGGTCCGTGTTCGTGGGTCGGCCGATCACCCGAGCTCGACGCCGACGGCGTTGAGCCGCTCGATGATCGGCTGGTAGTCGTCTATCGACGTGTCCTGCAGCGTCGTGAACGGCAGCTCGTCGGGGTTGTAGTCGTCCGGGAAGTACTGGCGGATCTGCTCCTCGTCGGAGTTGCGGAGCAGTTCGCCGATCTTCTGCTTGTTCTCCGAGTCCCAGGTCTTGCGGGCGTACACCGGCTGTTTCGGGATCGGGAACGACCACCAGAACGGCCGGAACTTCGGCTCCTCCGTGTCCAGAACGTCCATCGCGGAGCTCTTGTCGATGACCCGCTGGGGGAACTCGGACCGGTAGCTCTCCGGGATGTGGGGCATGCCGTTGCCGCCGTAGGTCGTCGCGGCGTCGGCGTCGCCGTTACCCAACTTCTCCAGGGCGACCTCGTGGTTCGACCAGACGCCCTCGAAGTCGTTGGGCGACCCCTGCGGGGCGTCGCCGATGTCGAGGCCGGCCTGGCTGAGCGAGTAGGTGGCGAAGATGGAACCGCTGGTCGAGAGCCGGTCGGCGAAGGCCATCCGCTTGCCCTCGACGTCGGCCCGCTCCTGGATGTCCGAGTCCTCGTTGGTCAGCATCACCGAGAAGTAGAACGCCGACCCGCCGGTGACGGTCGTCCCGAAGACGTCCATCAGGTCGGGGTTCGAGACCAGCGTCACGTCGTCCATCCCGATCTCGGCCTGCTCGCTCTTCAGCGCCGGCCGGATCGCGGAGTACGACTGGGGGGCCTTGGACTCGGCGTTGACCGTGTCGATCTCGCCGTTGATCATCCGGATCATCGGCTCGTAGGTCTGGCGGACGTCGGAGGGCGTACCCGGCGTCAGGAGGATCGTGATGTCCTCCACGTCGGCCGACATCGACGTCGCCGTCGCGTCGCCGGAGCCGCCACTCGACCCGTCACCGCCGCTGCTGCCGTCGCCGCCGTCGCCGGAGCCGCCGCCGCTCGCGCCGGAGCCGCCGTCGCCGGAACAGCCCGCGGCCAGCGCGACCACGCTCGTGGAGACGCCCGCGAGGAACCGCCGCCTGTTCGTCCTCGATCCGCCGGTGCCGTTCGCCTGGGGGTCCTCGGACATCACCAGACACTCACGAGGGAGGGGGCAAAACTCTGTACTGGTGAAAGTCCGGAGGCTATCTACCTCTCTCCGGGATTCCGGGCTCGGACCCAGACGGGTTGATTTCGTACAGCCTACTATATATTTGCACGCCAGAAGAGGTCGACTACGGGAGACTACGGAGCCGAGGAGATATATAGAAGAACAGACCGTGAGACGTGGAGGCGCACTCGGCCCACAGCCGGACGGGTCGGATATAGAATACCGAACGAACGCTTAACCGGGCGTCGGGAATCCGGCCGGGCACGGACATGGACGATCCACGCGACCGTGACGACCGGTTCGAACTGATCGCCGCCTGTGACGAGGCGACGCTCTCGCGGTTCGCCAACGAGGTGCTGGCCGACGAGCCGTCGCTGTCGGTCCTCCAGGAGCCCCGTCCGCAACTCGTGATGCAGCGGGTGTGCGAGCCCGTCGGGGAGCGCCCGTTCAACCTCGGCGAGGTGGTCGTGACGCCGGCGGAGGTGACCGTCGACGACGCCCGCGGGTTCGCGATGCGTCCCGGCAAGGCCGAACGGGCGGCGCTGTCGGGGGCGGTCGTCGACGCCGCCGTCGCCGGCGACCACCCACGAACCGACCGGATCGCCGAGGCGCTCGCCGACGCCGGCCGCGAATACGAACGCGAGCGCGAGCGGACCTGGAGCGAGTCCCGACACACCGCCGTCGACTTCGACGTCATGGAGGAGGAGTCGTGAGGGCGCTCGGTCTCGACCCGGTCCACGACACCCGGGCGACGTTCCGCGCGCTCTGTGGGGCGCTGTCCCGCCCCGGCACCGTCGAGTCGGCCCCGGCGCCCGCCGACCACGCCGTCGTGGCGACGCTGGTCGACCACGAGGTGACCGCCGCGGTCGACGACACGCGGCTCCGGGAGGCGCTGGAACGGGCCGGACGGCTGTCGCCGGCCGACCCCGCCGAGGCCGACGTCTGTCACGCCGCCGGCGTCCCCGAGTGGGACGTCCGGTCGCTGTCACGGGGGACGCTCGTCGAACCGTCCGAGGGGGCGACCGTCGTCTACCGCGTCGACGACGTCCGGTCGGGGACGGGGCTGACGCTCTCGGGACCCGGCGTGCCGGGCGAGCGGCGGGCCGCGGTCGACCTGCCGGCGGCGGAGCTCGAGCGGCTGGCGGCCGCCCGCGAGTACCCCCGCGGCGTCGACGCCGTGTTCGCCGCCGGGGACGAACTGCTCGCGGTGCCCCGCTCGACGACGGTGGAGGTGGCCTGATGGGGTACGTCGCCGCCGTCGCCGGCGAGGAGATCATCGAGCGCGCCGCCGACCTGTTCGACGCCCAGCGGGCCGACGAGGCCGGGCCCCTGGAGCCCGAGCGGCTCGACGAACAGCTCGGTCGGCTCGTCGCACAAGCGATGAGCGAGGGCGGGCTGTACGCCCCCCGACTGGCCGCGCTGGCGGTCAAGCAGGCCCAGGGCGACACCGTCGAGGCCGCCTTCCTGTTGCGGGCCTACCGATCGACCCTGGAGCGGTGGGACGAGACCGACCCCGTCGACCCGGGGGAGCTGTTCGCGACCCGCCGGATCTCGCCGGCGTTCAAGGACGTCCCCGGCGGGCAGATCCTCGGGCCCACGAAGGACTACACCCAGCGGCTGCTTGACTTCGACCTGGCCGACGAGGACGCGTTCGAGGACCCCACCGACGACTGGGAGCCCGACGAGGAGACGCCCCCTGACCGGCTGACCGACGTGATGGCGCTGCTGCGCGAGGAGGGGTTGGTCGCCGAGCCCGAGGCGCCCGACGTCGACGAGCCGACGGACACCACCCGCGAGGCGATCTCGCACCCGCCGGACCGGGACGCCGTGCTCCAGGAACTCGCCCGCGGCGAGACCGGCGCCGTCACGGCGCTTGGCTACTCGGCGCTGCGGGGGTACGGCCAGGTCCACCCGACGCTGGCGGAGGTCCGGGTCGGCCGGCTCCCCGTGCGGATCGAACACCCCTACACCGGCAACCGGGTCCGGGTGACCGACGCGACCGTCACGGAGTCCGAGGCGGTCGTGCCGGCCTACGAGCGCCGCGAGGACGGGGAGTTCGCCTTCGGCTACGGGCTCACCTTCGGCCGCAACGAGCGCAAGGCCATCGGGATGACGGTGCTCGACGCCTCGATCGCGCTCGACGCCGCGGACCAGCCCGTCGAGGACCCGGAGTTCGTGTTGAACACGGTCGACGGGATGGACGCCTTCGGCTTCATCGAGCACCTCAAACTCCCCCACTACGTCACCTTCGGCTCGATCCTCGACCGGATCCGGGCGCTGCGCGAGGACGGCCCGGACACGGGCGCCGACGAGGCCGCCGCGGAGACGGCGGCCGACGGCGGGACCGACGAGGAGGAGTCCACCCGCGACGAGGGGACCGACGTCGAGGACGGCTCCCGTGAGGGCGAGAGCGCGGGGGGCACGCCGGGCGGCGAGGACGGAGGTGAGTGCGGTGAGTGAGCCCGACCCGGAGGTCGAGGAGCGCCCCGAGGGCCGCGACGACGACAGGGACGCCGGGACGGAGGGCACGGACCTGACCGGCGTCGGCGACGTCGACGAGGCACTCGACTCGCTCTCGGGCGAGGGGCTCGCGGGGTACAACTTCGCGTACCTCGACGAGCACACCAAGCGGGAGGTCAGGCGGGCGGTGCTGAAGGCCATCGCGATCCCGGGCCACCAGGTGCCCTTCGCCTCGCGGCCGATGCCGCTCGCTCGCGGGTGGGGGACCGGCGGCATCCAGACCTCGCTGTCGCTTCTGGGTTCGACGGACCGGTTCAAGGTGATCGACCAGGGCAGCGACGAGAGCGTCAACGCCGCCAACATCCGCCGGCTGGCCGAGCGGACGGCCGACGTCGAGACGACGACGGACACGACCGCGGCCGACGTGATCCAGAGCCGCCACCGGATCCCGGAGGAGACCCTGGACGAGGATCAGACGCTGGTGTTGCAGGTGCCGATCACGGACCCGCTGCGGACGGTCGACCCCAGCGACGCCGCCAACCGCCGCCGCCACGCCCACGCCAACTACGGGAAGATGTGGGTCCGCCTCTACGAGAACGTCGTCGAACACGGCGAGATCCAGATCGCGGCCCGCTACCCGGTGACGGTCGCCGACCGCTACCTGATGGACCCCTCGCCGATCCCGCGCTGGGACGTGCCGAAGTTGGACGAGGCGGACAACCTCTTCCTGTTCGCGGCCGGCCGGGAGGCCAAGATCTACGCCGTCCCGCCCGACACCGCCGTCGAGCCGCTGTCGTTCGAGGACCGGCCGTTCCGCGTCGAGCGGTTCGACGGCGCCTGCCGGGCCTGTGGCGCGACCGACACCTACCTGACGGAGGTGGAGACCGACGAGGGCGACCGGCTGTTCGTCTGCAACGACGTCAGCTTCTGCGAGAAGCGACGGGAGGAGCCCGACCTCCCGAAGGACCACGCCCTCGACCGCTCGGGGGTCGACTGGGGCCCCGGAACCCCCGGCGGCGTGACGGTCGATGGAGTCGACGACGAGGCGCCCGCCGGAGGAGCCGACGGCGACACCGACGACGGGGGTGAGGACGCGTGAGCCTCCTGACCGCCGAGGGGGTGACACAGCTGTACGGCGACCCCTGTGGCGACTGCGTCGACCTGACCGGCGACGAGCACGGCCGCAACCGGTGTCCGGCCTGTGGCACGATCGTCGCCTGCGCGGACGTCGACCTGTCGGTGGCCGCCGGCGAGGTGGTCGGCGTGGTCGGGGAGTCCGGCAGCGGGAAGTCCAGTCTGGCCGAACTGCTCGCGCTCGAGCGCACCGACGGGGTCTCCCGCGGGCGCGTCACGTACGCGGGTCGCGACGCGGGCACCGACGGAGTCGGTCGCGACGGCGGCGCCACGGACGGCGGGACGGCCGACGGCGGGGAGGACGACGCGGACCCGGCGGCCCGGAACCTGCTGGCGGCCGACTACGAGACCCGCCACCGGCTCCGGACCGAGGAGATCGGGTTCGTCCACCAGCACATCCGCGACGGGCTGAACCTCTCCTTTACCGGCGGAGGCAACGTCGCCGAGAAGCTGCTGTCGGCGGGCGAGCGGCGCTACGAGCGGGTCCGCGAGCGGGTCCGGGAGCTGTTCGAGGAGACGGAGGTGTCGGTCGACCGGATGGACGACCCCGCGGAGACCTACTCCGGCGGGATGCAGCGGCGCGTCCAGATCGCCCGCGCGCTGGCGACCGATCCGGAGGTGGTGGTGCTCGACGAGCCGACCACCGGGCTGGACGCCAGCGTCCAGGCGCGGGTGTTGGACACCTTCCGGCGGGTGCAACGCGAGGAGGGGGTCGCGGCGGTGGTCGTCTCTCACGACCTGGGCGTGATCCGCCTGCTGGCCGACCGGACGCTGGTGATGCGCCACGGTCGGGTGATCGAGTCCGGCCTGACGGACCGGATCATGGAGGACCCGCACCACGAGTACACGCAGACGCTGATCAACTCCACAGTATGACGGTTCTCACGGTCGACGGTCTCTCGAAGGAGTTCACGGTCCACTCGCTTGACGGCACGGCGGTCGCCGGCCTGGAGTCGGTCTCCTTCGAGGTCCGCGAGGGGGAGTTCCTCGCGGTGGTCGGAGAGTCCGGGAGCGGGAAGTCGACGCTCCTGAAGTGTATCAACCGCACCTACGAGCCCACGGGCGGCGGGATCCACTACCACCCCGCCGGGGTGGACCTGGCGACGGCCGACGAGCGGACGGTGCTCGACCTGCGGGGGGGCGACATCGGCTACACGTCGCAGTTCCTCGACGAGATCCCGCGGGTCAGCGCGGTCGACGTGGTGGCGCGGCCGCTGCGCGAACGGGGACTGGACCCGGAGACGGCCGACGAGCGGGCCCGCGACCTGCTGGGTCGGCTCGACTTACCCGTGGAACTGTTCGACGCCTACCCGGCGACGTTCTCCGGCGGCGAGCGCCAGCGGGTGAACCTCGCGCAGGCGCTGGCCCCTCAGCCGACGCTGGCGCTGCTGGACGAGCCCACGAGCGCCCTGGACCCCGGGACCCGCGAGCGGGCGACCGACCTGCTGGAGTCGTACCTCCCCGAGGAGACCGCCGTCGTCGGCGTCTTCCACGACCACGAGGTGGTGGAGTCGCTGGCCGACCGGGTGCTCGTGCTCGACGACGCCCGGCGGACCGGGCTGGTCGACGTGACGGAGTTCGAGGGGGTTGGCGCGTGAGCCTCGCCGTCATCGGCGGCCGCGTGGTCACGCCCGACGGGGTCGTCGGAGGGACGGTACGGGTCGCCGGCGACCGGATCGTCGCCGTCGAGGAGGACGGGAGCGACGGAGAAGCGGGGAGCGAGGTGCGGTCGGGCACCGGCTCGTCGGCCCGTGCGGGCCGGACCGGGACGGACGCCGGGACCGTCCTCGACGCCGACGGCCGGTACGTCATGCCGGGACTGATCGACCTCCACGGCGACGACGTGGAGTCACACCTCTACCCTCGCTCGGGCGTGCGGATGAACACCGAGACGGCGCTCGTGGCGGCCGACCGGGCGAACCTCGCGGCCGGGATCACGACGAAGTTCCACGCCGTCTCCTTCGAGGACGACGACGAGGAGGGGCGGTCGCCGGAACTGGGCCGGGAGATAGCGACGGCGATCGACTCGATGGCGCTGGTGGGCGACCACCGCCTGCACGCCCGGTGTGAGGTGACCAAACGCCCCTGCGTCGACGCGGTGCTGGAGGTGGTCGGGGCGGGTCACGCCGACATGCTGTCGGTGATGAGCCACGTCCCCGGGAAGGGGCAGTTCCGCGACGAGGAGGCGTTCCTGGAGTACTACCGGGAGTCGACCGACCACTCGGTCGAGGAGGCCCGCCGGCGACTGGAGGAACGGTCGGAGCTGTCGATGGACGTCCTTCGCGAGCGGGTCGACGAGGCCGTCGCGGCCGGCCACGAGGCCGGCCTCGTCGTCGCCTCCCACGACGACGAGGATCCGGCGGAGGTCGAACGGCTCGCCGAGAGCGGCGTCGACGTCAGCGAGTACCCGATCACGCTCGAGACCGCCGAGCGCGCGGCGGCCGTCGGGATGGCCACCGCGATGGGCGCGCCCAACCTGGTCCGGGGCGAGAGCCAGTGGGGGAACCTGGAAACCCGCGAGGCGATCGCTGCCGGCGTCGTCGACGCGCTCGTCGCCGACTACCACCCGCCGTCGATGCTCGCCGCGGTCTTCGTCGACACCGGCGAACCGCTCCACGAGCGGGTCCGGCGCGTCACCGCCGGTCCGGCCCGCGCCGCGGGCCTCGACGACCGGGGCCGGATCGAGCCCGGGGCGCGGGCCGACCTGGTCGTCGTCGACCCGGAGCCGACCCCCACGGTCACCGACGCGGTCGTCGGGGGCGAGCGCCGCTACCGCGCGGAGGGTGGCCCGTGAGCCGTCTCGGCGCCGCGATGGACCTCCGGTTCGAGGCGTCGATCCCGGCGTTCGCCGATCACCTGGTCGACCTCGGGCTGGACCACGTCGAGTTCAAGCGGGAGTACCTCGCCACCCACGACACGCCCGCGCCCGCGGAGATCGGCGAGATGACCGACGAACGGGGCCTGACGACGACGTTCCACGCGCCCTTCCGGGACTGGAACCTCGGGAGCTTCGACGAGGCCGCCCGGCGGAGCTCCGTCGAGCGGGTCCGCGCGACGCTCGACGACGCCGCGGCGGCCGGCGCCGGCGCCGTCGTGGTCCACGGCGGCTCCGTGCCCGAGCGGTACCCCGGGCGAGTCCACGAGCGGTCGCGCGAGAACGCGATCCGGTCGCTGCGGGAGTGTGCCGACCACGCCGCCTCGGTCGGCGTCCCGCTCTGTCTGGAGAACCAGCCACCCTCGGAGGGGACCGTCCGGTACACCACGACGCCCGGGGACCTCGCGGCGACGCTCGACGCCGTCGGCGCGCCCCCGGAGCACCTCCGGGTGACCCTCGACGTCGGCCACGCGAAGGTCGCCGGCCACGACCCCCTCGAGTTCGTCGACCGGTTCGGCGACCGGATCGAGGTGTGTCACCTCCACGACAACGACGGGACCGCCGACGACCACGACCCCCTGCCGGACCACGAGCGGTTCCTCGACTCGGTGCCGGCGACCTACCACGTCTTCGAGACCAAGCGCGTCGCCGACGTCGAGCGCTCGCTGGGGATCGACCCCGGCGCGTGACCGACCGCTCCGGGCCGACCGGCGAGACGGACGCGGTCGTCGCCGGGCGCCCGGCAGCCCCGGACCGGCGATCCGTCGTCCGCGACGGCGGGAGCGTCGACGGGTATATAGCCGCCCGTACGTCGCCGACCGGGAGCCGGTCGACCCGGGGTGGTCCTGACGGCTACCGAGAGTATCCCACGAACGCTTAACCGGCCGTCGTGCCTGCGGCCGGACACCCGGACGACGCGGGCCGGCGACACGGACCGCGCACGAGGACCCCCCATGACACGGACGAACCAGGGACGGACGATACCGACGGAGTACGAGGCGGTCGTCTTCGACAACGACGGCGTGATCGTCGAGCCGACCGAGCGGGCCCGCATCGCGGACGCGGTGGCCGAGACGTTCCGCTCGTTCGGCGTCGACCCCGACCGCGACCACGTCGAGCGGACGGTTCGGGAGGCGATGGGGCCGGCGGGGACGGTCGGCGACCACGACCTCGACCCGGCGGCGTTCTGGCCCGAGCGGGAGCGACGGGTGGCCGAGACCCAGATGGAGGCGATGCGAACCGGCGAGAAGGCGCTCTACGACGACGTCGACGTGGTCGAGCGCCTGGACGCCGGGGTCGGGATGGTGAGCAACAACCAGGACGCGACCGCGCGGTTCGTCGTCGAACAGTTCGGACTGTCGGCGTTCGAGACGGTGTACGGCCGCGAGCACACCGTCGAAGGCGCCCGGCGGCGCAAGCCCGACCCCCACTACGTCGACCGGGCTCTCGAGGACCTCGGCACGCGGGACGCGGTGTACGTCGGCGACAGCGAGACGGACGTCGAGGCGGCCCGCGCGGCCGGACTGGACAGCGCCTTCCTCCGGCGGGACCACGCCGCCGGGACGGAGCTGTCGGTCGAGCCGACCTACGACGTGCCCGACCTGCGGGCGCTGGCCGAGGCGATCCGCGAGGACCGCTAGACCCGGGTCAGGCGGTGACCTGCTGGAAGCGGTTGGTATAGTCGTCGTAGTTCGAGTTGTACAGCGCCTGGTTCATCGGCTCCAGCCGGTCGGTGCCGATCAGCGGGCGCTCGGGGTGGTCCCGGTAGATGTGGTCCTCGGGGAGGTCCTCGAACTCGTAGGGGACGGCGTAGCGCAGCGCGTCGCCGAACCGCTCCTGGACCTCCTCGCGGTTGACGTAGTTCATGAACTCCAGGGCGGTGCGTCGCTTCGCCCCCTCGACGCCGTTCGGGATCGTGTAGGTCTCGATCCAGGCCGGGGCGCCCTCCTCGGGTACGGTGTAGCGGACCGGGACGTCGTTGTCGACGCGGAGCCGGTAGGTACGGGCGTACCAGAACGAGCCGGCGACCACGGACTCCTGGGTGAGCAGCCGCTCCATCTCCTGGCCGGTCCCCCACCAGGTCTGGGACTGGTCGTCGTACCGGCGGATCTGCTCCCAGATCGCGTCCGTGTTGTCCGGGATCTCGTCGAACGGGACGCCGGCGTGCTTGGCGGCGACGCCCAGCCAACAGCTCATCCAGCTGGCGTTGCTGACGCTCCCGGCGACGTCCTCGGAGAGCAGGGCGTCCCAGCTGTCGGGTTCGTCCATGACCTCCTCGTTGTAGGTCATCCCCCAGCCGCTGATCGAGTAGGGGACGTGGTGGACGCCCGATCCCGGGTCGTACTGCACGTCGGCGGGGTCGAACTCGTCCTGCACGCGGTCGCGGACGTTGGGCACCTCGTCGAGGTCGATCTCCTGGAACAGGTCGGCCTGCACCCCGCGGTAGAGGGTGTAGTCCCAGTGTGAGACCAGGTCGAAGTCCGCGTTGCCGGCCTGGAGCCGCGAGAGCATGTCCGAGGGGCTGGGCAGCGGGACCTGCTCGACGGTCACCCCGAACTCCTCCTCGAAGGGCTCGGTGAGTTCCGTCCGTGCGGTCTCGCCGAACTCGCCGCTCCACTGCATGAACGTGATGTCCGCCAGGTCGTTCCCCCCGGCCTCGCCGGTCGCGGCGCCGTCGCCGGACCCGCCGTCTGCGATACAGCCCCCGAGGCTCGCCGCCGCCCCGGCGCCGGCCGCCGTCAGGAACCGCCGTCTGGACACCGTCGAGGTCTGCTCGCTCATAACGTTGCCATAGCATAGGCGTGAGTTACGAAAAGGGTTGCGCGGCAACTCACACCACACGGCTGGAGAGCCGCTCGGCCAGCAGCGCGAGCGTCAGCGAGAGCCCCACGACGACGGTCCCGGCGGCGTTGACGGTGGGGGTGAGCCCGAAGTTGATCCGCGAGTAGATCACCACCGGGAGCGTGTTGAGGGTGCTCGACGTCCAGAAGAACGTCTGGGTGAAGTTGTCGAACGAGATGGTGAACGCGAAGAGGGCGCCGGCGATCACGCCGGGGGCGACGATCGGCAGCGTGACCTCGCGGAACGTCCGGAGGGGGCCGGCGCCGAGGTTGCGGGCGGCCTCCTCCAGCGAGCGGTCGAAGCCGTACAGTTGGCTCGCGACCACCACCACCATGAACGGCAGCGTGATGAGGACGTGGCCGACGATCAGCGAGAGGACGGTCCCGGCGAGGTCGAGCAGCGAGTACAGCGAGAGGACGGCGATCCCCGTGACCACCCAGGGGACGGCCATCGGGGCGACGAACAGCGTGTTGAGCGTGTCGGTGTCGAGCAGCCGGCGGGCGTAGTCGTTGCGGACCATCCCGAAGGCGGCGGCGGTGCCGACGACCGCCGATATCGACGCCGAGATCACGCCGATCTGGAGGCTCACCAGGAACGCCTCGACCAGCGCGGCGTCGAACTCGCCGCCGGGGACGAGGTTCGCGTACCACCGCAGCGAGAACCCCGGCATCGGGAACGCGGGGATCGAGCGCGGGGTGAACGAGAGCACCGCCACGACGGCCACGGGGACGTACAGGAAGCCGAAGAGGACGAGCGTGTGCAGCCCCAGCAGCCGGCGACCGACCCCGTCGGGAAGCTCCAGACGCCCCAGCAGGCGGACGATCAGGCTCACGCGCTCTCACCCCCGTAGAGGCTGCCCAGTCCCACGACCCGGTTGAACGCGTACACCAAGCCGAGGGCGGTGACGACGAACACGACGGCGGCGGCGCTGCCCAGCGCCCAGTCGAAGCTCTCGCCGAACAGCCGCGCGATGACGTTACCGATCAGCAGGTTCCCCTGGCCGCCGAGCATGTCCGGGATCAGGAAGGAGCCGAACGAGAGCACGAACACGATCGCGCCGCTGGCGGCGAGTCCGGGGACCGACTGCGGGAGGGTCACCTCGTAGAAGGCCTGTAGGCGGTTGGCGCCGAGGTTGCGGGCGGCCTCCAGGTGGGCGGGGTCGATCCGGTCCAGCGAGGTGTACAGCGGGATCACCGCGAAGGGCATGAACACGTGGACCAGCCCGAGGACGACGGCTCCCCGGGAGAACAGGAAGCTGACGGGCTCGTCGACCAGCCCCAGCAGGTCCCGGGCGAGGTAGTCGATCAGCCCGCCCTCCCCGAGGATCAGCTGCCAGGCGAAGGTTCGCACCACCAGGTTGATCCAGAACGGCAGGACCAACAGGAGCAACAGGAGCGTCCGGCGGCGACCGCCGGCGAAGGCGATGTAGTAGGCCGCCGGGTACGCGACCGCCAGCGACAGGACCGTGACGGCGACGGCGACCAGGAACGACTCGGCGAACACCGCGAGGTAGTACGGCGTCGAGAGGAACTCCCGGTAGTTCGCGAGGGTGGGGGTGAGCGCTCCCTGGATCGGGGCCGTCTCGAGGAAGCTGTAGGTCAGCACGATCACCAGCGCGCCGCCGAGGATCCCGATCACCCAGAACAGCCCCGGCAGCAACTGGAGCAGCGGGATCCGGTCGTCGTGGCGGTCGAGCCACCGACCCGCCGGCTCGCCGACGCGACGCCGAACCAGCCCCACCAGTCCTCGGCCGGCGCTCACGTCGCGGTCACCACCGTGCAGTCGGCGGCCGACCAGGACAGCCCCACCGGGTCGCCGATCGCCGGCGCGCGGTCGTCGGCGCTCGTCTCCGCGACGATCTCGACACCGCCGACGTCGACGACGGTCTGGGTGCTGCGCCCGACGAACGTGCTCGCCACGAGTTCGCCCGACAGCTCCACGGCTCCCGCCGCGTCGGCACGGGTCCGGGCCGCCGTGGCGTCGTCGACCGCCCGGGGCTCGTCGGGGGTGCCGCCGTCAGGAGTGCCGCCGTCGGGGGTGCCGCCGTCGGCGCCGACGGTCGCTCCGGTGACGGGGTGTTCGACCCGGACGTGTTCGGGGCGGACGTTGAGCGAGGCGTCGTCGCCCGGGGCGAGCCCGTCCGCGGTGACCGCCCCGCGGGGGACCGCCAGCCGGCCGACCCCGGGGACGGCGACGTCGAGCACGACGGCGTCGTCGTCGACGGCGGCGACGGTCACGGACAGCAGGTTCGCCTCGCCGATGAACCGCGCGACGAACTCGTCGGCGGGCTGGTGGTACAGTGTCCGCGGCGAGTCGACCTGGCGTGCCCGCCCGTCGTCCAGCACCATGATCCGGTCGCTCATCGACAGCGCCTCCTCCTGGTCGTGGGTGACGTAGATGGTGGTGACGTCGAGTTCCCGCTGGACCCGCTTGAGCTCCAGGCGCAGCTCCTGTCGGAGCTGTCGGTCCAGCGCCGCCAGGGGCTCGTCGAGCAACAGCACGGACGGCTCGACGATCAGCGCGCGAGCGAGCGCTACCCGCTGTCGCTGGCCGCCGGACAGTTCCCCCGGGTCACGGTCCTCGAAGCCGGCCAGGTCGACCGTCTCCAGCAGGTCGGCCACGCGGCGGCGCCGCTCGTCGCGGTCGACCCCCTGCATCTTCAGCCCGAAGCCGACGTTCTCCCCCACGGTCTTGTGCGGGAAGAGCGCGTACCCCTGGAACACCATCCCGGTGTCGCGCTCGTGGGCCGGCACCCCGGTCACGTCCCGGCCGTCGATGCGAACCGTCCCCTCCGTGGGGGTCTCGAAGCCGGCGACGGTGCGCAGTGTCGTCGACTTGCCACAGCCGCTCGGTCCCAGAAGCGAAAAGAACTCTCCCTCCCGGACCTCGAAGGAGAGGTCCCGGACCGCGGTCACGCCGTCGAAGCGCTTGGTCACGCCCGACAGCTCCACGACCGCGTCGCTCACGGTATCACTCCGGACCCGTCCTCCGGTCGCGGATCGCCCGAAGACAGCGGTACTGTGGGCACTTCGATCACGTGTGCGCTAGGGGCGCGAGCCGTTTAACCCCACTACCAACGGCGTGTGGCACGCCGGAGATCACGGCGCCGGGGCCCGGTCTCCCGGTCGACGAGCCCGTCCAGAACTTCGTCGTCGTCCCCGTTCACATACGTTACCCCGTCACCGTCTCCGTCTCCGATCCCGCCGCCGCCGGTCGGGTTCCCGCCGTCCTACTGCATCGCCTTGACCCAGCCGGGGACCGACGCCATACCGTCCTTGTCGGCCCAGCCGTTTTCCCGGAGGTACTCCTCCAGAGTGGTGAACTCGAAGCCGAACAGCTCCTCGACCCCGTCGAGGTCCGCGGAGTAGCCCACCTCGTTGAACCACTCACACATCACGGTGAACTCCTCGCCGAACGAGTCGTAGGCGTCCTCGATGGGGACGTGGACGGCCTCGACCTCGCGGCCGGTCACCGCGGCCAGCGTCTCGGCGGTCTCGGCGAGAGTCGCCTCGTCGCCCGCCAGATCGACCGCCTCGCCGACGAACTCCTCGGGGTGTTCGAGGGCGACGGTCGCGGCGTGGCCGATGTCGTCGACGGCGACCATCTGCAGGGGGACCCCCTCCGCCAGCGGGAGCGCGATCTGCCCGTCCTCGAAGATGTCCTCGGCGAACGCCTCCAGGTTCTCGAAGAAGAACACGGGGCCGAGGATCGTGTACGGCAGGTCGAGTTCGCGGATCCGCTCGTCGATCTCGCCCGCGGAGTCGAAGTGGGGGACGCCCGTGTTCTCGGCGTGGCTGCCGACGCCGCTGAACACGAACTGGTCGACGCCCTCTTCGGCGGCAACCTCGGCCAGGTTCTCGCCCTGCCGGACCTGGGCGTCGTAGCCGTGGGCCCAGAAGTTCGTCACCGCGAACACGGTGTCGGCGTCCCCGACCGGCCCGCGCAGGCTCTCGGGGTCGCTCAGGTCGCCCTCCACCACGGTCACGCCGCGGTCGGCCAGTCGCTGTGCGCGGTCGGTGGACGCGTCGCGGGTCAGCCCTCGAACGTCGAACGCCTCGTCGCTGGCCAGCAGGTGGTTCACCACGGCACCGCCCTGGTTGCCCGTCGCACCCGTCAATAGCACACTCGTCGTGTCGTCGGTCATACGTACACGGACAGGGGCCGGACGGTGATATATCTCAGGAGACGGACACGATACCGGGTGACGTCGGCGTCACCGGGCCGAACGGGGGTGTAGCTCGAAGTAACACGAACCACGGGTTTCCGTGGACGATGTCACAGACCGGAGACGTGTCGGCCTCCCGGTCGGGCGCCGTCGACGCCGTCGACAGGGTGAAACGACACGCCCCCCGAGCACCCGTCGAGACGGTCGACGACGTCCCGGAGTCGCGGACCGTGACGGACGACGACGCCGAGGACGGGGGCTGATCGGCCGGAGCCGCCCGTCGTCGGGGTCGGGCGACGGTCCCGGTCGGCCCCGCCGGCGAACGGCCGGGCGGTTTGAAGTGTCGTCCCGCCACAGGGTCGGGCGAGCACGTGCCGGATTCCGGAAACGGGGTGTTAGTCTCCGTCTAGGAGGAACGGTTCGGGGAGGCGTTCACGACCGACGAGGTGTACGGCTACTGGCTGTTCGTCGCCGGGACGGTGACGGCGGCCGTCGGGGTGGCGCTGGTCGCGGCGTCGGTGGGGACCGACCGGGTCGGACTGCGGCAGGCGGCGTACCTGGCGGCCGGGCTCGGCCTGACGGGGTCGTTCGCGGGGCTGGTCGTCGCCCGCTCGCTGCACCGCTCGGCCAAGGCGCTGGTCGTCCTGGGCGCCGTCGTCTGTCTGGCGGCCGCCGTCTGGTTTCTCGCCGTCTTCCCCGCCGACTGGGGGCTGGACTCGGGCCGCACGCGGGGCGTCGTCCTGTCGTACGCCGTCGGGATGGGGCCGATCACCGTCTCGGGCGCGGTGGCGCCGGTGTCGGTCGGCCAGAGCCGCGAGCGCCGCGCCGTCGAGGACGAACTGGCCGAGGCCCGCGAGAACGAGGCGCGGATCGAGGAACTGGAGGCCGCGCTCGACGAGCGCGAGGAGCGCATCGAGGAACTGGAGTCGACCGTCGAGGAACTCGAGTCCCGACTCGACGAGCGCGAGGAGCGCATCGAGGAACTGACCGAACACGAGGACCGGGTCGAGGAGTTGGAGACCGAACTGGCCGACCGCGAGGACCGGGTCGAGAGCCGCGAGGAGCGGGCCGGGGAACTCGAGACGACCGTCGAGGAACTCGAATTCAGGCTCGGCGAGCGCGAGGAGCGCATCGAGACGCTGGAGGCGTTCCTGGAGCGGTACGGCGGCCTGCTCGAGCGGGTGGGGGCGGGCGTGAACAGCGCCCGCGAGCGGGTCGAGACCGCACAGCGGGCGGTCGGGAGCCGCCGCGGGGCCGACGAGGACGAGCCCGAACCGGAGTCGGTCCGGGGCGAACTCGCCGCGGCGGCCGCCCGAGTGGAGGAACTGGAGGTGGGGGCCGACGGGGACGGATCCGAGGCAGACGACGACGAGGACGGGTCGGCGCCGGCGGACGACGAGCGGGCCGAGCGGGCCGGCGACCGACGGGGAGTGATAGACGCCCGGCCGGTTCCCACGCCGGCGCGGCCCCCGTTCGGTGCCCCTCTCCGGGTCGACGGAACGGTCTCTCCCGGTCAGTCCTCGAACTCGCGGAGCTTCCGCTGCACCCGCGAGTACACCTTCGGATGCAGGTTCATCCCCTCGTCCACGAGGTCGTAGAGGAGGTCGGTCGCCTCGTCGGCCGTCAGGTCGCCGTCCTTCGTGCGGCCGAGCAACAGCGTCGTCACCCACCGGCACTCGACACCGTGGCTTCGGGCGACCTCGATCAGTCCCTTGTCGTTGGCGAGGAGGACCGCCCCGTCGTCTTCCGCCAGTAGGATCACGGACGCGTCGGTCGTCGCGATCCCCTCCATCGACGCAACCTCCCCGGCCCGGGCCGGCGTGTCCTGGACGGTCACGTCCGACAGGAACTCCTCGAGCGCCGCGGTACCGCGTTTCCCGTCGGTGAGGACTTCGGCTCGAACCCCCTCGGTCGTTCGGACCTCGTCGAACGCGGTCGGGACGAGATCCAGTCGACCGACCCACGCGAGCGGGATCAGCGCGGAGGAGTCGACGACGACCATCAGATCCGGTCGAGGTCGCGTTCGAGGTCGTCGGTCGTGTATCCGACGTCGATCCCCTCCTCGGCGGCGAGGGTCAGCATCTCGACGTACGGGACGTCCGCCAGTTCGGCCGCCTTCCGGAGCGTGATCGAGTGGTCCCGGAGCCGGTCGAGCGCCCGCTCCCTGCGCCAGTCGTCGAGTCCCTGCCGGATCAGTCGCCGGAGCACCTCCGACCGGTCCGCGCTCATCTCCGCCTCGAGTTCGGCGAGCGCCTCCTCGTCGTCTTCCGGAATCCGCGTGGTGACCGTCTTCATCGTTACGATCGCGTACGTTACGATACAGTATAGACGTAACGACGGGGCGAGAGAGTCACAGCCACGCGACGGTCGTCGCCGACCCGGCTGTCGCCGGCCCCATCCGGTGTCCCTTTCCGGGTCGACGGCCTCCCCTCCGGTATGGACGTGACTTCGTCGCGGTCTCCGGGAGACGGCGCACGTGGTTCGGTGAGCGAATCATGAGCGGCAAGGACGAGTACTACAACCGGGCCAAACAGGAGGGGTACCGCGCGCGCTCGGCGTACAAGCTGAAGCAACTCGACGAGACCGCGGGCCTGCTGGGCGAGGGGCGGACCGTCGTCGACCTGGGCGCGGCGCCGGGCGGCTGGCTCCAGGTCGCCACAGAGGGCGTCGGCGAGGGCGGCCTCGTCGTGGGCGTCGACCGCCAGCGGATCGACGACGTCGACGGACCGGCGCCCGTCGAGACGGTCCGGGCCGACGTCACCGAGCCGGAGGCCGTCGAGGCGGTGCGGGCGGTCGTCGGAGAGAGCGACGACGCGGACGACGGTCGCGGCGGGCCGGTCGACCTCGTCCTCTCGGACCTGGCGCCGAACATGACCGGCGACTACGACCTCGACCACGCCCGCTCGGTCCACCTGGCCCGGCAGGCCGCACAGCTGGCGTACGACGTGCTCGCGCCGGGCGGGGACCTCGCGGTGAAGGTGTTCGACGGCCGGGACCTGGCCGACCTGATCGAGGAGATCGAGCGAGAGTTCGAGTACGTCCGCGAGGTGCGCCCCGACGCGTCCCGAGACAGCTCCTCGGAGCTGTACCTGGTCGCGAAACACCGCCTGACCGGCCCCGTCCGCGAGGGCGACCGGCTGACGGTGCGGATCGAGGACGTCGGCGACGAGGGTGACGGCATCGCCCGCGTGGAGGGGTTCACCGTCTTCGTGAGCGGCGCCGACGAGGGTGAGGAGATAGAGGTTCGGGTCGACGACGTGAAGCCGACCTACGCGTTCGCACAGCCCGCGGAGTGACGGGCCGGCGCCGGCTCAGTTCCCGTCCGGGCCGTCCAGTTCCCGCACCACCTCGGCGGGGTTGCCGGCGACCACCGTGTCGGGAGGGACGTCGTCGACCACGACCGCGCCGGCGCCGACGACGGCCCGGTCGCCGACGGTCACCCCCGGCGTGAGCACCGCGCGGCCGCCGATCCAGGCCGCCTCGCCGACCGTCACGGGGTCGCCGGTCTCCAGCCCGGCGGTCCGCTCGGCGGCGTCGGTCGGGTGGCTCGCGGTGTAGACGTGGACGCCCGGACCGAGCATCACGTCGGCGCCGAACTCGATCGGACAGACGTCCAGGAGGACACAGCCGACGTTGGCGTACAGCCCGTCGGGCGCCCGCAGGTTGAACCCGTAGTCACAGTACACGGGCGGCTCGACGGTCGTCCGTTCGACGTCGACGGTGCCGAACAGTTCCGCCAACAGCGCCGCCCGCCGCGCGTCGTCGCCGGGCGCCGTCTCGCCGTACTCGCGGGTCAGCCGGCTCGCCCGCTCGCGGGCCGCGATCAGGTCGGGGTCGCTCGGGTCGTAGGGCTCGCCGGCGAGCATCCGCTCGCGTTCCGTAGGCACGACCCTCACCGAGAACGGCCGGCGAGAAAAACCCCGGGGACCCCGCTCGGGTAGCGTTTAGTTAGGCGAATAGCGGTGTCGAAGCCGGCCAGACAGCCTCGGAAGCCCCGGCCGGCCGAAATGGGTGAGAACGGAAGGGGCGGCCTCGGAGAGGCCGCCTCGGCCCGTGCGAACGGGCGCCGGGGGCGCCCGTGAGCAGACACCGCAGCCCGAAGGGCGAGGAGCGCAGGACGGTCGTTCGAAAGACCGCCGGTCTCTCGTGATGACGAGAGAGCGTCGCTCTCTCGAACCACGCCCGAGTCGAGCCGGCCGAGGCTTCCTGGGCAGTCTCCCTCCCGACCCCGGTCGTCGCTGCTGAACTGAGCACTACCCCCGCTCAGTCCCCCGGTTCGGGCGTCGCGGCGCCTCCCTCCTCCCGCGAGCGGACGGCGCCGACGACGGCGTAGACCGCGGGCGTGTCGAGGACGGCGACCCCGAGCTTCACTATGTACTGGCCGACGACCAGACCGACGGCCTGCCCGGGGGGCAACCCCTGGAAGACGACGAAGGCGACCGTGATGAAGATCACCGTGTCGACGAGCTGACTGGACAGCGTCGAGCCGAGGTTGCGCAGCCACAGCGCCTCGCCCCCGGTGGCGTCGCGCAGCCGGTGGAACGCGACCACGTCGAGGTTCTGGCTCACCAGGTACGCGAGCATGCTCCCGACGACGACGCCGGTGGAGGCGCCCAGCACCCGCGCGAACGGCTCCTGGCCGACCGGCGAGCCGACGAAGACGGGTGCGCCGATGGCCAGCCACACCAGCCCGAGCAGGACGAAGTTCATCAGGAAGGCGACGTTGACCAGCCGCGTCGCCGCCCGGCGGCCGTACAGCTCCGCGTAGCAGTCCGAGGCGAAGAACGTCACCGCGTAGGCGAAGGCGGCCGCGGGGACGATCAGCGTCTCGCCGGCCAGCGGCAGGGAGACGGGCAGTCCGATCCCCACGAGCTTCGCGGCGGTGACCTGCGAGGTCACCAGCGCGGTGACGAACAGCGCGACCAGCCCCAGGCGGACCGTCGACAGGGGGTCGCCCCCCTCGACGGTCGACCCGCCCGTCGCCTGGTCCCCGCCGGCCGACGGACTCCCGACCTCCTCACTCGCCATCGTCGTTCCCTCCCGTCGCCGCTTCTCGGTCGTCCGCGCCGGCCCCGTGCCCGTCGAGCCGTCCCTGACGGGCGTCGATCCGGTCTAGCTGGTCCAGTGTCTTCCGGATCGAGGCGCGGATCGCCTCGCTGCGGTTGACGAACTTCGCGTCGCCGCCGACGTGGTCGTCTAAGTCCGCGAGCAACTCCTCCGGCACCTCGACGCTGATCTTGGGCACGTCACCGCACCTCCGGTCGCCGCCGGGTCCGGTTCGGTCGACGACGCGCCGCCCGGCCGCCGTTCGGTGTTCGCATGGTATTCTCTGGAGAACACTGAGCCGAGGTCGGTGAAAAGCCCCCCGATCCGATCGACGGGGTCGGAGCGGGCGGCGGCGACGGCGGTCACGGCCGAGCGGCGACGGTCCGAAGGGCCGAGACTCGTCCGGACGGCCGCACCCGCCGCTCGACCGTCGAGGTCGGGCGTGAGCCGGTCCGCTACAGGCCGACGACGTCCTCGATGGCGTCGGTCAGGGCCCGCACGCTCTCGACGGTGTGCTCGCCCATGTGGCCGATCCGGAACGACTCCTCGCCGATCGACCCGTAGCCGCTTGAGAACACCATGTCGTACTCCTCGGAGACGGTCTCGACCGTCTCGGCGACGTCGATCCCGCGGGTGTTCTCGACGCAGGTGACCGTCTGTGACTCGTACCCCGTCTCGGGGTAGAGGTCGAAGTGGTCGCGGGCCCACTCGCGGGTGTACTCGGCCATCTCGCGGTGGCGCGCGTCCCGGGCCTCGTGACCCTCCTCCAGCATGTGTTTCATCTGCTTGCGGTAGGCCAGCATGATGGGGATCGCCGGCGTCGAGTGGGTCTGGCCTTTCCGGTCGTAGTAGTCCAGACAGCGCTGGAACCCACCGTACCAGGACGCCGACTCCTTCTCCGACTCCCGCTCGTAGGCGTCGTCGCTGACCGTACAGACCGCCAGTCCCGGCGGCATCGCGAAGGCCTTCTGCGTGGAGGTGAAGATGCAGTCGATATTGCTCTCCTCGATGTCGACGAAATCGCCGCCCAGACAGGAGATGGCGTCGACGACGAAGTACGTGTCCGGGTACTCCCCGAGTACGTCACCAATCTCCTCGATAGGGTTGCGAACGCCGGTCGAGGTCTCGTTCATCACGACACCGACGGCGTCGTAGTCGCCCGACTCGAGCGCGTCCCTGACGTCGTCGGGTTTGACCGCCTGGCCCCACTCGTACTCGATGCGGTCGACGGTCTTGCCCAGTCGCTCGGCCACGTTCGCCTGACGCTCGCTGAACGCCCCGGAGGTGGGGACGAGCATCGTCTCGTCGACGAGATTCAGCGTCGTCGCCTCCCAGAACTCCGTTCCCGAGGCGGTGAGGATTATCACGTCCTGGTCGGTACCCAGAAACGTCTTCGTGTCCTCGACAATCGTCGTGTAGAGGTCGGTCATCCGGTCCATCCGGTGGCCGAACATCGGTTCGCCCATCGCCTCGATGACGTCCTCGCGAACCTCCGTCGGCCCCGGGAGATACAGCCGTTTGTCGGGATAGTCACCCGTGTACTCGCGTTTCTCTGTCATGCCACTCGTATCTGGGTTCTCTCGGCGAGACGGTATGGCGGTTTTGGTCTCGGCCCGGTCCCGCGGTCTCCGGGAGCGTGCGCGAGCAACGGGGGCCACCGGCCGGGGGCGGCCCGACAGACGCTCGCGAGACGGTGCCAGGCGTCACTCGCCCGCGTTCGCCTGGATTCGTTTCAGCATCGGATACAACTCTGACGCGACGACGAGACTGAGCAGGAAACCCGCGGCGATCATCTTCGTATCCCCGTCGATTGCGTCCATACTCGCAGTTGCGTGTCCCGCCGACAATCAGGTTGCTGCTGGAACAAATATTGCCACATCCTGTCCGGCGGAGTGCTCGCATCGCCGTGTTTCGCGGCGTGGTGATTTATATCTCGACGGGTCCCAGAACAAAGGGATGCTGTACGAAACTGACGACGAGACGGTGTTCGCGTTGCTGATGCTCGCACTGTCACTGCTCATCCTGGCAGTGATTTTCAGAACGGTCGGCGACGATTAGCGGTAGAACAAACCCCGGGTGTGTTCCGCGGCGGCGAGGGGCGGTTTCCCGGTGGCCGTGTCGGTGACGGGGTCGCGTGACCCGCGGTGGTCGTCTCAGGCCGGACAGCTGACGCCGTCGCCGGTGCCGTCCTCGCCTGAGTCGTAACCCAGTGCCGCCGCGACGTCGACGAGTCCGGCTCCCTGGTCGGTCTCCGGGTGGCCCAGGTCCTCGGCGGTTTCGAGGAGGCGCTCTCTGGCCTCCGTGGGGGTGTACCCGTCCGCGAACAGTTGGGCCAGCGCACCCGAGACGTGTGGGGAGGCCATCGAGGTGCCGTTGTAGACGTCGTGGCCGCCCGGAACACTCGAACAGACCTCTGCTCCCGGTGCCGTGATGTCGACCTCTGGCCCTCGCGAGGAGAAACTCGCGACGTCGTCGTCGATGGTCGTGGCGGAGACGGCGAGAAACTCGTCGTATGCCGCCGGGTAACCGACGGAGTCGGGGTCGCCCTGGTTACCCGCGGAGGCGACCGGTACGACGCCCGCCTCGACGGCGTACTGTCCGGCGGCTTCGAGTGCCGGCGACTCGAACGGGGAGCCCAGACTGAGGTTGACGACGGCCCATCCCCTGTCGGCGGTGTACCGGAGCGCCTCGGCGATGTCCGAGGTGCGACAACCGCCGCCACCAGAGCAGACCTTCAGCGCGTGCAACGTCGCGTCCGGAGCGACACCGACGACACCGTCGTCGTCCTCTTTGGCGGCAATCGTGCCGGCGACGTGTGTTCCGTGGCCGCCGTCGTCGGCCCACGGGTACGGACAGTCCCCCGAACACGTCACCCAGGCCTCGTGGTTCTCGTCGACGTCCGGGTCGGCCAGGTTGTCGCTCACGTCGGTGTGTGTCGCGATACCGGTGTCGATGACGCCGACATCGACGTCTGCACCTGTTGCTCCCCGGTCGTGCGCGACGGTGGCGTCGACGCGGTCGATACCCCACGGGAGCGTCTGCTGACTCGCCCGGGAGACTCCGACGTGGTGGAGTCTCCGGTCGGGTTGGACGAACGCGACGTCGCTGCGGGAGAACAGCGACTGGCGCCGGTCCTCGGAGAACAGACCACAGACCAACCGCGTCGAGGTGTGGCCGGTGAGGTCGATTTCCGTGTGGTCGTCCTCGGACAGCGACGCGGCGGCGACGGCACCGGACTCTGTCGTCGTTCCGACGATGTACTTCTCCAGTCGGTGGTACACCGCCGCACCGACACCGATACCGAGGACACCCGCCGCGACGCTTTTCAGTGTGTCCCGCCGGGTCCACTCTCTCCCGCTCATACTTTAACTGTGGTCTCAAGTTACTAATATGCTTGCGAGTGGCGGTGTCGTCGGCGGGAGAGAACCGGCCGGCGACGCGTTACTCGAGTTCGAGGTCTAACTCCTCGGAGTCGTCCTCCGTGGTCTCGGTGTCGGTTCCGCCGACCGTGTTTGCGGTCGACTCCCGGTCCCGTCTGGAGGTGTCGTCTGTCGTGAGGACCGGCCCGAGTGACGTCGGCCCGGACGACGGCGCTTCGCCGGCCTCTGTGAGGCCGTGACGCAGGTCGTCACCGAGGTGTGCGCCGAACCCGCCGACGGCGAAACTGAGGGCGACCGATATCAGGAGCGTCAGCGGCGCGACTGCGGCGAGCGCGGCGACCCCCCCGGCGACACCACTCCCGACGAACCCTCCCGCCGCGAGGACGCCGAGTGTCGCCAGAACGGCGGCAACCCCGCCTTCGAGTACCGGCCGGTCCTCGACCGCGAGTCCGGCGACGAACCCTCCGAGGAGCATCCCGAGGTACGAACCCGCGACGGGGACGGCGGCGAGTCCCGCCGTTGTTCCGACGCCGACAGTCACGGCCGCGGCGACGAATCCCGCCGGCGAGAACCGCGACAGACCGCCTCTGGTCACCCACTGTCTCTCCGTCACGTGTCGTCTCTGGGCCGGTAGGACATTATGTGTTGCTCTGCCCTGCCGGCGCACCCGCCCGACGAACACCACAGAGGCTGGTCGTTCCGTTACTCCGCCGGCAGCGCGCGCCAGTAGTCGTCACGCTCCTGGACGCGGTACCCCAGTTCCGATAGCAGCGCCCGCATCTCTGCCCCGGAGATGCCCGGGAGTCGTGTGTCGTGTGTCTCGATAAACAGCGCGGGTTGTCCGGTCGCGAGTGTTTGCCGTGCACCCCGCAACACGGCCGGTCCGGCGCCCTCGACGTCGAGTTTCACGACGTCGGGTGTCGGTGCAGACGAGACGACAGCATCCAGTGGCTCCACCGGAACCGTCACGCGCCGGCGAACACGCCCACCCCACCGGGTTGCGCTCTCGCGGTCGAATCCCGACAGTTCGGGGTACGTGGAACAGAAAAACTCGCGCTCGCCCGCGCCGTCGCTCACCCCGTAGGCGTGAATCTCGACCTGGTCGGCGACACCGTTGCGTGCGACCATCGTCCGGAGACGCCCCACCGCCGCCGGCGACGGTTCGAAAGCGAGCACCCGTCGCCGCGTGTCGGCCGCGAGCGCGACGGCGTAGAATCCGACGTAGGCTCCAACGTCGTACACCACGTCCTCGGGACCACACCACCGCTCGATAGCGGCGAGCATCTCGTCGGTGCCGTGGCGATTCAGGGGGTCGTAACCCCAGACTGTCCCCGCTGGCGTCCGGTTGGGTCGCGCGAGCAACCTCCTGTCGTAGTTCGCCCCGGCCAGCGCGTAGTAACTCCGGTAGGCGAGTGCCCGACAGCGACCGACCAGACCCGTCCCGGAGGCCCGCTCGTCGCCGGTGTGCCTGTGTCTCGCGCTCACGGGCGCACATCGACCCCAGGTAAATTGTGTGTTTCGACGACTGCCTCCCGAACCGGGTGGGCCGGTGACGAACCGGCGACGGAGAACCGACGGCGCACACCCCCGACCGGTGGGGTCGAACTGTCTCCTCGGCGCGTTCGGCCGCCGGGAGAACTGCCGGGTGGGGTCCTCGCCGCAGACACCTGGTGGCCGCCTCTCCCAGGACTCGGCCGGTCGGAGGGGCAATCTGTGCCCTCTGAAGACGGCGCGCCCCGCTCAGAGGAAGCCGTTGGTCAGTGCGTCGTCGCTCATGTCACGCTGGACCGACACCCAGTGTGTCACGCCCGACTCCTCGTCGGGTTCGATTGCGTCGATAGACCACCGGACCTTGTACGGGTCGCCGTTCTTTCGGTAGTTCGTCGTCTCCCCGATGAAGTGTCCGCTCTCCGAGAGGCTCTCGGTGAGTTTGTCGGTCACGTGTTCGCTGGTTTCCTCGCCCTGGAGTATCTTCGGGGTCTCTCCGACGGCTTCTTCCTTGGAGTAGCCGGTCATCTCCTCGAAGTACTTGTTCACGAACAGTATCTCCTCGTCGGGTTTCTCGTGTGCGGGACCGGCGGTGAGCATGATACACTCCGGGTAGTGGTCGACGACCCACCCGAACGTGTCCTCGTCACTGACCTCCGAGACCATCTCGTCGTGGTTGAGCACTGTACTAACACGGACGGACCGGACGCTTATACACTGCCTGGAGGTCGTGTCGACCGCCGCCGACGGGGAGTACGGGCCTCGGACGGTCTATCCGGCGTCCAGTTTTCCAATCTCGAGTCGGCTCTCGTCGGCTTCGACGGGTTCGTACCCGCTGTGCTCGTATGCCACCGCGACATCTTTCACGCGAATACCGGTTCCCTCAATGGTCGGGGCACCGTCACTGTGCGCGGGGTCCCGAACGATGCTCGTAGACGAGTCTTCGCGCTCAATTGGTAATAAAAGCGTGGTCGGCAACAAACTGACCGGGGTCTATGTCTACCGTGGCCACGACCAGATTCCCTCAGAGACGTCGTCTACCGGCAAAAATAGCGGCCTCGGCACTCGAACCCGGACGGTTTACCAGTACCATGGCTGAGTAATGAAGATTTGGTTGGTTCTGCAGGTTGACGTACCGATCTAAATCCTCCATGGCTTGTGTAGTCAAGCTTTTCTCCTCCAGTTCTGGGAAATTTGAGAACGAGTAGTTGAAATTGACTGTCAGTTCGGGTACAATTGTTATTCTCCGCGAAAATGATCTACAGCTCGTGTGTATTTTATAAATTCATCAATTGGCTTGGGAAGACCTTTTTCCATTGTCAGATCAATATGCTTATCAATAAATGTTTCTGGGATATCACTGACTGGAACGGCAACGGCAGTAGTATTACCACTTTTTTTATGGTTGTGATTGCTTGATACCCGATCAAGCCATTCATTAAATCCTTCTTTTTTTATTATCATTACACTCTCTTTGATATTCTGCCTGGACTCGTCCTCCCAGCAGTATGGCACAAATGTTGAAGACTCATTAAATCCCCATGGTGTTTTCTCATCTTTGTTGGAGTCTATCTCGATATAAACATCTGGGTTAGCCTCGGAGAAGGCCTTGTTTTTTCGAGTCTTTAGATCATATCCCCCGAAAGCGCCATCTATACCCGCTTTTTGCGCTTGCGGGTCCTTATCATAATCTATAGTGGTGCAGGAGTTGAGTAAAGTTTCGAGATGATGATTCAATATTCGTTTCTCGATACTGTCTTTGAGGATACGCTCCCACATAATCCCCTCGTGCAGCCTATTAATCGAGCCGGGAAGATAGATATCGGTTTCGCTTGTGTTAGTCCAATCTCTCTCGTCGGTATTATTTTCGGATTCATCGTCAACAGGCACAAACTCCGTGGTGGTTGTCCTACTCTCGTCCATCTGCACCCATATTGTTCACCCTAGAACAAAAAAGTGTCGGTGGAACAATTTTGATCGCTTTGGGAAAATTCTCGTGAATACTCTGAAGAGGTAGATATGTTAGAGTGCATTGATTGTAGTGTCATAAGTGCACTTGTTCCTCTGACGAGGTTGATACTTGATAGAAGTAACTATACTATGAGTGCGTGGCTTATTCGACCTGGCAGACCCAAAAATTGTTAACCAAAGGGGTCAAATTGCGGATTATGAGTGAAAAAGAGAACAAGATGATTGAGTGGGATAGGGAACGGAGCGAATTGGTTGGTCATGAAGAGATTAGTATATACGAAGGCGGGCGAATTGGAATCCCAAGCGAAGTTGTTTCAGATTATTTTGAAAATGACGAGGGTGCACGATTATTTGTAAACAAAGGAAAAACAAAATTAGGTATAAAGCCATCTAATGTGGAGCATCCGAACGCTTACAAAGTTTCAAGTTCCAATTCGACAGCCCAGATCTCGTGCAAGACCTTCTTACAGAATAATAGTTTACTCCCTTCTGAAACAGATAGCTTTCCTGTATCGTGGGATGAGAATCAAGAAATGTTAGTTGCGACAATCTGGAATAAAGAAAAATAAGAGACGTGACACTAAATGGAGACTTATCTCGGGTATCGGCCTCGTTCCGGAGTGTACTCACTCTCGACCCAGACTGACTGCGTGAAGTTTTTCGGCGTCTTGGTCACTCAAATCGATACTTGGCTCAAGATTTCCTGCTAACTCCTTGAATTGGCGTCCTCGGAGCTCTATCCAGACAGTGCCAAAATGAGATCGCTCCTCCTCCGTGGAGGGTATCCACTCACAGGAACCGATTAGGTGGCTGTTCCCTTTGGCAGCAAACGCGAATGCCTTCGTCTCGTTGGGAAAGGATGATAGAGCTTCCTCCGCTGCGATCAGATACGACTCTCCCAGCACCACAAATACGATATCGTACTCCTTCGATAGCCACCGTTTCAGATCATTCGGTATGGATTTCTCATTTGCTACCGCCCTCAGCGTTTCTTTCTTCGTTAGTTCTTCTGAATCGTAGCCCATATTTCTAGCTCGAGCTTCGTTAGATTCGGCGTCACTGAACGTACATTCGTAGGAAGGTAGCGGTGTCTCAGCGGATACGACACCGAACCCAGCGGAGATTATGAGCCAATCAACGGTAGCAAACTCTCTGAGGGATTTGACAGCTGAGCCGACATGGTCGTGCTCGTTCCCTCCATAGAGTCTCGCAGCCGGTTCAGTTACGTTAGGGTACTGCTCGACCAACTCCTCTCGTGTAGAGGTGTCTATGTCCTCACAATCCAAAACGGCATTGTGTCGTTTCGTCCCGGGGCAGGCAGAGATAACAAGGATATCCATCTTTCTTCGATTTTGCATGCACTTGCGTGATACGAATGTCTTTGGGGGAAGGCGAGCAATCCACTCATATCGACAATAACACGGGCTGAAGACCTTGATCGCTTCTACGAATTGCTCGACAAATTGGGATCGCGGGTTGGCGGCAAGCAGAAGCTCAAAGACTGCACAGGCTACATGGACTGGCCGGAGCGCGGTGTTTACTTCTTCTTCGCCAACGACGAGTACCGAGAAGGAGGGGATCAGCTTCGACTCACACGCATCGGAACACACGCAGTTTCTTCAGGATCGGGAACATCGATGTGGAATCGACTCCTCACCGCCGAAACTCACTATCCGTCTCACTTCGAGAACTGGCCACGCACCGTAGGCACAGATTCAAGCTCTACTGGAAGGGCTTGTGGGCTTTCGATGTGATCGGCTGAGACTGACGAATTCAGAATTCTCGTGCTTCGCTGGTACCAGTAAATCGGTGGCCTCGGCACTCATAGGGTTCGTCACCGGGCAGTGCCCTCGGACCGAACCCCTCGTCATCGGCCGTGCACACCTACCACCCGTGATTCAAAGAGCGTTCCGACAGCCGTGGCTCACGGCAGAAAAAAGCGCCCCCGTCGTCAGTCGTCGTTCTCGCTGGTGATGACGGCGTCTTCTTCCTCGTCGCTGAAGCCGGCCGACTCCTGCTGGCGCTTCTTGGCCTCGGGGTCGTAGTCGGCTTCGATGTTCTGGAACCGCGGGACGAAGGAGAGTTCGTGGTGGCTCTCGGTTTCGTGGCCCAGGTAGCGGTCCTCGAGGTCGAACTGGGCCTGTTCGTCGTTCTCGGCGATGTTTTTCATGTCCTCGTAGACGGCGTGTGCGCCCGAGTGCAGGGCGTACAGCGTGATGAAGATGTAGTTGTACCCCAGTCCGCCCAGTTCCTCGAACGTGAGCGGGTCCTCTTCTTCGCTCCAGGCGAAACTGGAGGAGTAGTTGAACGCCAGTTTCAGGTCGGGGTGGGTTTCGTGGATGGTCTCGGCGTACTCGACGGCGTCCTCGCGGGAGGGGTCGGGCATCTCGGGCCAGACGATGTCGACGCCGGCGTCGGCGTAGAGTCGGCCACGCTCGAGGTGTTCCTCCCAGTCGCCGTTGGCCGAGCCGTAGGCGTCGGTGCGGGCGATGATGATGGTGTCCTCGGACTGCTTGGCGTCGACGGCCGCGGAGAAGCGGGCTTTGGCGTCCTCGCGGGAGACGATCTGCTTGCCGGCGATGTGGCCACAGCGTTTCGGCGTGGTCTGGTCCTCGATGTGGACCGCCGCAACGCCGACTTTCTCGTACTCGCGGACGGCACGGCGGACGTTGTGGATACCGCCGTACCCGGTGTCACAGTCCGCCACAATCGGCAGTTCCGTCGCCTCCACCTGTCGTTTCGCGTTCTCGACCATCTCGCGCATGTCGACCATCTCAAGATCCGGGAAGCCAAAC